>JBDHTK010000211.1:0-5521 GCA_039808625.1 Devosia sp. | reverse complement strand
ACGCGCGGCTTTGACGCCGCGCGCGCTTCGCCCCATGCCACATCAGCACGGGACGAGCCGACCGAACTGCGCCCGGTCCGCAGATTGGTAAAGCTGCCATCAGCTTCGGCCCGGTACTTCTCGCCGGCACGCTCATAAGTCGCGCCGACGACATACCGCTGGCCGGTATTCGTGCCTTCGAACCAGACAGCCATGGCTAGCGCCCGCCGTTCCGGTCGAGCCACGCGACGACGAGATCGAACACGACGAGAGCCGCCGCGACGACCCACGTCGCGACGAGCCGGGCGCCGTCCTCAGTGACAAGCCCGCAGGCCGACCACTGATCACAGACCCACTGGCCGCCGACGACCAGCGCCGTAGCGCCCACCGTGCCAAGCCGCTGCAACAGCGGCTTGAACACGGTATTCTTGAGAAAATCTGCCCACATATGGGACCTCCATTTTCAGGAGGTTCCGGGTTCCATAATATATATTATGCGAATCACTGTGATGCGCGGAACGGTTTCGCCGGGACGGCCCCTGCGCTAAGGCTTGGGCGCCCTCCCATCGATTCCGGTTCCCGCCATGCAGCCCTCGCGCGACATCTCCCGCCTCGTCGAAATCATGGCGGCGCTGCGCAATCCCGATGGCGGCTGCCCGTGGGATCTCGAGCAGGACTTTTCGACCATCCGCAACTACACGATCGAGGAAGCCTACGAGGTGGCCGACGCCATCGAGCGGCAGGACTTCGACGACCTGCGCGAGGAACTCGGCGACCTGCTGCTGCAGCCGGTCTTTCACGCCCAGATGGCCAGCGAGGAAAACCGCTTCGATTTCGGCGACGTGGTCTATGCCATCACCGAGAAGCTGATCCGGCGGCATCCGCATGTCTTCGGCGAACAGGCTGCACGCGACGCCGGCGGCGCCAAGGCGCGCTGGGACGACGTCAAGGAGGACGAGCGCAACAGGAAGGCGGCGAAGCGGGCCGGCGAGGCATCGGTTCTCGACGACGTGCCACAGGTGATGCCTGCCCTCGCCCGCGCCGAAAAGCTGACGAAGCGCGCCGCCAAGGTCGGGTTCGACTGGCCGGACGTGCCGGCGGTCGTGGCCAAGGTGCGCGAGGAACTGGACGAGGTGCAGGCGGCGACGTCGGCCGGCGAACGGCACGAGGAGATGGGCGACCTGCTCTTCGCCGTCGCCAATCTGGCGCGGCATCTGGGCGTCGATCCCGAGGCGGCGCTGCGCGACGCCAATGCCAAGTTCACCCGCCGCTTCCACTATGTGGAGACGCGGGCGCGGGCCGACGGCGTCGGCCTCAGGCAGGCCGGCCTTGCCCGCCTCGACGGCTATTGGAACGAGATCCGCGCCGCCGACAAGGCCGGACGCTAGAGCGTTTCCAGGAAAAGTTGCAGACTTTTCCGGTTCGGAAACGCAACAAAATCAATGACTTAGATCGTTTCACCGTTTCACTTGAACGGTGAAACGACTAGCCCGCCTCGATGCGCCCGGCGAAGCGCTGGATGAAGCTGGCCTTGTGGCGCGGATCGACGCGGACCTCGTAGGTCTGGCCCTCCTCATCGGGCTCGTCCTTGGCGATGATCTCGGCGTGGCCGTAGAGCCAGCCGACATCGGCGCCACTCGCATGCGGGATGCGCACGCGAAAGACCTTGCTGCGCGCCGCGAGCGTCGCTTCGATGGCGTCGAGCAGGGCCGGGATGCCCTCCCCCGTCTGCGCCGAAACGGGCACGGTGGCGGCCACCGAGCCCGCCGGCGTCATGGTGCGCAGCGTGTCGCGACCGACCTCCAGGAGGTCGATCTTGTTCCACACCTCGATGATCGGCGTCTTGTCGCCGGAGACGCCCAGTTCACCCAGCACCTTGAGCACGTCCTGCGCCTGCGCGGCGCTGTCGGGATTGGCGGCGTCGCGCACGTGCAGGATCACGTCGGCCTCGGTCACCTCCTCGAGCGTGGCGCGGAAGGCGGCCACCAGCGTCGTCGGCAGGTCGGCGACGAAGCCGACGGTGTCGGACAGCATCACCGCGCGGCCATGCGGCAATTCGAGCTTGCGCAGCGTCGTGTCGAGCGTGGCGAACAGCAGGTTCTCGGCGAACACCCCTGCCCCGGTCATGCGGTTGAACAGGCTCGACTTGCCGGCATTGGTGTAGCCGACGAGCGCAACGACCGGAATCTGCGCCACCTCGCGGCCGCTGCGCTGCTGGCCGCGCGTGCGCTTGACCTTTTCCAGCCGGTCTTCGAGCAGGCGGATGCGCTCCTCGAGCAGGCGCCGGTCGCTTTCGATCTGCGTCTCGCCGGGGCCGCCGAGGAAGCCGAAGCCGCCGCGCTGGCGCTCGAGGTGCGTCCAGGAGCGCACCAGCCGGCTTTTCTGGTAGTTGAGATGGGCCAGCTCGACCTGCAGCACGCCCTCGCGGGTGGCGGCGCGCTCGCCGAAGATCTCGAGGATCAGCGCCGTGCGATCGAGCACCTTGGCGCCCGTTTCGGTTTCGAGGTTGCGCTGCTGTACCGGCGCCAGCGCGGCGTCGACGAGCAGCAGCTCGACGTCGCCCTCGTTGACGCGGCGCTTCAGCTCCTCCACATGGCCGCCGCCGATGAAGGTCGCCGGCCGCACCTCACGGACGCGAACCACCTCGGAAAAGACGATCTCGACGCGGATGGCGCCGGCCAGGCCTTCGAACTCCGCCTGGCGCGCCTCGATGCTGTGGGCCGTCGCGGCGCCGCGCACGTCGGGCACGACGAGGCCGACGCGGGTCGGCGCCGGCCGCGTGTCGACAAAGGGCTGCGGGCCACCGGGGCGGTCCTCGTCGTCGGAACGGGCGGCCATGCTGCCTAGTCGTCCGCGTGCTCGGGATCGAAGAGCTGGATCGGCGCGCCGGGCATGATGGTCGAAATGGCGTGCTTGTAGACGAGCTGCGACTGGGCATCGCGGCGCAGCAGCAGGCAGAAATTGTCGAACCAGGTAATGACGCCCTGCAGCTTGACGCCGTTGACGAGGAAAATCGTCACCGGGACCTTCTGCTTGCGAACGTGATTGAGAAATGCGTCCTGTAGATTCTGTGGCTTTTCGCCGGGCATTTGTGGCCTCTTGTCATTTGCGGCATTGCAGCCGCCACAACTATCCAGGCCGGCGCGCACATCGCTCCGCCGGTCCCGGGTCCGCCCCCCACGCTATCACTATGACATAACGGGTCTGCCCTGCCTACCCACGGCTTGCCGCTCACAGCCCCAGCGATTTTATCTTGCGGTGCAGCGCGCTGCGCTCCATGCCGACGAATTCCGCCGTCTTGGAGATGTTGCCGCCGAAACGCTCGATCTGCGCCATGAGGTACTGCCGCTCGAACACTTCGCGCGCCTCGCGCAGCGGCAGGCTCATGAGATGCGCGGATTCGTCGGTGTCGCCGACCGTCGGCAACACCTCGCCGATGTCCGAGGGCAGCAATTGCGCGGTGATGATGCCGTTCTCGGGCGGCGTGTCCTTGATGAGGATGAGCAGCCGCTCGATGGAATTGCGCAGCTGGCGGGCATTGCCCGGCCAGTCCTGTGCCTGCAACACCGCGATGGCGTCGGGGCCGATGCTGAGGCTTTTCAGATTGTGCATGCGTGCGATCTGGTCGAGGAACAGGTCGACCAGCGCCGGCACGTCCTCGCGCCGCTCGCGCAGCGGCGTCAGTTGCAGCGGCACGATGGAGAGCCGGTGGAACAGGTCGGAGCGGAAGCTCTGCTCCTCGATCAGGTGTGCGACGTTCTGCGAGCTCCCCGAAATGATGCGCACGTCGATGGGCACCGCCACCGTGCCGCCGACGCGGTTGAAGCGGTTCTCGACCAGCGTGCGCAGCAGCGCCGCCTGCGCCGCGGCCGGCAGCGCCGCAACCTCGCTCAGATAGAGCGTGCCGCCATGCGCCCGTTCGAGCGCGCCGACCTCGGTGCGCAGCGTACCGGTCTTTTCGCGCGTCTCGCGGCCGAACAGCACGACCTGCACCTCGTCGGGCGAATAGAGCGAGCAGTTGATCTCGACGAAGGGCGCCTCGGCGCGCGGGCTGCGCTGGTGGATGAGGCGTGCCGCGAGCCCCTTCCCCGACCCCGAGGGGCCGGAGATGAAGATGCGCGAGTTGGTCGGCGCCGATTTCTCGATGACGGCACGTGCCGCCTGCAAGGCGCCCGAGACGCCGATGAGGTCGACCGATTGCGACGTGGCGCGGCCGCGCAGCTCCTCGACCTCGGATTTGAGGCGCGTCGCCTCCATCGCGCGCTGCGTGATGAGCAGCAGCCGGTCGATCTTGAAGGGCTTTTCGATATAGTCGTAGGCGCCGCGCCGGATCGCGGAGACGGCGGTCTCGATATTGCCGTGGCCGGAGATCATCACCACCGGCATTTCGTGGTGCTGGCTCTGGAACACGTCGAGCAGTTGCAGCCCGTCGAGGCGCGAGCCCTGCATCCAGATGTCGAGGAAGACGAGGCTCGGCCGCCGCCGCGCGATTTCGTTGAGGGCCGAGTCCGCGTCGTGCGCCTGCCGCGTCTCAAACCCCTCGTCCTCGAGGATGCCCGCGATCAGGTCGCGAATGTCGTCCTCATCGTCCACAATCAGAATATCACGCGCCATGACTCAAGTCTTCTCCACCGCCAGCTCGGGCGATTGCTCGGTGCCCGCAGCGTCGGCCGCAGCCGCAACCGGCTTGCCGTCGTTCGGGGCACTTTCATTTGAAATATCAGCCGTCTCGTTGGGAGACTTCAACGGCAAGGTGAAAGAGAAACAGGCGCCGACGCGCCCGGCTTCGTCGGGTTCAGCGTCGACCAGGTCGACCGTGCCCCCGTGCTGCTCGATGATGCGCGCGACGATGGCGAGGCCGAGCCCGGTGCCCTTGTCGCGCGTCGTGATATAGGGCTCCAGCAGGCGCTGGCGGTTTTCCCGCGGCCAGCCGCGCCCATTGTCCGATACCGAGATTCTGGCCCTGTCGCCTTCGGTGCGCAGGTTGACGGTGATGAGCGGCTGCTTGATCGCTTCGAGCCCCGCCCCCTCGATTGCCTCGACCGCGTTCTTGATCAGGTTGGTCAGCACCTGCGAGATCAGCCGCGGATCGAACCAGGCGGTGAGCGGTGCTTCGGGCAGCTCCATGCGGATTTCGAGGTCCGGCAGGCGGACGCTTTCGAGGAACACCGAGCTGCGCACCGTCTCGCCGAGGTCGGCCATGACCGGCTTGGCCTCGGGCATGCGTGCGAAGGAGGAGAACTCGTCGACCATGCGGCCGATGTCGCCGACCTGCCGCAGGATGGTGTTGATCGACTTGTCGAAGACCTCGAAATCGTCGGCGAGCTTGCCGGCATAGCGCCGGCGCAGGCGCTCGGCACTGAGCTGGATCGGCGTCAGCGGGTTCTTGATCTCGTGGGCGATGCGGCGCGCGACGTCGGCCCACGCGCCGGTGCGCTGCGCTGACAGCAGGTCGGTGATGTCGTCGAGCGTGATGACGTAGCCCTTGTTCTCGGCGACCGTGCCCTCGCGCGTGAGCTGCACCTGATAGGTGCGGTAGTCG
>JBDHTK010000210.1:0-5577 GCA_039808625.1 Devosia sp. | reverse complement strand
CTCAACTATTTCGGGCAGGGCGCCTATGTGCTGTCGGCCGACATCTCGCAGGTCGAGCAGCCCTTCTTCGAAATCTATCCCGACTGGGCACGGGTGCCGATGATCGTCTTCGCGACGGCGGCGACGATCATCGCCAGCCAGGCGGTGATCACCGGCGCCTATTCGCTGACGCGGCAGGCCATCGCGCTCAACCTGCTGCCGCGCATGACGGTGCGGCACACCTCGGAGACGCAGAGCGGGCAGATCTACATGCCGCAGATCAACTCGATCCTGCTCGTCCTGGTGCTGGTGCTGGTCGTCGCCTTCGGCTCGTCGTCGTCGCTGTCGCATGCCTATGGCGTGGCGGTCAGCGGCGTGATGCTGGTCACCACGGTGCTGCTCGGCATCGTCATGTACCGCAGCTGGCGCTGGCACATCGTGCCGACGCTGCTGGTCATGGTGCCGTTCTTCGTCATCGACGCCGGCTTCTTCGTCGCCAACATCACGAAGGTCTGGCAGGGCGGCTGGGTGCCGGTGGTGGTGGCGCTGGTCGTCGCCGGCATCATGACGGTGTGGATCAACGGTCGCCGCCGCCTCGCCGAGAAGACGCGGCGCGACGAGGTGCCGCTCGAATTCCTCGTCGAGAACCTCGCCAAGAAGCGGCCGACCATCGTGCCCGGTACGGCGGTGTTCCTCACCGCCGACATCGAGGGGGCGCCGACGGCGCTGCTGCACAGCCTCAAGCACTACAAGGTGCTGCACGAGCACAACGTCATCCTCACCGTGCTGACCGCCGACCGGCCGCGCGTGCCCGACGACGAGAAGGTGCGCATCGACGCCTATAACGACCTGTTCTACCGGGTGGTGGTGACCTTCGGCTACATCGAGACGCCGAACATCCCGAAGGCGCTGGCGCTGGCGCGCAAGCTGGGCTGGAAGTTCGACATCATGTCGACCTCGTTCTTCCTCAGCCGGCGCTCGCTGAAGCCGTCGCCCAAGGGGCTGCCGATCTGGCTCGACCGCATGTTCATCGCTCTGGCGCGCAACGCCACCGACGCGACGGAGTATTTCCACATCCCGACCGGGCGCGTGGTCGAGATCGGCACGCAGGTGCTGCTATAGGGCTCAGCCCTTGGGCATGTCCGGGCAGACATAGGGCACGGTGGCGGGCGTATAATGCTCCTCGACGTCGCCGCCCCTGAGCTTCAGCGACAGCACCAGCTCGTCGGCGGTGAGGGTGACGATGGCGGCGGTGATGTCCATGCCGTCCTCGTTCCACGTCACCTCGTGCTCGCCGCTCCTGTGCCAGGCCGAGAGGCGATGCGTCTCCCAGCACGAATCCTCGACCAGCGTGCCGTCGGAAAGGAAGATGCGGATGACGCCGGGCAGCTCGCTGTCGCCGGCCTTGACCCAGACGCGATCGGTGAGGTCGCCGCCGGCATCGTCGTCGGCGCGCTGCTCACTGGGCGTGCCGCTGTCGTCGGCGAAGGCGGGCAGGCACGGCGCGGCGCCGACGCCCCACAGGCTGAGCAGCGCGAAGATGGCGGCCTTGCTGGTCATCGAAAGCTCCGAATTGGCGTGCCGCGCACGGCACACCAACTCAGTATGCAATCAAGGCGAAACTAAGCGTTAAGGCGCAAAATTTCCGTCGCTATCGGATGATGACCGGGGGCGGCTCCGGCTTGCGGGTGCGCCCGGTATTGTCTTGCCGAACGCCCTCTTCATGGGCGGCAGCGACCAGTACATAGGCCGGCATGGGGAGGTTTACGCATCTTTTCGCGCGCGGGGATAGTTGCGGCGTGTAGCCGCTGGCAAGGCGCCGATCCTGTCGCGTTTCCGACCGGAAACGTCTCGCAGCTTTTCCTGGAAACGCTCTACTGCCTGAGCCCCAGCACCCTGTCCTTGCCGCGGATGCGGGCGCGGGCCTGCACCGGCCACAGCGCGTAGTCGGCGCCGTCGAGCACGTGATGGGCGTGCACGGCCCAGTTGGGGTCCTCCAGCGCGCCGCGCGCGAAGGCGACGAGGTCGGCCTCGCCGCGCGTCAGGATGGCTTCGGCCTCCGCCGGCTCGGTGATGAGGCCGACGGCGATGGTGGTCATGCCGGCGTCGTGGATCGCCTTGCTGAACGGCACCTGGTAGAGCGGCGCCGGCTTGATGGCGTAGCCGTCGAAGCCGCCCGACGAGACGTGGATGGCATCGACGCCGAGCGCCGTCAGCGCCTTCGAGAGGGTGACCGAATCGTCGAGGCTCCAGCCGCTGTCGGCGCCGGTTTCGGCCGAGATGCGCACGAAAAGCGGCTTGTGCGTCGGCCAGGCGGCGCGCACCGCCGCGGTCGCCTCGAGCGCGAAGCGCATGCGGTTCTCGAGGCTGCCGCCATATTGGTCGGTGCGCGTATTGGCGAGCGGCGACAGGAACTGGTTGATGAGATAGCCGTGCGCGGCATGGATTTCGGCCACGTCGAAGCCGGCCGCGTCGGCGCGCCTCGCGGCCTCGGCGAAGGCGGTGACGGTGCGCGCGATGCCGGCCGCGTCGAGCGCCGTGGGCGTCTGGTAGTCGGGGTTGGCCGAGGCGGGGATGGCGCTCGGCGCCACCGGCACCCAGGTCTCGAAGGCGTATTTCGCCTTTTCCTCGGGAGTCTCGTCGAAGCCGTCGCGCCAGCCGATGGGCGTTGCCGCCTTGCGCCCGGCATGGGCGAGTTGGATGCCGGCGGCCGCGCCTTGGGCGTGCAGGAAATCGACGATGCGGGCGAGGGCAGGGATCTGGTCGTCGGTCCACAGGCCGAGGTCGCCATAGGAGATGCGCCCCTCGGGCAGCACTCCCGTCGCCTCGACGATCACGAGGCCGAAGCCGCCCAGCGCGAAGCGCCCGAGATGGACGAGATGCCAGTCATTGGCGACGCCATGCTGCGCCGAATACTGGCACATGGGGGCGACGACGGTGCGGTTGCGCAGGGTGAGACCGCGCAGGGTGAAGGGCGAAAAGAGCTGGGACATATGGGCTTCGGCCTGAGGGAGGGAGCGCCATTCTGGCGCAAGGCCGCTTCATCGGCAAGTGACGATGAAGGGCGGGCGACACTTGGTCGCCCGCGCGCCGGCGTCATGGGCCGGCATAGGCCTTTTCGATGTCGGCGACGACGATCTTCTTCATCTGCATCATCGCCTGCATGGCGCGGCTGGCGCCCGCCTTGTCGGGCCCGTTGAGCAGTTCGGGCAGGCGGCGCGGCACCACCTGCCAGCTCAGGCCGAACCTGTCCCTGCACCAACTGCACTGGCTTTCGGCCCCGCCATCGGCGGTGAGGGCCTGCCAGTAATAGTCCACCTCGGCCTGGTCCTCGCAGTCGATGGCGAAGGAGACGGCCTCACTGAACTTGAAGTCGGAGCCGCCGTTGAGAAGCTGGAAATCGAGGCCGAGCATCTCCACCACGGCGAGCAGCGGCCGGCCGTCCGGATAGTGCGACAGCGACTTGATCCTCCCCTTGAAGGTCTTGGCGTAAAACGCCGCCGCTTCTTCGATACGGCCGTCGAACCACAGGCAGGGCGTGATCTTCTGGGACATCGGGGATCTCCTTGGGTTGGGCCTCGGGCCTGATCCTCGCAGGCAAGGATGGTGGAAACTCGACGGCGTCTGCCGCTTCGTCAATCCCCTTTGTTGCCGGTTTGTTCCATGCTAGACAGGGCTATGACCCATCGCGCCGGAAGTGCCGACCTGCCGCTGCATGGCGGTCGCGTGCCCGAATGGCTGGCAGGGCGCATGGCGAAGCTGGGCGCCGTCATCGCCGAGGCGATCGTGCGCGAATATGGGCGCGACGAGTTCCTGAGCCGGCTCGCCAACCCCTTCTGGTTCCAGTCCTTCGGGGCCGTGATGGGGATGGACTGGCATTCGTCGGGCATCACCACCTCGGTCATCGGCGCACTGAAGCGCGGGCTGACGCCGCTCGAAAAGGAGCTGGGGCTGCATGTATGCGGCGGGCGTGGCCGGCATTCGCGCAAGACGCCGGACGAGCTGGTCGCCATCGGCGGGCGCGTCGGCTTCGACGGCGCGGCGCTGGCGCGGGCCTCGCGGCTGGTCGCCAAGGTGGACAGCGCCGCGGTGCAGGACGGCTTCGCGCTCTATCTGCACGGCTTCATCGTCGCCGATGACGGCAAGTGGGTGGTCGTGCAGCAGGGCATGAAGGACGCCACGGCGACGGCGCGCCGCTACCACTGGCATTCGGCCGGCCTCGCTGATTTCGTCGAGGCGCCGCACGTGGCCATCGAGGGCGAGGGGCAGGGCACCATCGTCAACCTCACCGACCGGCGGGCGGCGCCGGCGCGCCACGCCAGCCTCGACCTTCTGGGCTCCGTCGGGCCCGACGGCATCGTGCGCGAGGTCGGGCGCCTCGAAGGGCGCGACGCTGCGCCGGAAGAAGACGAGCAGCCGCTGCTGCCGCATCTGGTCATGCCGGCGCATCACGACGTGCGGCCCAAGGACGTGATCCTGCGCCGGCTGCATGGGGCGCTCGCCGCGGCGGCCGACCGGGGGCCGGCCGATTTCGCCGAACTGCTGCTGGTGCCGGGGGTCGGCGCGCGCACCGTGCGCTCGCTGGCGATGGTGGCCGAGGTGATCCACGGCGCGCCGCATCGCTTTGCCGATCCGGCGCGCTTTTCCATGTCGAAGGGCGGCAAGGACGGGGCGCCGTTCCCGGTGCCGCTCAAGGTTTATGACGAGACGATCCGCGTGCTCAAATATGCTGTGGTCAAGGCGCGGCTCGGCGCCTCCGAGGAGCTGGCGGCGATCCGCCGGCTCGATGTGCAGGCGCGCGCCGTGGAGGCCCGTGCCAGCGGCCCCTCGTTCCACGACTATGTCGCCGAGGAGTGGCGCCGCAGCCCCGAATATGGCGCGCGCACGGTGATGGACGATGCGGCGCTGGTCGGCCGGCTCGTCGCCGCTCAATTCCCGCACTGGGCGCATCTGCCGGTGCGCCCGGTGGCGATGGATGGCTGGGACAACTGGACGTTTCATCTCGGCGACACGATGAAGGTGCGCCTGCCGAGCGCCGAGGCCTATGCCGCGCAGGCGGAAAAGGAGGCGCATTGGCTGCCCCGCCTCGCGCCGCACCTGCCGGTTGCGGTGCCGACACCGCTCGGCCTCGGGCGACCCGCCGAAGGCTTTCCGTGGCACTGGTCGATCTATCAGTGGATCGAGGGCGAGCCGGTGACCCGGGCCGATGACGGCGTGCGGCTGGCGCGCGAGGTTGCGGCGTTCCTCAGCGCCTTGCAGGCGATCGATACGACGGGCGGACCGCCGCCGGGGGCGCACAATTTCAATCGCGGCGCGCATCCGGTTTCCGTCTATGGCGAGGAGGCGCGGCGCTCCATCGACGCGCTCGGCAGCGCCATCGACGGGGCGGCCGCGCATCGTCTGCTCGACGCGGCCGCGGCGACGCGCTGGAACGGGGCTCCAGTCTGGGTGCATGGCGACATCGCCGCCGGCAATCTCCTGCTGCGCAACGGGCGGCTCGCGGCGGTGATCGATTTCGGCTGTCTCGCGGTGGGCGATCCGGCGTGCGATCTGGTCATCGCGTGGCTTGTGTTTGCCGGTGACAGCCGCGCCGCCTTC
>JBDHTK010000209.1:0-5620 GCA_039808625.1 Devosia sp. | reverse complement strand
GTCCCACGGCTCCATCAGCGCCGCGTGATATTCGTAGAAGGCGCGCCGGTCCTCGCTCATCAGCGGGTTGCCGGCCCAGGCCTCGGGGATCAGCATCATGGCGGCGTGCGGCAGCGAGTAGCCGCCGCGCAGCAGGAATTCGAGCGCGTTGTCGAAGCAGGCGGTATCGGACTGGCCGGGGTAGGAGATCGGCCAGAGCTTCTGGATGTCGGCGCCGAACAACTCGGAGCTGACCGAGGCCTGGCGGGCGGCCATCCAGTTGACGTTGCCACGCACCGTGTTGATCTCGCCATTGTGGCAGACGAAGCGATAGGGATGCGCGAGGCGCCAGCTCGGGAAGGTATTGGTCGAAAAGCGCTGGTGGACGAGCGCCAGCGCCGAGGCGAAGTCGGGGTCGCTGAGGTCGGTGTAGTAGGCGCGCAACTGGGCGGCGAGGAACATGCCCTTGTAGACCAGCGTGCGGCAGCTCATCGACACGACGTAGAAGTCGTTGGGCCGGCCCTCATAGGCCGAGTAGATCTTGGCCGAGCACACCTTGCGGATGATGTAGAGCTTGCGCTCGAAGCTTTCCTCGTCGGCGATGCCGGGGCCGCGGCCGATGATGACCTGGCGGTGGAAAGGCTCGGTGGCGGCGATCTCCGGCGCCTTGGAGAGCGAGGCATTGTCGGAGGGCACGTCGCGCCAGCCGAGCACCACCTGGCCCTCGTCCTCGATGACGCGCTCGACGACGCGCTCCATCTTGAGCCGCAGATCGGCGTCCTGCGGCATGAACAGCACGCCGACGGCGTAGTGGCCGGGGCCGGGCAGGGTGATGCGCTGGTGCAGCATCTGGCGGGCGAAGAAGACGTGCGGAATCTGCACCATGATGCCGGCGCCGTCGCCCATCAGCGGGTCGGCGCCCACGGCACCGCGGTGCTCGAGGTTCTCGAGAATGGCGAGGCCGTTCTCGACGATCTTGTGGCTGGGGCGGTTCTTGAGATCGACGATGAAGCCGACGCCGCAGGCGTCGTGCTCGCGCACCGGATCGAACAGGCCGAATGCCTCGGGGCGGGGCGTGCGGATGGCGGGGTCCGAGGCGGGAACGAGGGCGGGGTGCGAGCGTGCCATCAGCAATGTCCTTTGGAGTCGTTATGTCATCGGCCGGCGCACCGGCACTGCGTTCCTTTCGAAGTCGGCGGAGGATCGTTTTTTGATCGGCTCGGTCTCGGTCATGGGTCCACGCTCCATCTGTCTTACTGCACGAGAGGTCCGGGGGGCCGGGATCGTGCCGAGTGCAGCCCTTCTTGGGCGTCGTTCGCGTTCAACAGGGAGCGGCACTGCATCCAAATGGCCGCTCAGTTCGGGCTTTCAGCCCCGCCTGCCGTTTCCGCTCTCGTCGAGCGGGCCAGCCGGTCCGGCGTGCCGACGATCCGGGGAGACCGGCCGCCGACGTGTTATTAAGACAGCATCGCTGTCCTATCCGTGGTACAGTGTCACAAGAACGGCCGCAGGGCAAGCGCCCGGCGGCCGTTTTTTGATCGGCGTGGCGAAGGGGTCGGGGCTATTCCAGGTGGCTCTTGAGGAACCACAGATTCTTGTCGAGCACCCGCGAATAGGCGGTGAGGATGTCGGCGGTGCCCGCGTCGCCGGCCTCGTCGGCCTTGTCGACGGCCTCGCGCACCGCCTTGGCGGCCTTGGCGAAGCGCTCGACGAGGGCGGCGAGATGATCGTCGACCTTGCGGATGTCGATGGGGTAGGCGGCGAGCGGCGTCGCTTCGGCAACGGTCTGCACCGTGCCGAGCGCGATGCCGTCGAGCTGGGCGATGCGCTCGGCGACGATGTCGACGTTCTCGTCGAGGTCGGTACGCACGAGGTCGAGCAGCTCGTGCACGGCGATGAAGGTGGGGCCCTTCAGGTTCCAGTGCGCCTGCTTGGTGATGAGCGCGAGGTCGACCGCCTCGGCCAGGCGTGCGTTGAGCAGGTCGATCATCTCGGTCTTGGTGTTGGACTTGAGACCGATGTCGGGATTCTTCTTCAGCATGGCAGGACCCTCTTCATGAAAGCTTCCGGCACAACCCTATAGTGCGCCGCGCGGTTCCGAATACGGAAAAGGCGTGGACCGGTGCGGCCCACGCCTGCGTGTCGGCGCCGCCTGCCGCGCGAGGGTGGAGGAACCCCGCGCAGCGAGCGGCGCGCGACCGGACTTAGTTGACCGAGGTTTCGATGGCCTTGGGCGCCACGCCGTTGATGGCGATAGTGCGCGGCTTCTTGCTCTCGGGCAGCTCGCGCTTCAGCTCGATGTGAAGCAGGCCGTTCTCGAGCGCGGCCCCGCTGACCTCGACGTACTCGGCAAGCTGGAAGCGCAGCTCGAAAGCCCGCTCGGCAATGCCGCGATGGAGGAATTCGCGGGACTTCTCCTCGCCGGCCGGGGCCTTGGCGCCCTTGATGACGAGGCCGTTCTCCTTGGCCTCGATCACGAGATCGCTCTCGGCGAAGCCGGCCACGGCGATCGAGATGCGATAGGCGTCGTCGCCGACCTTCTCGATATTGTAGGGCGGGTAGGTCTTGGCTTCCTGGCCGACAAGGCCGTCAAGCCGGCTGAACAGCCGGTCGAAACCGACGGTCGAACGGTAGAAGGGGGAAAAATCATAGGTCTGCATTTGGCACATTCTCCAGTGAGCAACGTGATCTGGCGGGGTGTCCCACGGGCTTCCCGCAAGACGGCGAAGCGCGTTCCCGGGTGCCCCCGCATCCCCGGCACCGGCCGGCGGACGCATTTGAGATAGGTGGCCCGATCGGCGCTTCAAGGGCCCCGCGCAGCAGATGAATGCAATATGAATGCGCCCGTCACGGGCGCTTCAGGGGAACGGCCCTACAAGCGGCACCGTGCTCGCTGTCTGCTGCAACGGCACACCCCGAATGTATCGCCGTCACCCGCCCCCCGCACGGCGATCAATTCTGAGGAAAGCCAGTGTCCCGACCGGGGCGCTGGCTTTTCCGCGCCGGGGGGTTGGGGTAGGCCAGTGCCATGAGCGCCGTTGTCGATCCCCAGGGGCCGTCGCTTGCCGCGCTGGCGACCAACCCGGCGCCCGAGGGCATGCGGGCCGGCTATTTCACCACGCCCGACAAGGTGCGGCTGCGCTACGCCACCTTTCCCAAGACGGCGGGGCCGGCGCGCGGCACCGTCTGCCTCGTGCAGGGGCGGACGGAGTTCATCGAGAAGTATTTCGAGACCGTCACGGATTTCCAGAAGCGCGGCTTTGCCGTCGCCACCTTCGACTGGCGGGGGCAGGGCGGCTCGGACCGGCTGATCCCCGACCGGCGGCTGGGCTATGTGCGCCAGTTCGACGACTACTGGACCGACCTGAGGGCGTTCCACGCCAATATCCTCCTGCCCGACTGCCCGGCGCCCTATTATCTCGTCGGCCATTCGATGGGCGGGCTGGTGGCGCTGATCGCGGCGGCGCGCGACCGCATGATGTTCGACCGCATGTTCCTGTCGGCGCCGATGGTCGGGCTCACGGGACAGCCGCTCAGCTTTTCGGGCATGGCGGCGGTGGCCGACCTCATCGCGTTCGTCGGGCTCGGCCGGCTGCCGGTGGGCCGCGCCGCCGACGCGCCGCCGAGCGAGCGCCGCTTTCCCGGCAATCCGCTGACCTCGGATCTGCGGCGCTACATGATTACCGTCGACACCTGGCGCGAGCGGCCCGACCTCATCGTCGCCAAGCCGACCTTCCGCTGGGTGGCGGCGGCGATGCACGCGATGGCCGAGGCGGCGGGCGATGCCTTCCCGGCCGCCATTCGCGTGCCGGTGCTGATGCTGGCGGCGGCGCGCGACGAGGTGGTGTCGACGCCGTTCACCGAGCAACTCGGGCTCAGGATGCGCACGGGGCGGCACATGGTGGTGCCGGCGGCGCGCCATGAGCTGTTCATGGAATCCGACCCGATCCGCGCCCAGGTCTTCGCCGCCTTCGACGCGTTCATCACCGAGCAGAGCGCGTAGGTCGCCGCGTCAGCCCCTGAGCACCTCCAGCGCGGCGGCGTGGAGGGCGGGGGTGGCGGCGGCGAGGCAGTTGCCGCCGGCTTCGGCCGGGCCGCCGTCCCAGGTGGTGACGATGCCGCCGGCGGCCTCGATGATGGGAATGAGCGGCGCGATGTCGACATCCTTCAGCCCCGCCTCGCAGACGAGGTCGAGATGGCCCGAGGCGAGCAGGCAATAGGCGTAGCAGTCGAGGCCCCAGCGGCACTGCAGCGTCGCGGCGTTGAGCCGGGCGAAGGCGGCGCCGGTGCTGGCCGGATCGAACAGGTCGGGCGAGGTCGAGCTGAGCTTGGCGCGGGCCAGCTCGGTGAGCCCCGAGGTGCGGATGACCTGGCTGTCGCCGCCGCGGCGGTAGAGGGCAAGGCCAGGCAGGCCGAGCCATTGCTCGCCGGTGAAGGGCTGGGCCATGAGGCCGGCGAGGGCGCGGCCCTCATGCATGAGCCCGACCAGCGTGCCCCATAGCGGGATGCCCGAGATGAAGGCGCGAGTGCCGTCGATCGGATCGACGATCCAGTCGAAGGCGCCGGTGGACGCCTTGCGGTCCCATTCCTCGCCGATGATGCCGTGCGCGGGGAAGCGCTCGGCGATGACGGCGCGGATGGCGGTCTCGGCGTCCTTGTCGGCGGCCGTCACCGGGTCGAAGGCGGCCTTGCCCTTGTTTTCCACCGCGAGCGGCGTGCGAAAGCCCGCCAGCGTGCGCTCGGCCGCCACGGCGGCGGCCTCGAGCAGCGTCGTGCGCACGAGCTCGGCGTCGAGGCCGTGGAGAGAAGAGGAGGTCATGGCAGCGCCCTTGTGACGTCGATTTCCGGTTGTCGGGCAATGCCATAGCAGAGTTCAGCGGCGAATGGGCAGCGTCCTCGCGCGGGGCGCGAGTGATTCATTTCTGCAACAGCCGGGAGCGCGGCGACATGCGCGAGCGAAGCTGCGCTTGTATGACGCGGCAAATCAGTTCACCCCGAAAGGGCATGATGGATAGGCGGCTGGGGGCCTTGCCCCACGCTCGGAGCAGAGTGGGCCGCCGTCGTTTCCTCCCTTGACTGGGGCCGCCTCGACAGCGGCCCCTTCTCTTTTCAGGGTGTCATTCCGCCGCCCGCGCGGCGAGCGACGGCACGGTCAAGAGGCTGAGGTCGTAGCCGATCAGCGCCAGCGTCAGGCGCTCCACCAGTTGGCGGACGGCGTTGAAGCCGTCGTTCTTTTCGAGCGTCACCTCGTTCATGTAGAGGTGCCGCGAAATCTCGACCTGCAGCGTGTGGATGCCGTGCTGCGGGCGGCCATAGGTGCGGGCGATGAAGCCGCCGGCATAGGGGCGGTTGCGCGCGACGCGCAGCCCCGCCCCGGCAAACACCATTTCGGCGAGATCGACGAGGCCGGCGCCGCAGGTGGTGCCGTAGCGGTCGCCGAGCACGATGTCGGGTGCCAGCCGGTCGCCGGTGCGGGCGATGCGCGGCATGGAGTGGCAGTCGATGAGCACCGCGGCGCCGAACGTCGCGACGGCGTCGGTCAGGAGGCGCTGCAGGGTGGCGTGATAGGGGATGTAGATGCCCTCGATGCGCATGCGGGCGTCATCGAGCGTCAGCCGCTCGCGGTAGATCGGCTTGTTCT
>JBDHTK010000208.1:0-5635 GCA_039808625.1 Devosia sp. | reverse complement strand
GCCGAGGCGGGCCCTCATGGAATGATATTCTATGAAGGCAGGGAGCGTAGCGGCGCCTTCGGCCTAGCCGGCGCTGGCACGGGCCCGCTCACGGATCTGGGTCAGGCTCATATTCGGGGTCAGCGCCTCGGGGTCGATGCGGATCTCGATCAATGCCGGCTTGCCGGCAGCTTCCGAACGCAGGAAGGCGCCGGCGAAGGCCTCGGTGCTTTCCACGGTCTCGCCATGCAGCCCATAGGAGCGGGCCAGCGCCGCGAAATCGGGATTGGTCAGCCCGGTGCCGGCAACGCGGCCGGGATAGCGCCGCTCCTGGTGCATGCGGATGGTGCCGTACATGCCGTTGTTGATGACGAGGAAAATGACGCGGGCGTCATATCGCATCGCCGTTGCCAGTTCCTGTCCGTTCATCAGGAAGCAGCCATCGCCCGCGAAGGCGACCACCGTCCGGCCGGGCGCCGTGATCTTGGCGGCAATGGCTGCCGGCACGCCATAGCCCATCGAGCCGTTGGTCGGGCCGAGCTGGGTGCGGAAGCTGCGGTACTGATAGAAGCGGTGCGCCCATGCGGAATAATTGCCTGCGCCGGTCGTCAGGATCGCGTCCGCCGGCAGGTGGCCGCGCAGCCACGCCATCACCTCGCCCATCTGCACCGTGCCGGGAGTCTGCGGATGCTCGAGGTTTTCGAGATAGGCGGCATGGGCGGCGCGGGTCCAGTCCTTCCAGGCCGGCGGCGCGGCCGGTGCCAGAGCTGCGGCCTGCGACAGGAAGCCCGCCACCGTGGCGTTGATCGGCAGCGTGGCGTGGTAGACGCGGCCCAGCTCTTCGGCGCCGGCATGGATGTGCACCAGTGTCTGCGCGGGCACCGGGATGTCGAGCAGCGTGTAGGCTCCCGTCGTCATCTCGCCGAGGCGCGCACCGACACAGATGAGCAGGTCGCATTCCCTGACGCGCTGGATCAGCTTCGGGCCGGCGGCGAGGCCGAGATCGCCGGCATAGTTCTCATGGGTGTTGTCAAACAGGTCCTGGCAGCGGAACGATGCGGCAACCGGCAGCGAGAACGCCTCGGAGAAGGCGCGCAGGCCAGCGACGGATTGCGGCGTCCAGCCGCTGCCGCCGGCGATGACCAGCGGGCGCTCCGCCCTCGCAAGAAAGTCCTGCAGCCGATCCAGCTGCGGCGCCCCCGCATAGATGTCGACGCGCGCGTAGGCGGGCGTGTCGGCCACCGTCACCACGTCGGTCAGCATGTCCTCGGGCAGGGCGACGACCACCGGACCGGGGCGGCCGTTGACGGCGCGATGGAAGGCCTGGCTGACCAGCTCCGGGATGCGCGCTGCGTCCTCGATCTGCACCACCCACTTCGCCATCTGGCCGAACATGCGGCGGTAGTCGATCTCCTGGAACGCCTCGCGCTCGATCTGGTCGCGCGCCACCTGGCCGATGAAGAGGATCATGGGCGTCGAATCCTGGAACGCCGTATGCACGCCCACCGATGCGTTGGTGGCGCCGGGGCCGCGGGTGACGAAACAGATTCCCGGCTTGCCGGTGAGCTTGCCATAGGCCTCCGCCATATAGGCCGCCCCGCCCTCTTGCCGGCAGACGACGAAGTCGATTTTGTCCCCGGCATCGTGGAAGGCGTCGAGCGCGGCAAGGTAGCTTTCCCCCGGCACGCCGAACACGCGCTCGACGCCGTGCACCAGCAGCGCGTCGACCAGCACCTGGCCGCCGCTGCGAGCGGCGATGGCTGTCCGGGCGGCTTCAGCCTGGGTGTTCAATGTCGTGCTCCTTGTTGACAGGTCATGGTTTGGCGGCGCTTCAGGCCTCGTCCCGGAAGCGCTGCACCGAGAACGGCTGCAGGTCGATGTCGGCGCTGCCCTTGCAGATGAGGTCCGCCGTGATCTGGCCGATGCGCGGCCCCATGGTGTAGCCGGTGGCGGCGACCGCGTTGAAGAATCCGGGCAGCCCGGGAGCTTCGCCCAGGATCGGCGCGCCGTCGATATTGACGTTCATCGCCCCCCAGCTGCGCAGCATGCGCAGGCCGCGCAGCGCCGGCAGGACTTTTTGCGCCACCCACAGATTGCCTTCGAGGCTGTCGCGCAGCGCGCGCGGATGTCGATAGGGCCGGCTCTGGCCGGCCGGCCAGCCGCCGCCGATGACGATATTGCCGTTCGCCACCTGCTTGAGGGTCAGGTGCCGGTCCGCGTGCGAGAGCAGCACGTCCACCATCGCCGCCGCCGGTTCGGTTGCTATCATCTGGAAGGGCACGCCCTCGACGGGCAGCTCGAGGCCGACGAGGCGCCCGACCGAGCGGGCCCAGGGCCCGGCTGCGTTGACGACATAGGGCGCCCGGATCGTCCCGCGCGCGGTCGTCACCAGCCAGTCCCCGCTGCTTCTTTCGATCGCCCGCACCGCTTCTCCCGCGAGAAAGCGCGCGCCGGCCCTCTGTGCCGCCGCGATCAGCGCCGGCGTCGCCAGCATGGGGTTGATCTTGCCTTCGTCAGGGCACCAGGCGCCGCCCAGCACATCGGCGGAAATCCCGGGAACCAGCCGTCGCGCCTCGGCCTGTCCCACCACGTGCACCTCGATGCCGTAGGCGCGCTCGAGCTGCGTCTTGCGCTCCAGGAAGCGGAGCTGCTCTTGCGTCTCCGCCACCATCAGGCCGCCGGTAAGGACGAATTCCATCTCGGTGGCGAGCTCGGCGGCAAGCGCTTCCCACATCCGGGTGGCCGCCAGCTGCAGGGGCAGGGTATGCGCCGCCGGGCCGCCGCCGGCCTGGGCCTTGCGGCCGAAATCGAACGAGGCGAGCTGCACGTGAATGCTGCCGGCATTGCCGCCGGAGGCTTGTCCGTTGGGCGTGCCGGCGTCCAGGACGGTGACGTCCATGCCGTTGCGGGCCAGAAACAGCGCGGTCGAGACCCCGGCAATGCCGGCGCCGATGATCGTCACCTGGCTGGCGAGCGGACCCCGCGCTGTCCCGTGGCGCTCGGGGACCGGAAAGGACGGGGCCTGCCGGTGGCCGCCCCATTCCGGCTTCTCGACGGCGATCGCCGCCAGCGGCACCGGCTTGATGGGGAGCTGCGGGGCGGGCAGATCGAGCGGCGATCCGGCTGCGCTGCCGGCCAGCAAATGGCGCAGGCTCGCGGCGCAATAGCGCCCCTGGCAGCGTCCCATTCCGGCCCGCGTCTGCCGCTTCACCGCGCCGAGGTCGGCGCCGGTCTGGCTGAGGCACGCCGTGACCTCGCCGACGGTCACGTCCTCGCAACGGCATAGCACCGTGTCGGGCGTCACCCCCGCCAGCGGCACGAGGGGCGAGCTGAACGCGGCCCAGAGCCGGCGCTGGAAGGACCGGTGGCGGGAGAGCTGGCGGTGCCACGGCCCTGCCGCGGGGGCGTCCGTCAGGTAGCCGCAATGGCGGGCTGCGGCCATGCCGGCGAGGGCGCCCTGCGCCATCGCGATCTGCGCCCCGCCAATGCCGCCGGCCTCCCCTGCCACGAACACGCCGGGGAGGCTGGTGCGGCCATCGGCGTCGCGCCGGGCGCGGACATAGCCAAGGCCGGCGGCGTCCCAGTCATGTTCGATGCCCAGCTGCCGGCTGATCTCGGCCTGCGGCAGGAAGCCGTATCCGAGGCCCACGCTGGCGGCGGCAATGAGGCGCGACGTGGCCGCGAGGCGCCCGTCCGCGCCGACGGCAGCGACCCGCACGCCGCGCACCGCGGTTTCTCCTTCGATGCCGGCAACGGCGTGATTGTAGAGAATTGGCACGCCTGCCCGGCGCAGCGTGGCCAGGTACCCCAGCCCCTGCAGCATCAGGCTGGGCATCGTCAGGAAGGCGGCGGCTCCTGCCGGCAGCCGGCGCGGCGCGAAAGGGCGGCCGCTTTCGACAACGGCGGCCACCTGTGCTCCCGCCTTGACCAGCTCGGCCGCGACCTGAAGGTTCAGCGGCCCGTTGCCCGCCAACACGATCGGTCCGGGCGGCGCCGTCCGATAGGACCGCAGCAGCGTCTGCAGGCCGCCCGTCGCCATCACGCCGGGCAGCGTCCAGCCGGGAACGGGGTAGGGAGCCTCGGTCGCGCCGGTGGCGATGATCAGGCTGCGCGGCCGCATGAGGCTGGCTTCGCCGCGCCGCTCAATGCCGATCAGCAGTTCGTTCTCGGCTTCGCGGAAGGCGCCCCAGACGGTGGTCTCGGTGCGCAGGGCAATGCCTTCCGCCTGTGCCGCCGCGATCAGGGTGCGGCCGGATTCCATCTGCCTGTCGGGTGCCTTGCCGCTCGCCGTATGGTAGGCGGCGGCAAGCTGCTTGTAGTATTGCCCGCCGGGCGCGGCCCGCTCGTCGACGATCGTGACGCCCGCGCCGGCGCGTCGTGCGGCGAGGGCGGCTTCGAGGCCGGCGGGACCGGCCCCGACCACGAGGACGTCCACGCCAACGATGCCCAGGCCGGCCGCCGGCGGTTCGGCGAGCGCCGCCCACGTCCCGTCGACATGCGGCGTGCTGAGATAGGCCTGCCTGCCCACCACCATGCCGCCGCGCACCGGAACCATGCAGGCACGCTGCCCCGGCACGCCGTCGATGTGCACCAGGCATTCGAAGCAGGCGCCCATGCCGCAGAAATGGCCATGCGCCGCGCCGCTGCGGCCGCCGCGCTGGTCGAGCCGGCCGGCAGCCACCAGCGCGGCGGCCAGGCTTTCCCCCTGCACCGCCCGCAGCGGTTCGCCCTCGTAGACGATCTCCACTTCGGCAGCCTGGCGATGAACGCCGCTGGGCAATGAACGCATGGGCTTCCAACTGTCGACGGGAATGCGAGCCATCCCCATTTTTCCAAGGGATGCCACCTGCACCAGCCAGATGCAACTCATTATTCAGACATAAGCACAAGAATAGAATTGAAATCTGAATTTTGATGTGTATGCTGAAACTGCGCTTGGAATTTTGGGAAGGTTTTCGATGACGCTGGTATTCAAGTCAGACCCTGATCGTGGCCCCGAATGGGCGGCTGTCCTGGCTGAGAAAGCGCCCGATCTGCCTTTCAGAATCTGGCCCGATGTCGGTGATCCCGAGCAGGTGCGCTACTATGCCGGCTGGGATTTGCCTGCCGGCATGCGAGACACCTATCCAAATCTCGAGGTGATCTTCGCGCTCGGCGCGGGGGTCGAGAAATACGACTTCTCCGTCATCCCGGCGGACGTGCCGCTGGTGCGCATGGTGGAGCCGGGCATTTCGGGGGGCATGGCCGAATATGTGACCATGGCGGTCCTCGGCCTGCATCGCCAGCTCGTCGACTATATCGATCAGCAGCGCAACCAGGTCTGGAAGGCGTTGCGCGTTTATCCGGCCGGCAGGAGCCGGGTGGGGGTGATGGGCCTGGGCGAGCTTGGGCAAAGCGCGCTGCGCGCCCTGGCGCCGTTCGGCTTCCCCCTGCGCGGCTGGAGCCGGTCACAGCACCAGGTCGAAGGCGTGCGCTGCTATGCGGGGCGCGCGGCGCTGCCGGAATTCCTCGCGGCGTGCGATATTCTGGTGTGCCTGCTGCCGCTGACCGACGAGACCCGCGGCATCCTCGACGGCGAACTCTTCGCCGCCTTGCCGCGCGGCGCCAGCATCGTCAATGCCAGCCGTGGCGGCAACCTGGTCGAAGCCGATCTGCT
>JBDHTK010000207.1:0-5645 GCA_039808625.1 Devosia sp. | reverse complement strand
TGAGGTCGGGGCGCTTTAATTCACGTCGGCAAGGTCTTCTTCGAGAATGGCCATCTGGAAGTTGTACGATTTGTCGCCGTCCTCGTCGTCGACATAGATGAGGCCCAGGAACTCCTCGCCGAGATAGACTTCCACGCTGTCGTTCTGCTTGTTGCGCGGCCGCACGTCGATGGCGCGGTTGCCGAATTTGAGCTGCAGGTATTTTTGCAGCTTGATGATCTCGGGGTGGTTCAAGGGGGGACTCCTGTCGTCGGGTGCGCCACAATAGGCAGTTCGCGGCGCCGGGCAATCCCGCAACGCGCGCTTTCCCGCATGAGTTGCCGCCGGCGTCAGCCGGTGGCGTCGCCGAGGGCGACCATCTGGTCCATCGCCGCGGCCGGCTGCGCCGCCCCGGCCTCGCCCATGATGCGGGCCGGCACGCCGACGACGGTGACGCGCGGCGGCACGTCCTTGACCACGACAGAGCCGGCGCCGATGCGCGCGCAGTCGCCGACGCGGATATTGCCGATCACCTTGGCGCCGGCGCCGATCAGCACGCCATTGCCGATCTTGGGATGGCGGTCCTGGTCGGCCTTGCCGGTGCCGCCCAGCGTCACGCCCTGCAGGATCGAGCAGTTGTCGCCGATGACCGCCGTCTCGCCGGCGACGAAGCCGGTGGCGTGGTCGAGCATGATGCCCTTGCCGATGCGGCAATTGGGGTTGATGTCGACCTGGAACACCTGGCTGGCGCGGCTTTGCAGGTGCAGCGCGATGTCGCGCCGCCCGGCCAGCCACAGGGCGTTGGCGAAGCGGTGCGTCTGGATGGCCTGGAAACCCTTGAAATAGAGGAAGGGCACGATGGCGCGATGCGTCGCCGGGTCGCGCTCCAGCGTCGCGGCGAGATCGGCGCGCGCCTCGCCGCCGATCTCGGGACGATAGAGCAGCGCATCCTCAAACGCCTGGCGGATGAGATCGGACGACACGTCGATGTCGCCCAGCCGCTCGGCCAGCCGGTGCGCCAGCGCGCTCTCGAAGGTCGCGTGATTGAGCACATTGGCCATGACCATCGAGCCGAGCGCCGGCTCGTCGGCGACGATGGCGCGCGCATTGGCGCGGATCGCGTCCCAGACGGGATCGACCTGCTTGATCGCCGGCTGCGGCTGTGGGGTCATCGGGCTCTCCATCGCAGGATGCCGATATAGGGCATTCCATGCTCCAAGACAAAGCCTCCGCGGGAGCAATGGTTCACGCGCCATGCGCATCGAGGAAGCGGATGGCGGCGGCCTTGAATTTGGGATCGCCGGTCGAGAGCATGTGGTTGCGCTTGGGGATGACGAAGCCCTCGCCGGCCGGCAGCAGCGCGACGAGCGGCTCGAGGCCGCCCGCCATCTCGTCGTGCTCGCCCACGGCGACCAGCACGGGCGCGGCGATGCGGCGCACGTCCGCCGCCGGCATCGGCTCGCGCGAGGCGACGACGCAGGCGGCGAGCGCGGCGCGGTCGGCCTTCGAATGGTCGGCGAAGATGCGGAAGCGCCGGCCGACCTCGCCCGTGACCTCGGCGAGCGTATCGGCGGTCAGCGCCGCCGCGATCTCCTCGGAATCGTCCATGCCGCTCATGAGGTTGGCGCCCATGCCGCCCCACACGGCGCAAGGAACGCGCAGCGGATGGCGCAGCATGAGGAAGGCGGCGATGCGCGCGCCCATCGAGAAGCCGATGACCGGCGCCCGCTCGAGCCCGAGATGGGTGAGCAGGTTGGCGGCGTCGTCGGCCATCTGGTGGGCGAGGTAGAGGCGGGAATCGTAGAGCTTTCGCGAGCGGCCGTGGCCGCGATTGTCCATCGCGACGGTCCGGTAGCCGGCGGCGTTGAGGGCCGCGACCCAGCCGGTGTTCAGCCAGTTGATGGCACCGGAGGAGGCGAAGCCGTGGATGAGCAGGACCGGCCGGCCGTCGCCGGAGATGTCGTAGGCAATCTCGATGCCGTCGGAAAGGAAGCTGGGCATGGCCCCGCCTCTAGCACTCCGGCGTGGCGGCTCCAACCGGCGTCGCAACGTCGCAGACCGGGCCGGCGCTTCCCTCGGCGGCGCGGTTTCTATATGGTCGCGCCCGTTCCGGCGACTGACTCGAAGGCATTCCGATGGCGCATCCCCTCACCCCGCATTTCCACAATACCGAGGGGCTGAAGCGCATCGAGGTGGGGTCCAAGGAGTTCATGTGCGTCGGCGCCCTGCCCCCGTTCGACCACCCGCACATCTATATCGACATGGGCAAGGAGACGGAGATCGTGTGCGGCTATTGCTCGACGCTCTACGTCTTCAACCCCGAGCTGGCCCCCGGCACGTCCGCGCCGCTTTCAGCCGTCTATCACGCCGAACTCGCCTAGCCCGGCCATGGCCGAGGCCGGCCGCACCATCTACATCGCCGGGGCCGGCATCGCCGGCATGACGCTGGCGCTGGCGCTCGCCAAGTTCGGCGCGACCGTAGTGGTGCTGGAGCGCAACAAGCAGGTGCAGGAAGTCGGCGCCGGGCTGCAGATCAGCCCCAATGCGCGCCGCGTGCTCAACCAGCTCGGCCTCGAGAGGGCGATGGCGCAACGCAGCTTCGAGCCGGCCGGCATCGACGTCTACCCCTATCGCGCGGCGCGGCCGGTGGTGACGCTGGAACTGGGGGCGGCCATGCGCGAGCGCTTCGGCGCGCCCTATGCGGTGATGCACCGCGCCGACCTCGCCGACCTGCTCTACAAGGCGTGCCGGCGCTTCGCCAATATCGACATGCTGTTCGGCGTGCGCGGCTTCGACGCGGAAAGCCACGAGCGCGGCGTCTCGGTGCTGGTCGAGGACGCTGGCGCCCACACGCGCAGCGGCCGCGCCCATGCCTTCGTGGGTGCCGACGGCGTGCGCTCGGAGACGCGGACGCGGCTGCTCGGCGGGCCGGCCTCGCGCTATTCCGGCCATGTGGCGTGGCGGACGACGCTCAGCAGCGACCTCGTCGCCGGCACGCTGGCGCTCGACCGCACGACGCTGCTGCTCGGCCCGGGCTATCACGCCGTGTGCTACCCGCTGGTGCAGCGCCAGCAGGTCAACATCGCGCTGTTCACCGCCGAAAAGCCGGCGCGGCTCGACCCCGAGACCCCGCCGCAGGAGCCGGCGCTGCCGTGGGCGGCGCTGCGCTCGCCAGCCTTCGACGCGATCCTGTCGGCGGCCCGCGGGGCGTGGGGCTACTGGATCGTCGATACGGTCGAGACGCCGGTGTGGGCCGAGGGGGCGATCGGCCTCGTCGGCGACGCGGCGCACGCCATGCTGCCGTTCCAGGCGCAGGGCGCGGCGATGGCCATCGAGGACGCGGCGATCCTCGCGCCGCTGCTGATGACCGAGCCGGACGCCGCCACCGCCTTCCGCCGCTATGCCGCGTTGCGGCAGCCGCGCGTCGAGCGCGTGCGGCGCGTCTCGAACGGCAACGGCTTCGCCTTCCACCTCGAATGGCCGCTGACGCTGGCGCGCGACGCGACGTTGCGCGTGCAGGGCCCACGCGGCCATTTGCGGCGCCTCGCCTGGCTCTACGGCTACGATGCAGCACCGGAGCCGGCCATGCCGCCGCCGCCGCGCGCGGCCGGCGACGGTCCGGCTTAGCGCTTGCGCCCACGCAACGGCCCGTGTCACCTAGCCCCTCGCAACAAAGAAGCCCGATGGCCGCCGCCAGAAAAGACTCCCCCCTCACCCTCGCCTGCATCCTGATCACCATCCTGCTGGACATGGTGGGCTACGGGATCATCGTGCCGGTGCTGCCCGAGCTGATCCAGGACCTGACGGGCGGCGGCGTGGCCGAAGCGGCCGTGTTCGGCGGCTGGCTGGTGTTCGTCTACGCCTCGATGCAGTTCCTGTTCTCGCCGGTGCTGGGCAATCTGAGCGACCGCTTCGGGCGGCGGCCGATCCTGCTCGGCTCGCTGCTCGGGCTGACCTTCGACTATGCCATGATGGGGTTCGCGCCGGTGGTGTGGTACCTGTTCATCGGCCGGTTCGTGTCGGGCGTCGCCGGCGCGGCAGTGGCCACGGCGACGGCCTACATGGCCGACATCACCCAGCCGCACAAGCGCACGCAACGCTTCGGGCTGATCGGCGCGGCGTTCGGGCTGGGCTTCATCATCGGGCCGGTGATCGGCGGCGAACTCGGCGAGTTCGGGCCGAAGGTGCCGTTCTATGCGGCCGCCGCGCTGGCCTTCGCCAACTTCCTGTTCGGCCTGTTCGTCCTGCCGGAATCGCTGGGGCGCGAGCATCGGCGGCCGTTCAGCATCAGGCGCGCCAACCCGTTCGGGGCGCTGCTGTCGCTGAGGAAATTCCCGGTGGTGCTGTGGCTGATGCTGGCGCTGTTCATGTTCACCACGGCGGCGCAGGCCTTCCCCTCGGTCTACAATTTTTTCACGATCGAGGTCTTCAACTTCTCGTCGTCGCAGATCGGGCGCACGCTGGGGCTGTTCGGCATCGTCTTCGCGCTGTTCCAGGCGTTCGGCGTCGGGCCGCTGGTCAAGCGCTTCACGGAGACGCCGGTGGTCATCACCGGCATGCTGGCGGCGGTGGTGGCGTTTGCCGGCATCGCCTTCACCGGCCCCGACGGCGAGACGTGGGTCTATGTCTATATCGTCGTCGGCGCGCTGAGCGGGCTTGCCGCCCCGGCCATCAACGGCGTGCTGTCACGGCAGGTGCCCGACAACGCGCAGGGCGAATTGCAGGGCGCCGTCAACGCCGCCAATTCGCTGGCGACCATCCTCGGGCCGCTGGCGGCGACCCAGATCTTCGCCTATTTCACCTCGGCCGAGGGGTCGCCGGGCTATTTCCCCGGGGCGCCGTTCCTCGCCGCGTCGATCCTCGTGGTGGGCGGCGTGGTGCTGTTCACCTTCATCGCCTTGCGCTTCGACCTCGGCCACAAGCCGAGCGTCGCCGTGCATCCCAAGGTGCCCGAGATGCCGCCGCCCGGCCAGATGCACATCCCCAACCCGGAGGCCGACGCCGACGAGGACGCGCCAAAAGGGTAGATCCCGCTACTTCTCCAGCGTGCCGGGCCAGGTGCCGTGCTGTTCGCCGGGGCGGTCGGCGAGCTCGAAGCCGTGGGCGCCGAAGAAATCGCGCTGGCCCTGGGTCAGGTTGGCCGTGCCGCGGGCCTGGCGGTAGCTGTCGAAATAGCTGAGCGCGGCGGACAGGCAGATCAGCGGGAAGCCGCCCCTGGCACCCGCGGCGACGACGCTGCGCAGCGACTGGTGGGCATCCTTCATGATCGCCACGAAGTCGGGGACCATGAGCAGATTGGTATCCCCGCCCCTGGCGTAGGCGGCCGCCATCTGGTCGAGGAAGCGCGAGCGGATGATGCAGCCGGCGCGCCAGATCCTGGCGATGGTGGCGAGCGGCAGGTTCCAGCCATTCACCTCGCTGGCCCGGGCCATGACGGCAAAACCCTGCGCGTAGGAGACGATCTTGCCGGCGAGCAGCGCCTGCTCGAGGTCGCGCATGGCGATCTGCGTGCCCGTGGCGCTGGTCAGCGCGCCATAGACCTTTTCGGCGGCGACACGCTCGTCCTTGCGCGACGAGATCGAACGGGCGGCGACGGCCCCCTCGATGGCGGTGGCGGGCACGCCCAGCTGCTGGGCGGCGATGGCCGACCAGACGCCGGTGCCCTT
>JBDHTK010000206.1:0-5665 GCA_039808625.1 Devosia sp. | reverse complement strand
TCACGATCACCGTTAGCTGGAAGGGCTGAGACCATGGGTAAGAACTGGAAGGACGTGAAGGCGGCGATCGAGCAGGAGATCGACAAGGTCTGGTGGGAGGAGCCGGAAGAGGTCGCGATGACCCGCCGGTTCGAGTTCCCGAGCGGCGCCGGGACCGACGGGCTGGTGCTGGGCAACCTCTTCTTCCTGGTGGCGGACACGCAGGCGATGGGCTGGTGGACCTCCGAGCCGGCGATGAACCAGGCACTGCGCGATCCCGAGTTCAGCGTCGAGCACTGCAAGCGCATGTGGCGCTACATCAATCTCCACATGGCGAAGCTGATGGGCGACATCGATCCGCCCAAGTGCCCGGCGCCGTGGCTCAACCTGCCGAAGCTGGTCTCGTTCGCCAACGACATCGTCGACTCGTTCGATTCGATCAAGACGAAGGAGGAGCTGGCCGACCTTCTGTGGAGCTGGTTCAACTATGTGAACCGCATCCACCGCTGGTTCCAGCTCATCTTCCCGTGGCACCTGGGCGAGCAGCTTCCGCGCGTCACCACGAAATACGCCACCAACTAGCCTCCCAAGCGGCTGGCGCCGCAGCCGATCCCTTTTCATGCGGGCGAGGCTGCGGCGCATTTTTCCGAGACAGTTCCATGAATTCACGCGATGCGGCCGGGAACGGCCTCCTGCACGGCAGGCTGGTGGTAGTCACCGGAGGGCGCGACGGGATCGGCCGGTCGATCGTGCTGGAATGCGCGCGCGCCGGGGCGGATGTCGCGATCGTCACCAGCGGGCCCGTCTCGAACGCCGCGGCCGTCGTGGACGAGGCGAGCGCCTTCGGCGGCCGGGCGGCCGCGTTCCAGGCCGACGTCACGCGCGGCGCCGAGGTCGAGGCGCTGTTCGCCGAGATCGCTTCCGCCCTCGGCCCCCTCGACATCCTCGTCAACAATGCCGGAGGGTTTTCCGGCGGCCCGCTCGAGACACTCGCGGAAGACGCGTGGGACCGCGTTTTCGCGCTGAACGCCAAATCCACCTTCCTGTGCTCCGCGGCAGCCTGCCGCGCGATGGAGGGCAAGGGCGGGGCGATCGTCAACATCGCCGGCGCGTCCGGCCACCGCACCTTTCCGCGCGGCGGCGCCTATGGCCCGGCCAAGGCCGCGGTTCTCGCGCTGACGCGGCAGATGGCGCTCGAATGGGGGGAGAAGGGCATCCGCGTCAACTGCGTCAGTCCCGGCCCCATCCGCGAGCCGGACACCGACTGGCAGAGCCGCGAACCAGCGCTTGCCCGCGAGGTGCAGCGGCTGCCGCTGCGCCGCGCCGGCACCAGCCGCGAGGTCGCGCAGGCCGTCGTCTATCTCGCTTCCGAGCAGGCTGCCTACATCACCGGTCATGCCCTGCCGGTCGACGGCGGCGGCGTCCACACCTGGTATCTGTGGGAATGAGCCATGGCTGCGGCCAAGCGAGCGCAAGCCGATCCGGCCTCAGGCGTGTCGCCTGACGAGATCGCCTGCGATGCGCTGGTCGTCGGCTCGGGCTCGGCCGGGCTCGTGGCCGCCCTCGTCTGCGCCTCGGCCGGCCTGCGCACGGTGATCGTGGAGAAGGCGCCGGTGATCGGCGGCACGACCGCGCTCTCGGGCGCGGGAACCTGGATCCCGGCCAACCATCATGCTGCGGCCGCCGGCCTGCGGGACAGCCCGGACGACGCCTTCCGTTACCTGTGCGCGAGCGCTCCGCCCGGCTGGCAGGCGAGACAGGCGCCCCTGTGGCGGAGCTTCGTCGACCATGCGCCCGCGATGCTGCGTTTCGTGGAGGAGCGCACGCCGCTGCTGTTCGCGCTGGCGCCGGGCGCCGACCTGGTGCCATCGGCCGAGGGGGCCAGGGAGGCGGGACGGATGCTGGCTCCGATGCCGCTGCGACCGGCGATCCTGGGGCTGCTCGCCGCATCGCTGCGCCCGCCGCTTTTCCCGCACATCTATACGTATCAGGAGGCCGTCACGGCCGACCTCTATGGCCATCCCGTTGCCGCCGCCATCCGCTATGCGCCGAAGCTGCTCTGGCGCCTGCTGACGGGACGGCGGACGAAGGGCACCGCGCTCGTGGTCGGCCTGCTGCGGGGTTGCCTCGACGCCGGCTGCACCGTCCTGACCGGCACGCGCGCGACCGGCCTGTTGATGGATCCGCAGGCCGGTCGGATCGTCGGCGCATGGGTCGAGCGGGAGGGCCGCAAGGTCCGCATCCACGCCACGCGTGGCACGGTGCTGGCGACGGGCGGTTTCGAGTGGGACGCAGCGCGGCTGCAAGAACATTTCCCGGGGCCGGTCGACTTCCTCGCCTCGCCGCCGACCAATACGGGCGACGGCCACCGCATGGCCGAAGACGTTGGAGCCGAGCTCGCGCTGATGGAACAGGCCAATATCGGTCCCGCACTGCCGATGGCCGCAGATCCGCGGGCGCAGGGGCTGTCGGTCTTCTTCCATCGCCAGCCGGGGATCATCCTCGTCGACCGCGACGGGCATCGTTTCGTCGACGAGCACAGGGTGAATCTCGGCGAGGTGCTCGACCGGCGCGATCCCGTGACCGGGCTGCCGGTCCACCTTCCCGCCTGGCTCGTGGCGGATTCGCGTTTCGAGCGCCACTCGCCCGTCTTCCGCTTCTATGCCCGCCGCAAGCCGGGCTGGCTCATCCGCGAGCGGTCGCTCGCGGCGCTCGCGGGACGGATCTCCGTTCCAGCCGCAGCGCTGGCGGAGACGGTGGAGCGCTACAACGCCATGTGCGCAGCCGGCCGGGACGTTGATTTCGGGCGCCGCGCGATGCGTCGCATCGACGGCCCACTCTTCGTGGCGGTGCCGTTCAACCGCTCCATCACCTCTACCAAGGGCGGGCCGCGGACCAATGTGGACGGGCAGGTGCTGCGTCCCGACGGAAGCGTCGTGGACGGCCTCTATTGCGCCGGTGTCGCCATGGCCAACCCGATCGGGACGAGAGGCGTGGGATCGGGCACGACGATCGGTCCCAACATGACGTGGGGCTATATATGCGGGCGTCACATCACTTGCGATCGGAAGCGAGCTATCATGAATTGAGCCTGCACCTACGCGAAACCCGCACGAGCTCGCGTGCAAGTGGGGAAAGCCGAGCTTGCCGCGGCACGAATAGCGGAAATGCGCCTGGACGTAGGCGTTTTCGCGAGATCGGCCCGCGTTCCGTACGTCTAAGCTCCGGATGTAAGGAGACGCGAGAACATTCCATGTGGCTGCCACTTCGCCCGGCATCGTATGATGTCATGAGCGCCGTTGTGGCGTTGTCGAAGGAGGAGAGCATGTCAGACGTGCATATTCTTGCGATCGACCTCGCCAAGCGAGGCTTCCAGGTCTGTGGCCCCGATCGGGGAGGGGCGTATGTGGATCCCCCCGACTTTGCAACGGATTTCTTCCGACTTTTTCTGCAGCATGGCGCTTCTATCGGTCGTGGCTCAGGCCTCTGATCGCGGCCTGAGCCACGGGTCCGGTATGCAGTCCGAAGAAGAGGGTCCGCATCGGCTCAGAGAGCTTTGCGCTCGAGCCCCGGGACTGGTTCTCCCCGTCCTGAACATTGAAGTCCTTGCCGCACAAGTCGTCGGCCAATCTCCTTGCTGGGGTCGGATGACCCCGAGGCGCTTGCTGTGTCCCTCCACCCGAAGGTAGCCGTTCACGCCATTCTGTAGTTCTGCTCCCTCGTCATGATCGCCCAGATGATCCGGGCCATCTTGTTCGTCAACGCGCCGGCGACGACCATTCGGGGCTTGCGCCCTACGAGCTTCCCGAGCCAGTTGTCCGGCAGAACACCCTTTCGAGTGATCCAGTCATGGCGCCGACGATCAGCAGCTTGCAGATGTCGGTCTGGCCATCTTGCTGACCCCGCCCGACCGTGTCTTGCCGCCCGTCGATCGCTGCTTCGGCACAAGGCCCCACCAGGAGGCGAAACTTCTATCGCTGGAGAAGGTGCGCAGATCAGGCGCGAACGCCATCACCGCCCCGGCCGTCACCGGCCCAACGCCTAGCACGGTACATAAGCGTCTCATCTCGACGTTCTCCTGCGTAGCGTCCCTCAGCCTGACGGTCAGATCGTGGATCTTCGCCGTAGGCGACAGACTGGTGCTTGAGGCACGTCGTAGCATTGAGCGGCCGGGCCACTTTGTCGCGACTCAGCACCACGGGCAGGTTGCACCGGTGTGCCAGCCGGGTGAGCCTGCGCGCCAGGCCCGGGCGGTCGAGCGTGTGAATGAACAGGAAGCGCTGCGCCGACACGATGCTGTTCATCGTTGGCACGGGAACGCCGTCCTCCTGCTGCTCGATCTGGAACCGGCGCAGGTCGTCGGCGGTCGCGGTATCTGGAGAACGCCCGAGGAACGCCGCCAAGCGTCTGATGTCGCGGAGATAGTTGCGCTGCGTCTCGCGTGAGGAACGCCGCATGTTCATGTCGTCGATCAGCCGCTGGCGCAGCGGGCTGAGGGGTGTGTCGAGATGGGAGTGCTGCATGGTCGGGCTCCTTATTGAAGAGGCCCGTCATGCTCTGCCGCTGCAGCGCGAGGCTCAATGGAAGCCCGACCTCCGGCCTGTGCCCTCTACCTCAACCCCAGGCGCCCTCCCGCGCGAGCGGGTTCGTTCGCTGGCCCCAATGAGAGCGGCAACGGCAGCCAACTGACAAACTGATAGTTGACGTGCGGGCTTCCAACGCAACAGTCTCATGGCATTGGCTGTCACCAGAACGGTCGCCCCGGTGTCGGCGAGGATCGCCGGCCAGAGGCCGGTGATGCCGATGACGGTGGTCACGAGGAACGCAGCCTTCAGGCCGAGCGCCACGGTGATGTTCTGATGGATGTTGGACATGGCGCGCCGGGATAGCTCCACCATCGCAGCAAGGTCGAGGACGCGGCCATGCAGGATTGCAGCATCGGCGGTTTCCAGTGCAACATCCGTCCCGCCCCCCATGGCGATGCCGACATCGGCCGCGGCAAGCGCAGGAGCATCGTTGATGCCGTCGCCGACCTTGGCGACCTTTCTGCCACCGGCCTGAAGCTCACGGATGGCGTTCTGCTTGTCCTGCGGCAGCATCCCCGCCCTGACGGGAATGCCGAGGTTTCGAGCGATCGCCCGTGCGGTGCGCTCATTGTCGCCCGTGAGCATGATCGGCTCGATCCCGGCGGCCTTCAGCGCGTCCAGCCCCGCCCTGGCATCCGCACGAGGTTCGTCACGCATCGCGATGATGCCGGCAAGGTCGTTGTCGGCCAGCAGGACGGAAACCGATTTCCCCTCGTCGTTGAGCGAGGCGATCTGCCGGCCCAGTTCCGCCGGCAGCGCGGCATATTCCCCGGCTGCCGTCGGCGAGCCGAGAAAGACGGACTTGCCGCCGACCTTGCCCGAGACGCCCTTGCCGGCGATTGCCGATGCGGCGGACGCAGGCGGCATCGCAACCTTGTCGGCCTTCGCCCTGTCCACAATGGCGAGCGCGAGCGGATGGCTGGACCCGGTCTCCAGGGCCGCGGCCAGCGAAAGCACATCCGCCTCGCTGCGGCCGATCGCAATCACATCCGTGACTTTGGGGCGGCCCTCCGTCAGTGTCCCGGTCTTGTCGAGCGCGATCGCATCGATCGTGCCGAGCGCCTCGAGGATGGCGCCGCCCTTGATCAGCAGGCCGCGCC
>JBDHTK010000205.1:0-5699 GCA_039808625.1 Devosia sp. | reverse complement strand
GCGCGCGGGCTCGTCCTCACCGAGGTCGGCGAGCAGCTTTTCCGCACCGCCCACCGCATGCAGGCCGAACTGCTCCAGGTGCAGGAGCTGATGTCCGAGAGCCAGGACGTGCCGACCGGCCAGCTCATCATCACCACCACGGTGGGCATCGGCTCCACCTGGCTGTCGAGCCGCATCCACGAATTCCTGCAGCTCTACCCCGACATCCAGATCGACATCCGCCTCAACGACGCCGAGCTCGACCTCGCCATGCGCGAGGCCGACGTCGCCATCCGCCTGCACCGGCCGAATCAGTCCGAGATGATCCAGCGCAAGCTGTTCACGGTGCACAATCACTTCTACATGTCGCTCGACTATCTCGCCGAGCATGGCGAGCCGCGCACCGTCGAGGAGCTGGACGACCACGCCATCATCGCCTTCGGCGACCCGGTGCCGCAGCATCTGGGCGACATCAACTATATCGAGCGCCTCGGCCGCGCCGATTCCTCGCCGCGCCGCCCGGTCATGAAGGTCAACGCCATCTACGGCATGATGCAGGCCTGCCGTGCCGGCATCGGCATCGCCATGCTGCCCGACTACGTGACCGAGAGCGAAACGGCGCTGAAGCGCGTCCTCACCGGCATCGAGCTGCCGGCCTACGAGGCCTATTTCGTCTATCCCCCGGCCCTCAAGAATTCCAAGCGCGTCGGCGTCTTCCGCGATTTCCTCGTCAGCAAGGCCCGCGAGTGGCAATTCTGATTGACCGCCGCCGCCCCGTGGCGCAAGGAGGGCGCGCAGCGGCCCCGGCCGGCTGCGCCATCAGGACCCTTTCGATGAACCCCGACAGTCGAAGTCGATCTCCCCGCCTGCCGGCCGCCTGATCCCCTCGGGGCTCCCGCGCCGGCAACGGCGCAAGTCAAGGAGCCCAGCCATGCTGCGCGCATATTTCCGTGAGGACGACCGCCTCGTCGCCACCGATCTCGACGTCGCGGCGGCGCCCCCCGAGTCCGGCACCGCCGTGTGGTACAGCCTCGCCGACCCGAGCAAGGCCGAAGACCAGTTCGTCGAATCCTGCCTCGGCATCGACATCCCCACCCGCGCCGAGATGGACGACATCGAGCCCTCCGCCCGCCTCTACACCGAGGACGGCGCCGAGTTCATGACCATCACCGCGCTGGTCAATTCCGACAGCGACGAGCCGCGCAAGACGCCGATCAGCTTCATGCTGCGCGGCCAGCAGCTCGTCACCGTGCGCTACGCCGACCCGAAACCGTTCCGGCTGTTCGAGCGGCTGGTGACGCGCCCGACCAACAACGGCTACACCTCCGGCGAAAAGGTGATGCTCGGCCTGCTCGAGGCGCTCATCGACCGGCTGGCGCAGCTGCTCGAAACCACCGGCGACGAGATCGACCAGATTTCGCGCGAGGTGTTTCGCAACAAGACCCGCAACGTCACCCGCAAGGCGCGCGACCTGCAGCAGATCATCGAGCGCATCGGCGGACGCGGCGACATCCTGACGCTGACCCAGGAAAGCCTCGTCTCCATCGCCCGCGTCGTCTCGTTCCACCAGACCAACGACGCCGCCGGGGCGCGCGCCGTCCGCGAGCTGCGCCAGCAGCTCAAGACCCTGCAGCGCGACGTCGCGGCCCTCACCGAGCACGCCGCCTTCCTCAACGCCAAGCTCGGCTTCCTGCTCGACGCGACGCTCGGCCTCATCAACCTCGAGCAGAACCAGATCATCAAGATCTTTTCGGTCGCCGCCGTCGTCTTCCTGCCGCCCACCCTGGTCGCCTCGATCTACGGCATGAACTTCACCAACATGCCCGAGCTCGACTGGCCCTTCGGCTATCCTTTCGCGCTGGCCCTGATGGTGCTCGCCGCCCTGCTTCCCTACCTGTTCTTCAAGCGCAAGGGCTGGCTCTAGGGGTGCCGCAAACCGCCATGCGCCTGTCGCATGGCTGACATGTTAGTTGGTCGGTTGAGACGGCCGGCGGCGCGGTCCTATATCTCTGTCGACGCCCGCGGGCACTTCTCCCTCCCCGCCTGCCGACGTCCCTCCTTGCGGGAGGCTTCTGCCTCCCACAAACTTCGGCCCTGCTCTCCCCTCGAGCAGGGCCTTATTGTTTCCGGGAGCCGCTGGCGCGACCGGCCCGCCGCCCCCTGCACAAAATGCATGGCTGGCATACCTGCCTACCGCTTGCGAAACCGTCCCGGCACACGCATATACGCGGTGTCGCTGAGACGCCGACCGAACCTCCTCCCTCGGTCCTCCCGTCTCCGGCACCGGATCAGGCTGAACCTCCTCCCTCGGCCGCGATCCACGGCAAACGGCGTTCCCTCCTCCCTCGCCCGTTTGCCCCACTTTCATAGGGCTCCATCTTCGGATGGAGCCCTTTTTTTATGCGCCGCCGGCGCCGGTGCTGGCCGCACCGACCTATGCATTTGCGCATGGGGGCTTTGTCCGTTTCGCGTTTGTGCCCGGCGCGCCGGGCTCGCATAAGGGCGCCACGAGATTGCGGCTCCCTCCTCCTCCCTGGCCGCGTTCTCATGGCCGTGCGCTTCGGCGCCCGGCCCGAAGGCCTCGCTCATCCCCTCGAGCGAGGCCTTTTTGTTCACCGCGTTTTGGAAAGCCTACCGCACCCCGGCGCAGAACTCCTGGATGCGCGTCACCGCCGCCTCCAGCTCCGCATTGGACGCGGCGTAGCTCAGCCGCATATGGCCCGGCACGCCGAAGGCCGAGCCCGGCACCAGCGCCACGCCGGTCTCCTCGAGCAGCGCCATGACGAAGTCCTGGTCGGTCTGGAGCGCCGTCCCCGCCCCGCTGGTCCCGCCCAGCAGGCTGGCCACCGACGGGAAGACGTAGAACGCCCCCTGCGGCACGAGGCAGTCGAGCCCGGTGTTGGCGTTGAGCCCGCGCACCACGAGGTCGCGCCGCGCCTCGAACGTCGCCCGCCAGCCGGCGAGGAAATCCTGCGGCCCGTCCAGCGCCGCCAGCGCCGCCCATTGCGCGATGGACGAGGGGTTGCTGGTGGATTGCCCCTGCAGCTTGGTCATCGCCCCGATCAGCTCCTTCGGCCCGGTGCAATAGCCGATGCGCCAGCCCGTCATGGCGTGCGACTTGGAGACGCCGTTCATGGTCAGCGTGCGCGGCTGCAGGGCCGGCTCGACCTCGGCGATGGTGGCGAAGCGCCCGCCGTCATAGACCAGCACCTCGTAGATGTCGTCGGTGAGGATATGGACGTGCCGGTGCCTCAGCAGCACCTCCGCCAGCGCCTTGAGCTCGTCCGCCGTATAGGCCGCCCCACTCGGATTGGAGGGGCTGTTAAAGATCAGCCACTTGGTGGCCGGCGTGAGCGCCGCCTCCAGCGCCTCGGCCGTCAGCTTGAACCCCGTCGCGGCGTCGGCCGCGGCGAACACCGGCGTCGCGCCGCACAGCCGCACGATCTCCGGGTAGCTCACCCAGTACGGCACCGGGATCACCACCTCGTCGCCGGGGTTGAGCGTCGCCAGCATGGCGTTGAAGATGATCTGCTTGCCCCCCGAGGACACCATGATCTCGTCGAGGCTGGCCGAAATGCCGTTGTCCCGCTTGAACTTGCGCGCCACGGCCGCCTTCAGCTCGGGGATGCCGTCGACATTGGTGTAGCGCGTCTTGCCCTCGGCCATCGCCCGGATCGCCGCCTCGCGCACATGCAGCGGCGTGTCGAAATCGGGCTCGCCGGCCGCCAGCGCGATGACGTCGCGGCCGGCGCGCTTCATATCCGCCGCCTTGCGCGAGATCGCCACCGTCGCGGATGGCGCGATCCTGAGGATCGCTTCGGACAGAAAGGCCATGAGTTCCTCCTCGGGATCAGCCGGCTGAGTTTGATAGAAGCGCGTCCCGGCCATGGCAAGCCGGCGCTAAGGCGGGGCCGCGCGGCGCCGGGCGCCACATTTGTGCCCCGCTTTGGTCCGCGCCTTTCCCCATTGGCCGCGCGGAAATTCCGCATTGGGCTGCTCTTGTCGCGGGCGTCGTTTCCCCAAGCGTGAGTCCCCCGATGCCCGACGCACCCGAGCGCAAGCCCGCCCCCCGCACCGCCGTCCTGCGGGCGGTGCGGTTCACCACGGCGACCATCGTCTCCTTCTCCTTCACCCTGCTGGCCGCCAGCCTCGCGCTGTTCGCCGGCCTCCTGCCGCTCGAAAAGCTCAGCCTCGGCCAGCGCCTCGACGTCGGCGCCATGCTGTTCATCGCGCCCGTTCTGGCGCTGGTGCTGTCGGTTGTCCTCGAGGCGGCGCGCCTCGCGCTGACCCGCGACTCCCTGCCCGCGCCGCGCCAGCGCCAGCCGGTGCACAACTGGCAGCCGGGCCGCCGCGAGGGGTGAGCCTAAAGTCGCACGGGATGGTCAGCGTCACTGACTTTTCCGCCCTCGCGGTTGGAGGCACACTGCCCCTGCACGAGGAGGAGGAGCACGCGATGCATGTCGAGACTATCCTTCAGGCCAAGGGCCGCTCGGTGGTCACCGTGGCGGCCGACGCGACCATCGCCGCCGCCGTGGATGCGCTGAACGCCAACCGCATCGGCGCCGTGGTCGTCCTCGACAATGGCGAGATCGTCGGCATGCTCAGCGAGCGCGACATCGTCCGCCGCCTGGGCAGCGACTGGAGCGCCCTCGCCTCGCGTACCGTGCGCGACGTCATGACCCACCCGGTCATCACCGCCGCGCCCGCCGAAAGCATCGACGACGTCATGGAGCGCATGACCGAAAAGCGCATCCGCCACATGCCCGTCGTCGACGGCAGCGAACTGGTCGGCATCGTCTCCATCGGCGACGTGGTGAAGCGCAAGATCGAAGTCACCGAGTTCGAGGCCACCGTGCTCAAGGAATATATCGCCTCCTGAGCCGGCCCGTGGGCGGCGCGCCCGGCACGCGAACCGCGGCGCCCGCCTTGCCAACCTCTCCAAAGCTTCATGTCGCCGCAATCTCGCGGCGAGGCACGGGCGCCTAACGTGGCAGCATCGGGATCGCACCGATCCTGCCAACCCCGAAGGAGCTTGCCGTGAAGCACGCTATCGCCATCGCCGCGCTTGTCGCCACGACCGTCGGCACCATCGCCCTTCCTGTCGTCGCGCAGGACACCACGCAGGCCGTCAGCCGCAAGGCCGACCGCGAGATCCACCGCATGATGCCGCGCGGCGCCCGCGGTTCGGTCGTCAACCTCGTCTGCTCCGAGCGCGGCGCCGAAGCCCTCGAGATCGCCTTCGTGCGCCTCTCCCACCGCATCGAGCTCACCGCCGAGCAGCAGGCCCTGTTCGACACGCTGCGCACCGATGCGCTGACGGCGCAGACCGCCTTCGCCGATAGCTGCGCCGCCGCCTGGCCCGCTGCCGACACCGGCGCCCCCGACCTCATCGCCCGCTTCAAGGCGCGGCTCGAGATCGAGCAGGCCCGGCTCGACGCCATGACGAAGCTGCTGCCCGACCTCGAAGCCTTCTATGCCAGCCTCACCGACGCGCAGGAGGCCGAATTGCTGCCGCAGCGCGGCGGCTTCCAGCGCAGTCCCGGCGCCGCCCCGGCGCCCGACCGCGCCGCCCCCGATCGCAACGCCCCCGGCCGCGATGCCCCGGGCCGCGACGCTCCCGGCCGCACCGACCGCGCCCCGGCCCCCGGCCGCGGCTGACCGCCTTCGCCGGCGGTCCCCACTCCCGCCGGCGCGGCGAGCCCCCCGCTCGCCAAAGGCTC
>JBDHTK010000204.1:0-5714 GCA_039808625.1 Devosia sp. | reverse complement strand
GCCATGACGGAACGGCTGGACGCGGCGCTGGTCGGCGGCAAGGCTGCGGCACTGACGCGGCTTGTCGGCCAAGGGTTCAACGTGCCCGCATTCTTCGTGATCGAGCCGGTGGCGTTCTCCGACATGGCCAGCGAGTCCGAGATGCGAGCCGAGCTGGTGCAGCGGCTGCCATCTCTCGGTCCGGGTCCGTACGCGGCGCGATCATCCGCCCGTGAGGAGGACGGGGACAGCGCTTCGCATGCCGGACAGTTCCTGTCGCTGCTGAACCTCGCTGCCGACGCGCTGCCGGCGGCGGTGCGACAAGTCTACGACAGCGGCGGCGAGATGAGCATCGCCAACTACCGCAGCTCGCGCGGGCTCGATGCCGCGGGCGGCGCGCCGGCCGTGGTCGTGCAGCAGATGGTGCGGGCGCGCTGTGCCGGCGTCGCATTCAGCGCCGACCCGGTGAGCGGGCGTCGCGACCGGATCATGATTTCGGCCACTGCGGGGCTCGGCGACCGGCTCGTCGGCGGCGAGGAGGACGGCCAGCGCTATCTCCTCGCGCGCAACGGCGGCACGGTTCTCGAACAGCCGACCACCGATCCGGCCCTGAGCGCCGCCGATCTGACGGAGCTGCATCGGCTGGTGCGCGACGTCGAAACCGCGTGCGGTGGCCCGCAGGACATCGAGTGGGCGTTCGAAGGCGACCGCCTGTTCCTGCTGCAGGCTCGGCCGATCACCACCGAGTTGCGGTCGCTGCCGATCCCCGACGACGCGCTCACGGTGCTCGACAACTCCAATATCGTCGAGAGCTATCCGGGTCTGGTTTCACCGCTGACCTTCAGCTTCGCGCAATACGCCTATGCGCGTGTCTATCGCGCCTTCGTGGCGATCGCGGGTGTTCCCGACAAGGTCGCCGCGGAGAATGCGGCGGTGTTCGACAACCTGCTATGCCGGGTGCATGGGCGCGTCTACTACAACCTCGGCAACTGGTATCGGGCGCTGTCGTTGCTGCCGGGCTTTACGAGCAACCGCGACAACATGGAGCTGATGATGGGCGTCGGCTCCCCCTTGCCCGACGAGCTGATCGCGACCATCGAGCCGGCGACGAGCGGCACGTCCCGGCTGGGGCTTGTCGCGGTGGGCTGGCGTGTGCTGCGCGAAGCGCTCCGCCTCAAGCAGACCACGGCGGCGTTCTATGCGCGGGTCGAGGCCGTGCTGGCTCGTCCGGCCAGCGAGCTCGATGCCATGCCGTTGACTTCCTTGGCGGCAGAGTACCGCCGCATTGAATCCAGCCTGCTCGGCCGCTGGGACGCGCCGCTGATCAACGATTTTCTTTGCATGATCGCGTTCGGCGCGTCGCGGCGGATGATGGAGCATTGGGCCGGTACGGCAGGAGTGGTGCTGCATTCGGACATCATGATCGGGCAGGGCGATATTGTTTCGGCCGAGCCGGCGCAGCGCATCCGCGCCATGGGGCGGATGCTCGGCGAGGACGAGGCGCTGCGGCAGGCGCTCGCGGAGGGACGAGGCGACGGGCTGGCGGCTCATCCCGAGCTTCGCGCTGCGATTGACGACTATCTGGGCAAGTTCGCGGACCGCTGTGCCGAGGAGCTCAAGCTCGAGAGCATCACGCTCGACCGTGACCCGAGCCCGCTCTACCGAGCGATTGCAGCGTCATCGAGCACGCCGCCTGCTGCGCCGGTGGCTTCGACTGACACCGGGGTCGCATTGCGCCGGCTGTTTGCCGGCCACCCAATGCGCCGGGCGATTGCGAGCTGGGCGCTGCGCTTCGCCAAGCGCAGGGTGCGCGACCGCGAGAATCTGCGGTTCGAGCGGACGCGGATCTTCGGTCGCGGCCGGCGGTTGTTTCGCGCTATCGGAACACAGTTCTGGGTCAACGGCCTGATCGACCATGCGGACGACGTGTTCCTGCTGACCGTTCCGGAGGTGCTGGGGGCGATCGAGGGCTTTGCGGTCACGTACGACCTGGCGGCGCTGGTGCGCCTGCGCAAGGTGGAGCAGGCTGGAGTCGATCCCGGCGAGCGCCTGTTGGTGCGAGGCGCGGTCATAGCCGGTCTTGGGGGCTCCCCATCGGCTCCTCCGGTGCTGCGCGACGAGGCATTGGAGCGCGAGGGGACCGGCTGCAGCGCCGGCCTCGTGAGCGGCGTGGCGCGGGTGATCAGCGACCCGCGGACCCAGACCATCGGCCGTGGCGAGATCCTCGTGGCGCGGCACACCGATCCGGGCTGGATCGCGCTTTTCACCAACGCCGGCGCCATCGTCGTCGAACGGGGTAGCCCGTTGTCGCATTCGGCGATCGTGGCGCGCGAGCTGGGCATCCCCTGCGTCGTGGCGCTCAAGGGGGCGATGAACTGGATCGTCGACGGCGAGGCCATTTCGGTCGATGGCGCGAGCGGCATCGTGCGGAGGCTGACGTGACGACCGCCGAAATCGCCGGACGGGCCAGGTTCGATACCATTCGCTACGCCCAATTGTGGGAGGATGCGGACGTTCTCAACGATGCGCTCGGTCCGCAGCGGGGCAAGACGCTGGTGTCGATCTGCTCGGCGGGCGACAACGCGCTGGCGATGCTGCTGCTCGATCCGGCGAAGGTGGTCGCCATCGACTTGGCGCCGGCCCAGATCGCCTGCCTCAACATCCGCATCGCAGCGTACCGAACGCTCGACCATGCGCCCTTCCTCGAGCTCATGGGGTCGCGCCCATCGAGCCGGCGCGTCGAACTGCTCGACACGGTCTTGCGCAACCTCGACAGCGACAGCCAACAGTTCTGGCTGGAGCGGCGCGACGCGGCGATCGCCCACGGCTTGGGTGGCGTCGGCAAGTTCGAGCGCTACTTCCGTATACTCAAGCGCTACCTGTTGCCGCTGGTCCACAGCCGGACCACGATCGACGAGGTGTTCGCGCCGAAGTCGCAGGCTGACCGGGCGGAATTCCTGGCGCAGCGCTGGAACAACTGGCGCTGGCGCTGGCTGTTGCGCGTGTTTTTCTCCAACGCAGTGATGGGCCGGCTCGGGCGTGATCCAGCGTTCTTCGATCATGTCGAAGGTAGCCTTGCCGACCACGTTGCAGGCCGCCTGGAGCACGCAGTGGTCGAGCTTGATCCCTCCGCCAACCCTTATCTTCACTGGATCCTCAAGAGCGACCACGGCGCCGCGCTGCCGCTGGCGTGGCGGGAAGAAAGCTACGCCGTGATCCGCGACCGTCTGGATCGCCTCGACATCCGCACGGGGGCGATCGAGATGCTGGTCGAGAGCGGGCTACGAGCCGATGGGTTCAATCTCTCGGACATCTTCGAATATATGAGCGAGGACGTGTTCTCAGCTGTCTACGGGGCGATCCTCGAAGCCAGCAACCCAAAGGCCCGGCTCGTCTACTGGAACATGATGGTGCCGCGCCGCGTGCCTACCGCCCACACGGCAAAGGTCACGCGGCTCGATGAGGAGATCGAGCGCGGCAAGGCGGCCGACAAAGCGTTCTTCTACTCCGATTTCGTGGTGGAGCAGGTGCGGTGAGCCTGACCCTGCGCGACAGCCTCGTCATCGTCGTCGTCGTTGGTGCCGTGCTGGCGCTGATGCTGGTCGTTCGGTTGCTCGCACGCCGCGTCGGGATCAGCCCCGAAGGGCAGCGCAAGCTCGTGCATGTGGCGACTGGGACGGCGTCGCTCACCTTCCCCTATCTGTTCGACAATCCCTTGCCGGTGCTGGTGCTGATGAGCGCGGCGATCGTGGTGATGCTGCTGTTGCGCCTGCCGCAGGCCGCGGGGCTCGGAGCGGTGCTGCACGACGTCAAACGGCCATCGTTCGGCGAAATCTATCTCGCGCTTGCGATCGTCATAGTATTCTTTCACGCGCACGGCCAGCACATCCTCTACGTGCTGCCGATGCTGGTGATCACGCTGTCGGACACCGCCTCGGCGCTGATCGGCACCAGCTATGGCCGCCGCCGCTTCGCGGTCGAGGACGGCACCAAGAGCTGGGAGGGTGTCGCGGCGTTCTTCGTCGTCACCTGGCTCGTCGCCATGGTGGCGCTGCTGCTGTTGAGCGATGCACCGCGGCTCAACGTGGTCGTTCTCTCGTTCCTGATCGCGGGGTTCTGTGCCTTGGTCGAAGCCGATTCCTGGCACGGGCTCGACAACCTCTTCGTGCCGGTGGGCGCTCATCTGCTGCTGGCGCAGTATCTTGCCAGCGACCCCACGGCGCTACTGCTGCAAGCCGGCATCTTCCTCGCCTTCCTTGCGGTGATGCTGATGCTTGCCCGCTCGCTCGAGATCGCCGATCGCGCCGCGCGGGGCTACGCCATCCTGGTCTTCCTCGTCATCTCCAGCGTGGCGCTGCACAACGCCATCCTGCCGGGCCTCGCTATCGCGGCGCAACTTTTGGCACGCAGCAGCCGCCCTTGCGCCAGCAGCCGACCGGACCTCGACCTGCTGGCGGTCTCCGCCATCGTTGCGCTGGGCTGGCTGGTGCTCGGCGAGATCGCCGGAAAGTCGGTGGTGTCGCTGTTCGGGCTCAGTTTCGCCGCGGCGGCCGTCGCATTCCTGGCGCTGGCGTTTGCGGGCTGGGCGCGCCTGCTGCTGCTGCCGCTCCTTGCCGCCTTCGGAGCGCTGACGATGTGGGTCGCTGAGGCCAACCTGCCATATTCCCGCTTCTACTTGCTGGCCTGGCCGATGGTCCTGCTGGCCTTCGTGTTGCCGGCGGGCTGGGCGCTGTGGCGGCCCGCATGGTTTACGACGCAGCGCAGCATCAAGGTCTTCGGCCCGGCGGTGCTCGTGCCGCTGGGGCTGTTTTTGCAGGGAGGCGTCACATGAGCACAGGGCCTGAGCGCGTTGCAGTCGCAGGGGCTGAAGCCATGGTCTATCGCGATGCCCCGGACTGGGAAGGCCGGCGCGCCGCGGCGATCGGTAGAATTGGGTTCGAGAGTGCGGAAGCCGGGCACTCCCTGCTGGCCGAGCTCGCCGATCGACTTCGCGCCGAAGGCTTCGCGGCCCTCATGGGACCGATGGACGGCGACACCTGGCACCGTTATCGCGTGGTCACGGAGAGCGACGAGTCGCCGGCTTTCCTGCTCGAGCCGACGAGCGGTGCGCACGATCAGGCGGCGTTCGTCGCGGCCGGCTTCTCGCCCATTTCAAGCTACGTCTCGGCCCGGGCGCACCTCGTCGATACGCTGGCGCCGCAGCCGGTCACACTGCCCGGGATCGTGGTGACACCTTGGGACGGCACCGGGACGGAGCAACTGATCGCGCGGTTGTTCAAGATGTCGGCCGCCTCGTTCGCCGGCAATCATTTCTTCAAGCCGATCACGCTTGAGGACTTCCTCGAGCTCTATCGTCCGGTGCTGCCGCTGCTCGATCCGCGCCACATCCTGTTCGCGCACGCAGAGGCCGGGCAACTGGTCGGATTCCTGTTCGGGATGCCGGACCGGCTGGCGCCCACCCGGCCGGCGGCGATTCTCAAAACCTATGCCAGCGGACTGCGCGGCGTCGGCCACCTTCTCGCCGACACGTATCACCGCCGCGCCCTCGATATGGGGTTCACCGAGGTCATCCACGCGCTCATGCACGAGGACAACGCGTCGCGCGACAGGAGCGAGCGGCACAAGGCAAAGGTGTTTCGCCGCTACGCCCTGATGGGCCGGCGCCTATCGCAATGAACATCGTCGGGGCCTTCCTCGAAACGGCGCAGCAAGAGGGAGATCGCATCGCCATCATC
>JBDHTK010000203.1:0-5731 GCA_039808625.1 Devosia sp. | reverse complement strand
GCATTTGTCCAGTTGGTCGGGCCGGCGATCCAGGTGCCGCTGCCGCCATGGATCGTATTGTCGGCCGACATTTGCGAGCCGTTCCAGAACTCCGCAGCGCCGCCGGAACCGCCGCTGACGACAAGGTTGACCTGATTGGCCATCGCCGTCTGCACCGTTCCCGACCCCGATGGCAGCGTCCCGACTTCGAGACCGTTGTCGGTCAGCGCGCCGGCATAGTCGAAGATGCGATAGACGCCGGTGCCGGTGCCGCCGGCGTCGGTCGCGTTCAGCGTTCCGTCGAGCACCAGATTGCCGTTGACCTTGAACAGACCGGTGGCGTTGCCCGGCGCGCCGAGCGCGACATCGATCCGGCTGTTCGGGTTCAGCGCCAGCGATGCCATCGTCAGCACCTGACCGCTGCGGCCTTCGAGCGCGCCGCCATTGGCGATGGATGTCTCGCCCACGCGGCCCGAGCCGCCGAGAGTCGCGCCGGAATTCACCTGGAACCGGCTCGCTGCCATGGACCCGTCCACCTGCACCCGGCCACCGGCCACGGTGGTGGTGCCGGCGAAGCTCTTGGTGCCGGTGAGCGTGAGGGTCGCAGACCCCTGCTTGATGAAATCGCCAGTGCCGGTGATGGCGGAGGGAAACGTCGTATTGACCGACATGACTGTAGTGAATGCGCCGGTGCCGATGGCGAGGGTGCCGCTTGCGAAGCCTCCCAGGTTGCCGACGGTCTGCGCGTGGCCGTTGAGGTCGAAAGTCCCGCCGGAGAGCCTGAGGTTCGTGGCGGTGGGCAGGCGGTTGTCGGCGCCGAGCGCCAGGCTGCCGCTCCACACGGTGGTGATGCCCGCATAGCTGCTCTGGCCGGTAAGGGTGAGCGTGCCTGCGCCTTCCTTCTCGAAGGAGCCGGAGATGACGCCGGCGAAGGTGTAGTCCGTCTTGCGGCGGAACATCAGCATGCCGTTGTTCAGCACGTCGCCGACCAGCGTGCCGTCCTGCGGCTCGGCCCCGGCCAGCGCGCCGATATAGAGCCTGCCGTCCTGCACCTCGGTGCCGCCGGTCCAGCTGTTCTGCCCGGTCAGCGTGAGCCAGCCGGAGCCCGTTTTCACCACCTTGCCGGCCCCTGAGATGTTCCCGGTCGCGCGGGTGAAGAAATCGGCGCTGTCGAGGAAGAGCGTGCCGTCGTTCTTCGTATCGACGGGCAGGACCAGGCTCGGCGAGGCGTTGGCGGCGATCTTGAGAGTGGCGCCGCTGGCGATGTCGATGGTGCCGTCGAAGGGAGCGACGCCGCCGGCGAGCGTGGTGGTGCCGGCCTGAACGATGACGTTACCTTTGCCGCTCCCGCCGGTGATGTAGGGCGCGAACACGTAGTCGTTCGAGGTATGGTTGAAGACGAGCGTCCGCGTTCCCGGATTCGCCGCGCCTTCGAAGACGACGTAGGACGCCTCGACGGTGCCCGGCGCTGCCGCCGGCTGACTGGCTGCCGCGCCGATGATCAGCGTTCCTCCTGTGCCGATGCCGTTGCCGATGCGGAGGCCCTGGATCGGATCGGTGAGGCGCAGCGCGCCGCGGTCGGAGACCGTCAGAACGCCGCTGCTGGCGCTGCCCACCGATACGCCGCCCGACGACAGGACCGTGCCGCCGCTGCCGATCGTCGCGATGCCCAATATATCGACCTGTGTGGCCGTGAGGGTGCCACCATCGGTGATCGTCGCGGTGCCGAGGGCTGCCACCGTGACCCGGCCATTCGACGCGAGCGTGCCGCCATCGGTCACCGTCAGGAGGCCCTGGCTGGTGATGCCGCCCTGGGCCGACCAGATCGAGCCCGTCCCGGTGACATGTGCCTCGCTCTTGTTGTTGATGTTGACGATGGCGCTGGTGTCTGCGGAAGCGCCGTCGAGGACGCTGAAGACACCGCGGCCGGGTGATCCGATACTGAGCGTCAGCCCGTTCGTGATGACGAAAGAGGAATTGGCGCCCGTGATGGTCAGCGTCCCGTTGGCTGCCGTGGAGTCGCTTCCCAGGGTGACGGTGGCGTTGCCGCCCGGATTGGCGATCTCGAGTTTGCCGCCGTCCGCGACCTCGAAGGTGCCGACCGCATTCTCATCCCAGGAGACCATGAGTTGCGTGGCGGTCCATTGCGATCCCGCGCCGGTCACCAGCGCCTTGCCGACGGAATTGGGAAAGTTGCCCACGACCGCGAACTTGCTCGTGACCTGCCCGCCGTCCGAAACTGTGATGGCGCCTTCGCCACGGTCGCCCACGATGAAATAGGTGCCGGTGTCCGTGATCCGGCCCGCCCCGGTCACCAGAAGGCTACCCACCAAGCCGGCGACGCTGCCGAGCTTGACCCCTCCGGCCTGCGCCCCGGTCGCGCTTATGACGACGGGAGAGGCCGTGGAGCCGTTGTTGATGACGACCGGCAGGGCGGATGTGGGCACGCTGCCGGACGACCAGTTGGTCGAAGCGAACCAGTTGGTGGTGCCGGCCCCGCCGGTCCAGGTCTGGGCGAGGGCAGGCGACGAGGCTGCGAACCCGACAAGCGCGGTACCGGCAAGGAGTCCGCAGCCGAGCCTCCAATGCCCGATCAGCTTCCTCGCCATGCTACGCCCCGTGTAGATCAAACCCCCGGCAATGAGGTCGCTGATCGCGCCTCGGCGCACAACTCTCGAAACTCATAGGTTTCGTCGGTTTTCCTGCGTAGTATGATCGCCCGAACACAGGGGAGACCGCGCGGGGCCCGACGGATGACCGCAACGCAGGATTTGTTGGCGGGGAGCATGGCCGGCCAGGCCTTGCGGCTGGCTGAAGACGCCCTGTCCGCGCGCACCGCCGAAGAGGCCAGCACCCGCTTCTTCGAAGCAGCGCGCCGGATCGGCGCGACCTACCTCCAGACCCGGCGCTACCGCAGGCCGGCGGAGCGGCTGACCTCGCAGGCCCATTGGCAGGCCGGCGGCTTCATCGCCCGCTTCTCGCCGGAGCGGTGGCCGGGCAGCGCGGCGTTCAACTATGTCTGCTTCGACTACAACCCGCTGCTCGGCGCGATCCGCGAGGGCCGCAGCCGCTACCGCTTCTCCGATTTCGCGCCGCACGACGCGCCCGGATACCGGGTCTACTGGGAGGCGCTCGGGGAGGCCGGCATCGCCGACGCGCTGTGCGCCACCTCCTACGGCGCGCGAGGCATCATCACCTCGCTGCATCTGGGTTTCGGCGAGCGAAACATCGATCCCGACGCGGCGCGCGCGGCGCAATTGGCCGGGCTGATGCTGACGGAGCGGCTGATGGAGTTTTCGGGCGGTCTGGAAGACGACCTGCCGGCCCTCAGCGACCGCGAGCGCGACTGTCTTGCCTTCACCGCCGATGGCTTGCGGGACCGAGAAATCGCCGACCGGCTGAACATCACCGAAGTGACGGTGCGCTTCCACATCGACAACAGCCGCAAGAAGCTCGGCGCGCGGAACCGCGTGCAGGCGGTGGCACGGATGGCGAATCTCAGGCTGTTGTAGCTTCGGTCGCGCGAGCCGGCGACGGTTCGTCCCGGCGGGCATCCAAGTGTATCCAGCGTTTCACGATGCGCGCCCGAGAGGCTTGCTGCCGTTGCAGCGGTGGCCGGCCAGGGCCTTGGCCGGCATGTGCGGTCCAGTGGTACGGCGCTGGCGGCCTCCAACCGGCGCCGCTGGTCGGGTCGGGCAAAGCGTATGTCGCGCCGCTGCGGCCGGTCAGTTCGCTTAGGCTGTCGTTGCCCTCAAAAGATCGTCTGCAAACTTGGGCTCCCGCATGAAATGCACGCAGAATGCTCCGTCCAGAGGGCGATCTGCGTAAAGAGTTCCGCCCTCCTGTGGCTGCCGCGGGCCAGGATCAACCGGATCGCCGGACCGCTCGCTTCCGGCGACATTCGCCGGCAGGGAGGTCGCCAGCCATGAATCAAACGCTCGCGCAGCGTGTCCATCGAGTCATAGAGCCGGGGATACTGTACAATATGGGGAATGCACTCGGTTTCGTGACCGGCCTTGCGGGCGCATTCCTTGCGCCCCATCAGACTGCGGCCCTGGGTGCAACATGGTGGGAAATCACGGCGCAGTACATGGCCGGCAGTCCGGCCGCCATTGCATTGACCGCAGCGACGGCGATTTTCGGCATTGGCGGCGTCGTGTATAGCCGCGCCTGGGCGAACGGTGCTCCACCAAAGCAGGGGCTCAGCCGGATGGGCGATGTCCTGTCCGCCCTTGGCGCTATCTGCCTTGGCTATGGCCTCTTCGTGCTCGGGAACCCGGTTCTTGCCATCAGCGCCGGCCTGCTGCATGCCGCCGGAAAGCTTGGCAGCGCGTGGGGAAGCCAGCGGCGTCTGCGTTTGGTGGGACGCTCGTTCACGCTTGGCGATTTGTGCAAGGATGTCGTGCTTTTCAGCCGTGCACCGGCAATCCTGTCGGCGACCGCCGGCCTTGCCGGCGACTGGATGTCGCTGAGCGTGATCGGCTGCTGCCTGCTCTGGGGCGCCGCAGACTGGATGCTGCTCTCGTCCGATGGCCTGATCCGCTCGTCCTTGAAAGTGGCGCGGGGTCGGCCGGCATGAGGTCGCTTGGCGCTACCGGGTGCCAACAATTGCCGTAGCCGTCACGAAAAGCTCACGGCAACAGGCGTCGGGGTGCTGCAGCAACTGGTCCGGAGCCGCCGCGAGGGCTTGCCAATAATCCTGGTCCGCGACAGGCAGGTCGTAGCTTGGCGCCACGCATCGCTGGCTTCGTGGCCGGTCGTCGTCAGGTTCCTCGTCATGTGCGATGCGGCTCGCTCTGGCTTGACTCGGCGTGGTCGATGGCGAGGCCGGCGGTCGCCGGGTCGGGGGCGGCGAGCAGGACCGTCGATGCGGCATTGGCACTGATATTGACCACTGTCAGCACGGGGTCGACGATCGGATCGATGGCGACAAGCAGGATGATGGCGACCTCGACGGGCAGGCCCAGCGGCACCAAGATCAGCGAAATCATCGACAGCGCCGCAACACCGGGAGCGCCCGAGGCGGCCAGACCCGCCAGCACCGATCCGACCAGGACGAACGCGATCTGACCTGTATCGAGATCGACGCCGTAAAGGTTGGCGAGGAACATGGTCGCGATGGCGAAGTGAAAAGCCGACCCGGGCGGGTTGAGGGTGATGCCGAGTGGGGTGACCAGATCGACCACATCGGGGTTCATGCCGAGACCACGTTTGAGGGCCCGCATCATTGCAGGTGCGGCCGCGAAGCTGCTCGACGTGCCGAAGGCGACCAGGATCGCCTCGCGCAGCGCGGTGACGGCGCGCCACGGGCTGCCGCCAAGGCGCATCCAGATGACCACGAAGCAGAGGACGACCAGCGCCAGGCATCCGGCATAGATCAGCACGATCAGTTTGAGCATGGCGGCGAGGATGGGAATACCGACAGCCGATATCTGTGTGCAGGCGAGGCAGAACAGGCCGATCGGCAACACGTAGAGCAGCCAGCCAATGATGGTGATGAATGTCTCGTAGAGACTTTCGAACAGGCCGATGGCGCGCTGCGACTTCTCCTTCTCGATCGTTCCCAGGGCGACGCCGAAGAGCAGGGCGAAAAACAGGATGGCCAGCATGTTGCCGCTGCTGAAGGCGACGAAGATATTGGCCGGCACGATGCCGATGACGATGTCCTCGATCGTGGTGGAGCTGGACGCACCGCTCGCTTCCGCCCGCGAGATGACTTCCCCGATAGTCTGGCGTGCCTGATCCTCAAGAC
>JBDHTK010000202.1:0-5731 GCA_039808625.1 Devosia sp. | reverse complement strand
GCTCGACAGCGAGCGCAGCGCGTTCCTCGCCGATGTCGGCCACCAGCTGCGCACGCCGCTGACGGTCATTCGCGGCGAGGCCGACGTGGCGCTGCGCGGCACGGTGACGGAAAGCTCGCTGCGCCAGTCGATGGAGCGGGTGCGCACGCAGGCGGCCGAGCTCGTGCTGCTGCTCGAGGAGCTGCTGGCGGCGGTGCGGCAGGGCACGGAGGTGGAGCCGGCAGCGATGTCGGAGATCGCGCTGGGCGACGTGGCGGCGGCGGCGGCCAGCGAGGGCAAGGTGCTGGCCGACGCCAGGGAAGTGACGATCGTGGTCGAGCGGCCGGCCGCCCCGCTCGTCGTCGCCGGCAATTTCCAGCGCCTCAAGCAGGCGCTGATGATCGGGCTCGACAATGCCGTGAAGCACGCGCCGCCCGGCAGCACGATCACCATCGGCGCCGCGCGCACGGCGCGAGGGGCGGTGCTCAGCATCGCCGACGAGGGGCCGGGCGTGCCGGCGGAGGACCAGCCCAACCTGTTCCGGCGCTTTTATCGCGGCCGGCAGGAAAACGAGCTGCTCAACACCGGTTTCGGGCTCGGCCTCGCCATCGCCCGGCAGATCGCCGAGCAGCATGGCGGCACGGCGAGCCTCGGCAACCGCGCCGCGGGCGGGGCGCTGTTCGAGATCGTGCTGCCGCCGGCCGAGGGGGGCGCACGATGAAGATCCTGGTCATCGAGGACGACCGGCGCATCGCCTCCTTCCTCGAACGGGGGCTCGCGGCCGAGGGCTATCACGTGGCGCTCGAACATGACGGGCGGGACGGGCTGGAGCGGGCGCGCGCCGAGGCCTTCGACCTCATCATCGTCGACCGCACCCTGCCCTATGTCGACGGGCTCGAGATCTGCCGCGTGCTGCGGGCCGAAAAGCGCCCGGCGCTGCTGCTCATGCTGACGGCGCGCGCCACGCTCGACGACAAGATCGAGGGGCTGCGGGGCGGCGCCGACGACTATCTCACCAAGCCCTTCGCCTTCGACGAACTGCTGGCCCATATCTTCGCGCTCGGGCGGCGGCGCGCGGCGGTGAGCCAGGAGAGCGTATTGGCGGCCGGGCCGCTGACGCTCGACCCCGCCTCGCGGCAGGTGAGCCGCGACGGCAGCCCGGTGACGCTGACGCCGCGCGAATTCGACCTGCTGCGCTATCTCATGAAGAATGCCGGGCGGGTGGTGAGCCGCGAGCGGCTGCTCAACTCGGTATGGCAGCTCGGCTACGACCCGGGCACCAAGATCGTCGACGTCTATGTGCGCTACCTGCGCGCCAAGATCGACGTGCCGGGCGCCGAGTCGCTGATCCAGACGGTACGCGGCGTCGGCTACATGATCGCTGCGCACGGCCCCGGCGGGCCGGGATGAGTGGCGCCGCTCCCTCCATTTTCTAACCAAAAGCTCAACGGGCTCAAATCTGGGCCTCCTAAGGTGGGGGTCCTGGCGGGGCTCCGCGTCCGCCGGCGCCGCACTGGCTGGCGCGCCGGCAGGCTGGACGAGAGGAGGCCTTGACAGGACACCGCAATTCGCCCGGAGTCCTCGCCCCGCGAGGGCCGGGCGGCAGAGCTTCATGTCGTTCCGACATCATTTGGGAGAAGACTGTATGACCATGCGCATTCCGGGACTGATCGGCGCCGCCGTGCTGGCGGTGGCCCTCGCCAGCAGCGCGCAGGCGGCCGGCAACATCGCCTCGCAGCCGACGCGCCTCGAAACGTCGATCGACGGGCCCAACAAGAGCTGGACCGGCAACGACTTCCAGCTCGAGGTCGGCAAGTACTATATCTGGGAGATCACCAGCGACGGAATCGAGGAGACGCTGATCCAGGCGCCGGAGCTGTTCCGCAACGCCTGGTTCAACCAGGTCGTCATCAACGACAAGGAAATCCACTCCTCGGGCGCCCTCTACGGCGTCGAATATGACGGCGCGGGCACGATCTCGATCAGCTTCGTGCCGGTCAAGCCGGGCGACTACGACTTCTTCGCACCCGGCTACGACAATATGAAGGGCACCTTCCACGTCACCGGCAGCAGCCTCGCCTCGGGGGCGACGCCGCTGAAGCTCGACATCGACACGGCCAAGCTCGAATTCTCGCAGACCGAGTTCGAGCTCGAGACCGGCAAGGCCTACCGGCTCGACGTCACCAGCGACGGCATCGAGGAGCTGGGCGTCATGATGCCCGACCTGCTGCGCAATGCCTGGGTCAACCAGCTCGTGATCGACGATCTCGAGGTCAAGGTGAACGGCGCCTTCTCGTCGATCGAGTTCGACGACGAGGGCACCATCTCGGTCAGCTTCGTGCCGGTCAGGCCAGGCAACTACGCCTTCTACGCCCCCGGCTTCGAGAAGGCCGGCCTCACCGGCACCTTCGTGGTTCGCTAAACCTGCCAATGGGCGCGCGGGCCCCGCTGCCCGCGCCTTCCCTCTCATTCAGGTGGAAACCGATCATGCCGAGCACCCCCCGCTTCAAACGCTTCCTCACCGGACTGGCCACGCTGGCGGTCCTCGTCGCGCCGGCCGGCGTGGCCGAGGCCGCCGGCACCGGCTACCTGTTCGTCTCCAATGAACGCTCGAACAACATCCTCGTGTTCGACCCGGCCAACGACTATGCCCTGGTCAAGGACATCAAGACCTCGCGCCGGCCGCGCGACATGCACTTCAACCACGACCACACGCTGCTCTATGTCGCCTGCGGCGAGGACGACGTGATCGACGTGCTGGACGTCGCGACGCTGGAAGTGGTCGACCAGATCCCGACGGCGCGCAGCCCGGAAATGTTCGTCATCAACAAGGACGAGACCGAGCTCTACGTGTCGAACGAGGAAAACTCGACGGTGCAGATCATCAGCATGGCTGACAAGATCATCGTCAACGAGATCCCGACCGGCGCCGAGCCGGAGGGCGTCATCCTGAGCGAAGACGAAAAGACCCTCTATGCCACCTCCGAGGTCGCCGACATGGTGCATGTCATCGACACGGCGACCGGCACGGTGGTCGACAACATCATCGTCGGCACGCGCCCGCGCCGCTTCGTGCTGACCAAGGACGGCAAGGAAGTGTGGGTGTCGGACGAGCTTTCGGGAGAAGTCTCGATCATCGACCGCGCCACCAACCAGGTGGTCGACACGCTGACCTTCGTGCCGCCCGGCTTCCGGCCGGTGGACGTCACGCCCGTGGGCATGACCATCAACGCGGCGGGCGACACCGTCTATGTCGGGCTGGGGCGCGCCAACCACGTCGCCTTCGTCAATGTCGCGACGCACGAGATCGAGGGCTATACGCTGGTCGGCAGCCGCGCCTGGGAAACCCGGCTCGGGCCCGACGAGAAGCTGCTCTATGTCGCCAACGGCCTCAGCGACGACGTGTCGATCATCGACCTTGCGACGCGCGAGAACATCCGCACCATCTCGGCGGGCCGCATCCCGCATACGGTGCTGGTCGATGAGTAGGGCCCGCCGCATCGCGGCGGGCGGGACGGCGCTGGCCCTGGCCGGCGCCCTCCTCGTGTCGGCGGCACCGGCGCAGGAGGCGAAACCCACGACGCCCGTCGATATCGGCTATGTCGAGCTCAAGAATAACCCGCTCTACGACCCCGAGCGGGCCTATTACCTGGTGCCGGTGCGGCCGCTGGGCTCGCCCGTCACGGGCGCCGAGTTGGGCATCGCCGACGCGCAGACCATCGGCAAGGTGATCGGCGTCGATTTCGGCCTGCGCACCGCAATGGGCGACTCCGTCGAGGCGATCGTCGAGACGGTGCGCGGCTGGGCCGGCGACGGGGTGCATTTCGTCATCGTCGACCTGCCGGCGGCGGACCTCCTGACGCTGGCCGACGCCGTCGCCGACCTGCCGGTGACGCTGCTCAACATCGCCGCCGGCGAGGACAGCCTGCGCGGCGCCGAGTGCCGCGCCAACATGGTGCACATGATCCCCAGCTATCGCATGCTGACCGATGCGATGGTGCAGTATCTCGTGTCGCGCCAGTGGCGCGACATCCTGGCGCTGCAGGGGCCGGCGCCGCAGGACCAGCAGATGATCGAGGCGCTGACGCAGTCGGCGCAGTTCTTCGGCGCGCGCCTCGTCGAGGTGCGGCCCTTCGTGCTCAGCAACGACCCGACCAATCGCGAGCGCGGCAATGTGGCGCTGGTCACCGGCGGGGTGGGCTACGACGTCGTCTACATCGCCGACAGCGAGGGCGAGTTCGCGCGCTTCGCGCCCTACGAGACCAATGCGCCGCGCCCGGTGGTGGGCGCCGCCGGCCTGACCGCCAAGGCGTGGTCGTGGGCCTACCAGAATCACGGCTCGTCCGAGGTGACGCAGCGCTTCGAGCAACTGGTACCGCGGCACATGGACGACCAGGACTGGGCGGCGTGGATTTCCACCAAGGCGGTGGTGCAGTCGGTGCTGCGCTCCAAGAGCACGGATTATCCCGAGGTGCTCGCCTATCTCCTGGGCGAGCGGCTCAATCTCGACGGCGGCAAGGGCAATCCGCTCAGCGTCCGGCCGTGGGACCACCAGCTGCGCCAGGCGATTCCGCTGGCTACGACGAATGCGGTGCTGGACGAGGCACCAATTACCGGCTTTTTGCACCAGAGCAACGATCTCGACACGCTGGGGGTCGATGCTCCACAGAGTACATGCCAGTTCCCCGGTTGAGTGACAGATGAAACTTTGAAAGTCGAAAGCCAGCCATCGACCATCTCACTCTCCGGGAGGGCCGGACGCGGACGTCCCAATTCGCGTCCGGCCCACTATCTTCGCGCCCTCAGGGGCGTCGTCTCGCGCGAGCTGTTCAAGTTCGCCCACCAGTATGGCCGGCTCGCCTCGGCCCTCGTGCGGCCCGCCCTGTGGCTGGTGGTGTTCGCGGTGGGCATGCAGAACCTCTTCGGCGTCGCGCCCATCGAGCCCTATTCGACCTATATCCCCTATCAGGTCTACATCGTGCCGGGGCTGCTCGGCATGGTGCTCCTGTTCAACGGCATGCAGTCCTCGCTGTCGCTGGTCTATGACCGCGAGGTGGGGACGATGCGACTCATCCTCACGGCGCCGCTGCCGCGCTGGTATCTGCTGCTGTGCAAGCTCGCGGGCGGCACCATCCTGTCGGTCGTCCAGTGCTATGCCTTTCTCGTCGTCGCGCAGCTGGTCGGCGCGTCGATCCCGCTGATCGGCTGGCTGCAGGTGCTGCCGGCGCTGCTCGTCAGCGGCTTCCTGCTCGGCTCGATCGGGTTGCTGCTGTCGGTCTATATCCGGCAGGTCGAGAATTTCGCCGGGACGATGAACTTCGTCATCTTTCCGATGTTCTTTTTGTCCTCGGCGCTCTATCCGCTGTGGCGGCTGCGCGAGGCCGGCGCCGACCCGATCTACTGGGTGTCGCAGATCAATCCGTTCACGCATGCGGTGGAGCTGGTGCGCTACGCGGCCTATGGCAAGTTCAACGGCGTGGCGCTGAGCGTCGTCCTGGGGGTGGCGGTGGTGAGCTTCCTTGCCGCCGCCTTCGCCTACGACCCGCAGCGCGGCCTCATCCGGCGCCGGCCGGCGGGAGCGGGCGCATGAGGCGGGGCGCCGGCGCGCTGGCGCTCGTGGCGGTGTTCGTGGCGGTGTTCGCGGCGGCGCTCGCGGCGCCGGCCGCGGCGGCGACGCTCAGCGGCCGGGCGGTGGTCACCAAGCCCTACAGCTTCATGCTGGACGAAACCAAAGTGTTCCTGCTCGGCGTCG
>JBDHTK010000201.1:0-5732 GCA_039808625.1 Devosia sp. | reverse complement strand
CAGGCCGCCACCGGCAGCAGCAGGGCGAGCGGCAGGACTGCGCGGAGCCAGCCCCTACCCACGCTTGCGCTTGCCGCCCGAGGACGCCGTCGGCTTGGTCGGCGCGGCATCGGTCTGGCGCTCGTAGCGCACGCCAGTGAAGATCAGGATCTCGGCCTCGGCGGTGGGCGCGGGCCGGTCGCTTTCCGGCTCCTTGCGCCGCTCGAACTGCACCAGATTGCCCAATTTCGTCTCCGTCGCAAATCGGGGCGACGCTTCCCCAATAGCGGGCATTAAGAGATCGTCAAGGTTAACAGTCTGCTAACGAATTCCGGCCGATAGTCGCGCCAGTGATTTCCGCCCGGTCTACCGGCGATTCCAGGCGTCCCATGCTCGGCTTCCAACCCTACGAAACGTTCCAGCTCCTCATCGAGACCGGCGGCATCGACCGCACCAATACGCTGCTCATCGCCGCCTGCGACGCCTATGCGCGGCGCGGCCGCGCGACGCCGCAGGAGGCCGAGCAGTTCTTCGCGCTGGCGGCACGGCTGTTTCCGGCGGCGGCGCCCTCGGCGCGGGCCAAGGCGGCGGCGACGCTCGGCCGCTCGGAGAGCCTGTCGCCCGAGCTCGAGGAGCTCATTGTCGCCAATATCGGCGACGACCTCGCCGATTTCCTCGTCGGCGCGCCGAGCCTGTCGGAAGGCACGATGCTGAAGATCGTCAGCGCCGGCGAGGTGGCGAGCGCCGCCGCCATCGCGCGGCGCAGCGACCTCACCAATGTCGTGCTCGCCCGGCTGTTCCAGATGAACAGCCGCAAGGTCTATCGCGCCCTCGCCACCAACACAGCGATCGCGCCGCGCGGCCCCTATCTCGCCGCCCTCGCCCGCTCGGCGCAGATGGATCACCAGGTCGCCTGGTCGCTGGCGGCGCGCGAGGACTTCGACGCGGCGCTGCTCGCCCCCGCCTTCTTCGATCTCAACGAGAGCGACCGCATCAAGGTGATCCGCGCCTTCGCCCTGCGCGCCACGCCGGCGGCACCGATCAAGCGCACGCTGGAACAGCTTTCCGTCGCCACCGCCGAGCTGACGCGGGCGCTGATGAAGCTGTTTTCCGAGAACCGGCGGCCGGAGGTCACGCGCCTCCTGCACCAGATCACCGGGCTCGACGAGGTGCGCTGCGGGCAGATCGCGCATGACACCAGCGGGGCCGCGCTGTTCGTCGTGCTGCGCGCCTTCGGCTGCTCGGCCTATGACGGGCTCAAGGTACTGATTCACGCCACCTCGCAAGATGGCGAGCGCTCCGGCGCGCTCGGCACCTTTTCGCGCCTGTTCGAGGCGGTGAGCGTCGACGCCACGGCCTATCTGATGAGCGCCTGGCGCGGCGAGGTGAACCTGCTCGACCTGGGCAAGCCCGAGTACCGGCCCTTCACCGAGACGCGCCGGTCGGCGGCAGCTGCGGCGGCGCAGGTCCCGAGCGAGCAGGTGGACCGCACCATCGCCGCCCTGGCCCGCATCGGCATCCGCCAGGCAGGCTAGACTCTGGCCAGGGTGACGCCGGGATCGTCGCCGCGCATCTCCAGCGAGAGTACCCACAGGTCCGGGTCAAAGCCGGCTTCACGGGCAATGCGCTCGCGCACGAGGGCAGGCTCGGCGCGCGCGAAGCGGCGCACGAACAGCCGGTCCTCGTCGCCCTCGGCGCGCGCCACGGCGGGCGCCGGCGTCAGCAGCGACACGGTGCCGTCGAGATGGTCGATCTCGATGAAGATCTGGCCGGCGACGGGGTCGCCCTTGCGGGCCACCACGCAGATATGGCCGATGTCGTTATGCCGCCGCACGAAGGCGGCGGCCCACAGGTCGGAGCGCAGCATGGCGCCGCCCTAGAGCACCGCTCCGTTCTGCGCAAGCAGGTTGATGAGCTCGGGCGTGATGCGGCCGGTCACGTTGTAGTTGTAGTAGACCTCGAAATTGCGGATGGCCTTGGCCGTCGCCTCGCCGGCGACGCCGTCGATGGTGCCGTGCAGGAAGCCGAGGCTCGACAGCCCGCGCTGCACGGCGCTGACCACCTTGGGGTCGGTGGCCGCCTTCACCACGTCGATGGGCGTCGTCACCACCTCGGCGGCCGGCGCCGGGGTCTCGACGCGCACGGCGATGGTCTCGACGGTGCGCTTGGTCGGCGCGGCGGCCGGCGGCGAGGTCATTTCGAGCGACGACACGCCGGCGCCGCCGACGGGCGCGGGCGTCGCGGCCACCGCCGCCTCGGCCGAGGCGACGAGCGGCGCGGGCGCCTCCAGCGTCAGGTCGGGCTCGGGGGCCGCCACCGTCGCGGCAGCCGGCGCCGGCTCGGCGATGATCGGCGTCGCCTTGATGAGCTCGACGATCTCGGAGGTCAGCTTGCCGGTCGGCGTGCGGCCGACCTTTTCCTCGAAGGCACGGATGGAGCGCGCGGTGCGCGGGCCGTAGAGGCCGTCCAGCTTGCCGTCATAGAGCGCGAAGGCGGTGAGCTTGCGCTGGATCTCGAAGACGTCGGCATTGCCGATGGTCTCGGCCGGCGTCGCTTCGGGCGCGGCGATGCTGCCGGTCGTTTCGACGGCCGGCTGCTGGAACAGCTTGGCGGGGCGTTCGGCCGGCATCACCGGCTCGGGCTCGGCGCTGGTCGACAGGGCACGCCCGTCGAAGCTGCCGAAGAGCGGCGCCGGGTGATGGCCCGACTGGTGGTAGAGGGCATTGGAGCCGGCCAGCGCGGAAAAGCCGACCAGCGCGGCCACCGCCGTGTTGCGCAGCGGTGCGCGCATATAGGCGGCAATGAGCCACAGCGCGGTGCGTCCGGCTGCCGCCGCCACCGCGCCGCCTGCCTGGAGGGGCAGGCTCGAGAACGCTTCTACACTCATAACGCTCGTCTTTTTTCGTCTGGCCATTCGGACGTACGCGCGACCGCCGGCTCGCGCGGGGCGATTTGGGTCACCTCGGCAGTTTCGGCGGTTTTGGTTGCTGGACCGTTTATGGGCAGCAGAATGGTCATCGTCGTGCCCTCGCCCGGGCGCGAGCTGGCCCGCAGCGCCCCGTCATGCAGCTCGACGAGGCCCTTGACGATGGACAGGCCGAGCCCGCTGCCCTCGTAGCGGCGCGCCAGTCCGTCCTGCGCCTGGAAGAACGGCTCGCCGAGGCGGCTCACCGCGTCATCGTCCATGCCGATGCCCCGGTCGGTCACGGAAATGTTGAGCATCGTGCCCTGGCGCTTCATCGCCAGGGTGACGACGCCCTCCTCGCGGCTGAACTTCACCGCATTGGAGAGCAGGTTGATGAGCACCTGCCGGCAGGCCCGCTCGTCGGCGACGATGGCCGGCAGCAGGCGCGGCAGGTCGGCGACGAGGCGGATATGCCGCTCATGCGCCATCGCCTCGACGATCTTGAAACAGGGCTCCACCAGCGTCGCGGGGTCGAAGCTTTCGGTCAGCAGCTCGAACTTGCCCGCCTCGAGCCGGCTCATGTCGAGCAGCATCTTCACCACGTCGAGCAGGTGGTGGCCGCTGCGGTGGATGATCTCAGCATATTCGCGATGCGCCGGCGACAGCTCGCCGACCACGCCCGAGGTCATCATCTCGGAGAATCCGACGATGGCGTTGAGCGGCGTGCGCAGCTCATGGCCGATGGTGGCGAGGAAGCGCGACTTGGCGTTGGAAGCGTCCTCGGCGAGGCGCCGGGCCTCGCGCATCTCGGCCTCCTGGCGATGGCGCTCGGTGACGTCGCGCAGGAGCGCCACCACTTCGTGGCGCAGGTCCTCGGCCTCGGTATCGACGACGGGCGTCAGCGCTACCTCCACCCAGACGAAGGTGGGGATGCGGGCCTCGGGGTCGTCGCGGCGCATGCGCACCTCGACGGTGCGCGCCTTGCCGTCGCGATTGGCCGCAGCGAAGGCGGTCATATAGGCGGGGCGGTCGAGCACATGCACGCGCTCGATGACGCCGTTGCCCGACAATTCGTAGCGGCGGCAGCCGAACAGCCGTTCGGCCGAGCGGCTGGTGAACAGCACCGCGCCGTCGCTGCCGAAGCGCATCACCGCGTCCTGCACGTTCTCGACGAGATGGCGGTAGGCGTTGATCTGGCCGCGCTCGTAGACCGAGAAGGCACTGCTCACCTTGCCCGCCGTATGGGCGACGAGCAGGGCCGAGATGAGGAAGCTCAGCGCGGCGACGAGCACATATTCGGGGCGCGGCGGCTCGGGCCAGGCGACGAGGCCGAGCGCCCCGAGGCAGCCCACGAGGACGACGGCGACGAGCAGCACCCAGGTGCGCTTCTTGGTCGGCGTGCGCGTGAGCATGGCCGCCTGCACCGGCGCCAGCAGCGCCGTCGCGAGGCCGAAATCGACGATCTCGGGGTCGGCGATGGTGAGCACCAGCCCGATCACCAGCATGGCGTAGATCTGGCCGAAGGCGGCGCGCTCGAACTGGCCGCGCCGGTGCAGCGCCAGCGTCATGAAGCCGGCGGCGAGCCCGATCACGGTGATGACGAAGGGCATCAGCAGGCCCTGCACGAGCAGGTACAGCGCGGCCGGCGTCGCCAGCATGCTGGTCGCGACGATGATGCGGGAATTGGTGGCCAGCGTGCGGCGACGGAGGGTTTCGGGGCGGCCGCGAGGAGCCTCGAAGCCGGCGCCGGTCTCTCTGGCGAACAGAGAGTCGAAGAGGCTACGCATTACTCAGATCCGCTTCCCGGGAGACGCCGTTCGTGGTTGCCGGCCACCCTTCCATCGAAGACCTAAGACACCCTTAAGTGCCCAGGTGCGGGGGCCGCCGATGCCCGCTTTCCACAAGGCCGGAAGATGGCTTTCTCCCCATAGCGTAAACAATGGATTGACCGTGACGCGGGCGTGCCCGCCGCCTCGAATAGATGCAATTTTATCGAATTGTCGCAGCACGCCTTAAGCCGGGGGCGCTAGCGTCGGGATCGAACGGCGCCTGCTGCCGTTCACGGGGACCGCAATGTTCGTACTTCGCTCCGCCTTCTGGCTGACCATAGGCTTCCTCATCGTCGCGCCGCACGGCGCCGCCGATCTGGGCGCCACCGCGACCGCCCTCAAGGACGAGGCGGTGACGGCGGGACTTGCCGCCGGCCAGCGGCTGATCGTCAGCCAGATCGCGGCGCCGGACCGCCTCCCCGACTTCCTGTTGTCTGCCGCATCCGTGCCGTCTGCCGACCGTCCCATGCAGGTCTCGCCGTCGTCGCAGATCGTCGTGCCGCGGCCGCGGCCGCCCGCCCTGGGCTAGCGTCGCGCACCTCGTCGCGCTGGCTTTCCTCGCCGCAGATGCGCTGCCCCGCATCTGCGGCTTTCTTTTGCACGCGACTGGCGGCGCGGCGGCGCACGGCATAGATAGGGGCATGCCGCATCCCGCCGCCTTCACCGATATCGCCGACAACCTCTCCTATCTCGACGACTGGGAGGATCGGTACAAATACATCATCGAGCTCGGCCAGAAGCTCCCGCCCCTGGCCGAGGCCGAGAAGAATCCGGCCACCCGGGTGAATGGCTGCGTGTCGCAGGTGTGGCTGGTGAGCGAGCGCGACGGCGCGCTGCTCACCTACCGCGGCGAATCCGACGCCATGATCGTGCGCGGCCTCGCCGCCATCCTCATCGCGCTCTATTCGGGGCGGATGCCGGCCGAAATCGCGGCGACCGACGCCATCGCCATCTTCGACGAGCTCGGCCTGCGCGAGCACCTGTCCACGCAGCGCTCGAACGGGCTGGTGGCGATGGTC
>JBDHTK010000200.1:0-5777 GCA_039808625.1 Devosia sp. | reverse complement strand
ATGAACGCGGCGGCCGAACGCCTCGATTTCGAGCAGGCGGCGCGGCTGCGCGACCGGCTCAGCGCCCTCGCTCTGATCCAGAGCCAGGGCGGCGTCGCCGCCAATACGGTGGAAGAAGCCGACGTCTTCGCCATCCACCACGAGGCCGGCCAGTTCTGCGTGCAGGTCTTCTTCTTCCGCGCCCACCAGAACTGGGGCAACCACGCCTTCCGCCCCAAGGCCGACCCCAGCCTCTCCGACGCCGAGGTGCTCGACGCCTTCCTCGCCCAGTTCTACGAGGACCGCACGCCGCCGCGCCTCGTGCTGCTCAGCCATGCGCCGGCCGACCGCGCCCTCATCGAGGAGGCGCTGAGCTCGCGCCTCGGCGCCCGCGTGCATGTCGAAACGCCGCAGCGCGGCGAAAAGCGCGACCTCGTCAACCACGCCCTCAACAATGCCCGCGAGGCGCTCGGCCGCCAGCTGGCCGAGGGCGCCAGCCAGCGCCAGCTTCTCGAAGGCGTGGCCGAGGCCTTCGGCCTCGACGAGCCGCCGCGCCGTATCGAGGTCTACGACAACTCCCACATCTCGGGCACCAACGCCGTCGGCGCCATGATCGTCGCGGGCGAGGAGGGCTTTTCCAAGAAGCACTACCGCACCTTCAACATCCGCTCGACCGACATCGCCCCGGGCGACGATTTCGGCATGATGCGCGAGGTGCTGACGCGCCGCTTCACCCGTCTCGCCAACGAAAGCGCGTTCGACGCCGAGGACGAGGCGACCGGCATGCCCGACTGGCCCGACGTCGTCTTCATCGACGGCGGTCAGGGCCAGCTCAACGCCGTGCGCGAGGTCATCGGCAGACTGGAGCTGCCGCGCGAGGTCACCTTCATCGGCATCGCCAAGGGCGAGGAGCGCGACGCCGGACGCGAGAAATTCTTCATGGAGGACCGCGAGCCCTTCATGCTGCCGCACCGCGACCCGGTGCTCTATTTCGTGCAGCGCCTGCGCGACGAGGCGCACCGCTTCGCCATCGGCACGCACCGCGCCCGCCGCAAGAAGGACATCGTCCGCAACCCGCTCGACGAGATCGAGGGCATCGGGCCGACGCGCAAGCGCGCCCTGCTCCAGCATTTCGGCTCGGCCAAGGCGGTGAGTCGCGCCTCGCTGGCCGACCTCGCCGCCATTCCCGGCATTTCCAGCGCGATGGCGCAGCTCGTCTACGACCACTTCAACCGCACTGATTGAAACGCCGGTCTAGGGCGTTTCCAGGAAAAGTTGCAGACTTCTCTGGTTCGGAAACGAAACAAAATCAACAACTTGGATCCTTTCACCGTTTCACTTGAACGGTGAAAAGATCTAGAGGTCCTCGGTCAGCTTCAGCCGGTCGAGCGTCGGCCGGTCGCGCGGCTCCACCATGCCGACGAAGAACTTGAGCACCGTCTGCTTGCCGCCCGGCGGCAGCGCCGCGATGGCCGCGTCGATCCGGCTCGTCTGCGTCGCCGACAGCACCTCGAACAGCTCCCGCCCCTTCTGGGTGGCATAGAGCAGCCGTTGCCGCCGGTCCTCGTGGCCGGTCTTCTGCTCGACATAGCCATTGTCGATGAGCTGCCGCAGCACGCGCGCCAGGCTCTGCTTGGTGATCTTGAGAATGTCGAGCAGGTCCGCCACCGGCATCCCCGGCCGCAAATTCACGAAGTACAGCACGCGATGGTGCGCCCGCCCGAACCCCTGCCGCTCGAGCAGCGCGTCGGCATCGCCGACGAAGTCGCGATAGGCGAAGTAGAACAGCCCCATGACGTCGAGCGGCATGGCGGCGTCTACCGCTTCGCGATTTATGTCAGTAGTGTTGACATTTATTGGGGCGGGTGCCATTGTCGCTCCATTGCAGGCCCGTCGAAAACTTATCCCAAAGCCGTTCCGGTTTGCCAAGGCCGGGGCTTTTCGAGCAAGAATGCGGCGGACGGATGGGCCGGACCGGCCCGCTAGGGAAGGTGGAGGCAACGATGGCAATTCCAATGGATCAGCGCGACGGCTGGATCTGGTTCGACGGCGAGCTGAAACCTTGGAAGGACGCCAAGATTCACGTGCTGACGCACGGGCTGCACTATGCGAGCTGCGTGTTCGAGGGCGAGCGCGCCTATGGCGGCGAAATCTTCAAGATGCGTGAGCACACCGAGCGACTCATCGCCTCGGGCAAGACGCTGGATTTCACCATCCCCTACTCCGTCGAGGAGATCGAGGCGGCCAAGCGCCTGGTGCTTGAAAAGAACGGGCTCGTCGACGCCTATGTGCGCCCCGTCGCCTGGCGCGGCTCCGAGGAGCTGTCGGTCCCCGCCCGCAACAACAAGGTGCACCTCGCCATCGCCAGCTGGGTGTGGCCGAGCTATTTCTCCGTCGAGGAGAAGCTCAAGGGCATCCGTCTCGAATGGAGCCAGTGGAAGCGCCCGAGCCCCGAGACCATCCCCTGCAAGGCCAAGGCCGCCGGCCTCTACATGATCTGCACGCTGAGCAAGGACGCGGCGATGGCGCGCGGCTACGCCGATGCGCTGATGCTCGACTATCGCGGCTACGTCGCCGAGGCCACCGGGGCCAACGTCTTCTTCATCAAGGGCAACGAGATCCACACCCCCGAGCCCGACTGCTTCCTCAACGGCATCACGCGCCAGACGGTCATCGCGCTGGCCAGGGCCAACGGCTTCACCGTCACCGAGCGCCACATGCTGCCCGCCGACCTCGCCGATTTCGACGAGTGCTTCCTCACCGGCACGGCCGCCGAGGTGACGCCCGTCTCGCTCGTCGGCGAGTACAGCTTCAAGCCCGGCAAGGGCTGCGAAACCCTCATCAACGCCTTCAACGAGGCAGTGACGCCCAAGAAGGTCGCGGCCGAGTAAGGGCCGCCGCCCGCCGCGTCGACAGGCCCGCCGCGCGGCGGGCCTTTTTTACGCTTGCGCGCCCGCGTCGACCTCGGCTACGGAGGTCAGCCGCCGGTCATCGGCGGGAACAGCGCCACCGTCGCCGCCCCGGCGATGGGTGCGTCATGCGCGACGATGCGCGCGTCGACCGCCGCCTTGATGATCTCGGGCCGCTGCATGGCGAGGTCCGCCGCCTCGTCGCGGCCGCGCAGCCAGGCGATGAGGTCGGCCACCGTCGTGACTTCGGGTGGCGGCGTCACCTCTTCCTCGCCGCGGTCCAGCCGCTCGCGCAGCCAGGCGAAGTAGAGGATCTTCATGCGCTCGGTCCCGGGCTGTCGAAATGCGGCCAGACCGACAGCAGGTACTGCCATCCCGTCCATACCGTCAGCCCGGCCGCGAGCCAGAGGAGGAGCGCGGAAATGAAACCGAAGCTCGGCAGCAGTCCGTCGACGATGACGAAGAACAGGGCCACGAGTTGCACCGTCGTCTTCCACTTGGCGAGGAACGTCACCGGCACGCTGATCGCCTTGCCGCCCATGAACTCGCGCAGGCCGGACACGAAGATCTCGCGCATCAGGATGGCGATGGCCGGGATCAGCTCCCAGCCGGAGAAATCGCGCGTCCACGCGAAGGTCACGAGCAGCGCCCCGACGAGGAGCTTGTCGGCGATGGGGTCGAGCATGCGTCCCAGGTCCGACGACTGGTTCATGCGCCGCGCGATGAACCCGTCCACCCAGTCGGTCACGGCGGCGATGATGTAGAGCGCCAGCGCAATCCAGCGCAGCCAGTCCCAGCTCATGACGAGCAGCAGGCAGATCACCGGGATGGCGGCGATGCGCGCCAGCGTCAGCTGGTTGGGAACGGAGCGAAGCGAAGCCGGAATCTGCATGGCCCGAAGGAACAGCAACGCCCTCCCCCGGTCAAGCACCAACCCGCCACCCGCACGGCGCCGTCCCGTCCCGGTCCGGCACCCGCTGCACGCCCCGACCTGCGCCGCGCACAAAAGGGGCGCCGCTCATCGCTACTCCCTCACGCCACTCTCGCCGCCCGCCCCCGCCTCGCCGCCACCGCCTCGGCCAGTTCCGCCAGCACCGCTTCCGTCGTCTCCCAGCCGATGCAGCCGTCGGTGATCGACTGGCCGTAGACCAGCTCGCGGCCCGCGACGAGGTCCTGCCGTCCGGCCACGATGTTGCTCTCGATCATGACGCCGATGATGCGCCGGTCGCCCGCCGCCACCTGCGCGGCGACGTCGGCCAGCACCGCCGGCTGGTTCTCCGGCTTCTTCGACGAGTTGGCATGGCTCGCATCGATCATGATCGCCGGCGCGACGCCGGCCTTCGCCGCCTCGGCCGCCGCCGCCGCGACGCTCGCCGCATCGAAATTTGGTGCCGTGCCGCCGCGCAGGATGATGTGCGTGTCGGCATTGCCCGTCGTCGTCGCGATGGCCGCCTGCCCGTCCTTGGTCACCGCCAGGAAATGGTGCGGCTGGCCCGCCGACTTCATTGCGTCGAGCGCGATGCGCACATTGCCGTCGGTCCCGTTCTTGAAGCCCACCGGGCAGCTCAGCCCGGAGGCCAGCTCGCGATGCACCTGGCTCTCGGTGGTGCGCGCCCCGATGGCGCCCCACGCCACGAGGTCGGCGAAATATTGCGGCGTCGTCATGTCGAGGAACTCGCACCCCGCCGGCAGGCCGAGCATGTTGATGTCGAGCAGCAGCGAGCGCGCCAGCCTGAGCCCGTTGTCGATCTGGAAGCTGCCGTCGAGCTCGGGGTCGTTGATGAGCCCCTTCCAGCCCACCGTGGTGCGCGGCTTCTCGAAATAGACGCGCATGACGATCTCCAGCCGGTCGCCCAGCGTCTCGCGCAGCGCCGCCAGCCGCCGCGCATAGTCGAGCGCCGCCACGCGGTCGTGGATGGAGCACGGGCCCACCACCACCACCAGCCGGTCGTCGCTGCCCGCCAGGATGGTGTGGATGGCGTGGCGCGCCGCCAGCACCGTGCGGGTCGCCGCGTCGGTGCGCGGGAACTCGCGCATCACCTCGGCGGGCGTTCGCAGTTCGCGGATCTCGCTGATGCGCAGGTCGTCGGTCGTCTTGAGCATTTGGTCCTCTTTGCAGGTGAAGGACCGGCGACAAAAAAGCCGCCAGTCGCTGGCGGCTTTCGGGTATTTGTCGTGCTTGATCTCAGGTCAAACGCGCCCCTCCGGCTGCCAGCGGCTTCCGTTGCTAAAATACCAATAGAAGGTGGCGGCGCGGAGTTGGATCATGGCCAAGATGTAGCGCCTGGTGGCGCGCTTGTCACCTGCCTTCGTCTGCCTTTCGGCTACATCAGCTTCTGGCCGTCCGGCACGCGCCGCTCCGTGCCGGCGAGCACGATGGCGCCGTCCTCGTCCTCGAAGCCCAGCGTCAGCACTTCCGAGCGCACCGGCCCGATCTGGCGCGGCGGGAAGTTCACCACCGCCAGCACCTGCCGGCCGATCAGCGTCTCGGGCGCGTAATGCACGGTGATCTGCGCCGACGATTTCTTCACCCCGATCGCCGGCCCGAAATCGATCATCAGGATATAGGCGGGCTTGCGCGCCTCGGGGAATATGCGCGCCTCGACGATGGTGCCGGTGCGGATGTCCACCTGCTCGAAATCGGCATAGCTGATCTCAGCCACGGCCCAGCTCCTCCGAACGCTGCCGCGCCGCCTGCACCGCGCGGTCGATGAGGGGGGCAAGCCCGTCGGGCGCCATCAGCACCGCCAGCGCCGCCGCCGTCGTGCCCTTGGGCGAGGTGACGTTCTCGCGCAGCACCGCGGCCGGGGCGCTGTCGGCCTCGAGCAGCGCCGCCGCGCCGATGATCGTCTGGCGCGCGAACTGCATCGCCTGCGCCGCGGCGAAGCC
>JBDHTK010000199.1:0-5792 GCA_039808625.1 Devosia sp. | reverse complement strand
CCGCCTCTACCGCCTGCGTCCGAACGGCACGCTCGACATCGTCGTCGACAACATCCCGAGCCCCAACGGCCTCGCCCTCGCGCCCGACCAGCAGTCGCTACTGCTCGCCGTGACGCGCGACAACGCCGTCTGGCGCGTGCCGCTCGACGCCGATGGAACCGCGTTCAAGGTCGGCGTCTATCTGCGCCTCAACGGCGGCGCCGGACCGGACGGGCTGGCGATGGCGGCCGACGGCAGCGTCGCCGTCGCCCATGTCGGCAACGGCACCGTCTGGCTCTTCGACGCGCGCGGCGAGCCGGTCGGCCGCCTCGACACCGACGGGCGCTTCTCGAGCAATGTCGCCTTCGCGCCCGGCGGGCAGGACCTCTACGTCACCGAGGCCGAGACCGGCCGCGTGCTGCGCTGCGCCACCGGCCGCGCCGGCCTCGCGCTCTACGCGCACGCCTGAGCGTTTCGGGAAATCGTCCTCCGCCGCCAAGGAGCGCGGCGGACCCGCCGTCTCATGGGCATTCACGAGGGGAATCGTCCCCGCATGGAGCCCAGGACATGACCATCCGCACCATCACCCTTGCCACTCTTCTGATGACCGCCTCGGCGCTGACCGCCGGCTCGGCCCTGGCGCAGTCGACGGGCGGCTTCAGCGGCCCCGCCGATACCGCGACCTATCGCGCCGCGCCGATCGTCCCGCCCGCCGGCATCGCGCCCATGCCCACGCCGAAGTTCGACCCCGCCACCGCCCGCGACATTTTCGGGCTCGATCCGGCGCAGCTTCTGGACAGCGTCGGCACGGTGACCATCGACCGCGGTGGCGACGTGTTCGAGACGCCGGCCTCCGAGGCCCAGCGCGCCATCATCGACACGCATGTCATGGGCAATCGCGGCAACTGAATATCGGCCGCGGCCGGGTGTCGGCCGCATGCCGAAGGGGGAGGCAGGCGGGGAGCGATCCCCGCCTGCCGCATTCGCGCGGCCCTTAGAACGGGCTCGATTCGTCCATGAACTCGGCCGCGTTGTCCTTGGTGATCAGCGTCGAGTCGAGGATGTAGCGGCCGGCGATCTGGATGTTGTCGGTATAGTGCGCGGTGGTCAGCGCAATCGCCGTGGCGATCATCGCCGGGTTGTAGCTCACGTCGGCCGGCACCAGCGCGCCGCCCGCGGCCACGCGCTGCAGCATCTGCTGCATGCCCGCGCCGCCGAGGATCCACATGTCGCCGTCACGGCCCGCCTGGCGGATGGCCTCGATGGCGCCGAGCGCGATGTCGTCATCCTGCGCCCACACCGCGTCGATGTCGGGGAAGCGGGTCAGGAAGTCCTGCATCACCTTGAAGGCGTCGTCGCGGTTCCAGTTGGCGAACTCGTCGTCCAGCACCTTGATGTTGGTCCCCTCGATGCCCGCCATGAAGGCGTCGAAGCGCTGCGCGTCGATCGGGATCGGCAGGCCGCGCAGGATGACGATGTTGCCGCCGTCGGGCAGGCGCTGCTTGAAGTACTCGGCCGAATTGGTGCCCAGCCCGGGATTGTCGCCGGCGACATAGAGGTTCTCGACGCCGTCGACGGAGAGCTGCCGGTCCACCACGGCGACGAACTTGCCGGCGTCCTTCACCTGCTTGATCGCCGAGGTCATGGCGTCCGGGTCGCCCGGCAGGATCACCAGCGCGTCGATGTTGCGCGTCGACACCATGTCCTCGATGTCGGCGATCTGCTTGGGTGCGTCCGGCGCCGAGGCGAACACGAACTGCACGTTGGGATGCGTCTTCGACAGCTTGTCGATGGCCTGCTGCGCGAAATAGTTGACGCCGCCCGTCCAGCCGTGGTCGGCCGCCGGCACGGAGACGCCGATGGTCACGCTGTCCTGGGCGACGGCAATGCCGCCCATGCCGCCGGCGATCACCGCCGCTGCCAGTACCGATTTCAGTTTCATGGTCGCTTCTCCCGATTATGCCCTCTGTGGGGCGGTTGGTAGAACCCTATTCCCTCACGTGCGCCGGCTGCGTTGCAGCAGCACCGCGAGGATGATGATGACGCCCTGGAAGGCGCCGTTGAGATAGGGGCTGATGAAGCTCTGGAGGTTCAGGATATTGCCGATCAGCCCGAGGATGACGACGCCCACCACCGTGCCCCACACGCGCCCGAAGCCGCCCTTGAGCGTCGTGCCGCCGATGATCACCGCGGCGATCGCCTCGAGCTCCCAAAGGACGCCGGTGGTGGCCGAGGCCGAGCCGAGTCGCGGCACGTAGAGCAGCACCGCGACGCCCACCAGCACGCCCTGCAGGATGTAGGTCATCAGCCGCACCCGGTCGACATTGATCGACGAGTAGCGCGCCACCTGCTCGTTGGAGCCGATGGCGGCGCAGTAGCGCCCGAAGGCGGTGCGCCGCATGACGATCTCGCCGCCCACCGCCGCGAGCACGAAGACGATGATCGGCCACGGCACGCCGAGGAAGCCGTCATAGTAGACGGGCCGATAGACGTCGGCGACCTGGAAATTCAGCGACAGCGTGCCGCCATTGGCGAAGAACGTCACCAGCGAGCGGAAGATGCCCATCGTTCCCAGCGTCACGATGAACGCCTCGATGCGCCCGCGCGTGATCATCACGCCGTTGCCGACGCCGGCCACGCCCCCCGCCAGCAGTCCCACCGCCATGCCCACCAGCACCACGCCCCAGCCGATGCCCAGCGACGGGATCAGCGCGTTCATCACGATGATCATCACGCCCGCGATCACCGCCGCCATCGAGCCCACCGACAGGTCGAGCCCGCCCGCCGTGATGACGAAGGTCGCGCCGATGGCGATGATGCCGATGAAGGACGAGCGCGCCAGCACGTTGGTGATGTTGTTGTAGGTGAGGAAGTTGGGGTTGAGCGCGATGCCCAGGAGCACCAGCAGCACCAGCGCCAGTACCGGTCCCCATACATGCAGGTTGAAGCCTGCCCGTCGCGCGCTCCGCGCCTCGCCCGCCATGCTGCTCATCACGCCGCCCTTGCTTCGAGGCCCATCGCGTGGCGCACGATCGCCTGTTCGCTGATGGCTTCGCCTTCGAGTTCGCCCACGATCCGCCCCGCCTTCATCACCACCACGCGGTGGCACAGCCCGATCACCTCGGCCATCTCCGAGGAGACGACGATGACGCTCTTGCCGGCCCGCGCCAGCCCCTCGATGAAGCCGTAGATCTGCTGCTTGGTGCCGATGTCGATGCCGCGCGTCGGCTCGTCGATGATGACGATGCCCGGCTCGACCAGCATGGTCTTGGCGAGCAGCAGCTTCTGCTGGTTGCCCCCCGACAGGTTGCCCACGCGCACGGCGCGGTTGGGCGCGCGGATGTCGAAATCCTTGATCGCCTTGTCGAGCGCCCGCTGCTCGGCCGCCTCGTCGATCAGCACGCCGCCGGCGAAGCGCGACAGCCCGAGCAGCGTCAGGTTCGTGCGCATCGGCTGTTCCAGCAGCAGCCCGGCGCCCTTTCTGTCCTCGGTGAGATAGGCGAGCCCGTGCCGGCGCGCGTCGCGCAGCGAGCGGATGCGCTCCGGCCGCCCGTTGATGCGGATCGTGCCGGTCGCGCGCCGGAGCCCCACCACGCCTTCCATCAGCTCGGTGCGCCCTGCCCCCACCAGCCCGGCAAAGCCGAGAATCTCGCCGCGCCGCAGCGTGAAGCTCGCGTCCGCCACGCGGCCGGGCACGCTCAGATGCTCCACCTCCAGCACCGGCGGCCCCTCGCCGAGCGGCGGCTTGGGCGGGAACAGGTCCGACACGTCGCGCCCCACCATGTGCTCGGCCATCGCGTCGGCGCTCATCGACGCCGCCGGCGCCGTCACCACCTCGCGCCCGTCGCGCAGCACCGTCACCTGGTCGGCGATGGCCTTCACCTCGTCGAGCTTGTGCGAGGTGTAGAGGATGGCGACCCCGGCGTCGCGCAGCCGGTGGATCTGCCGGAACAGCACCTCGGCCTCGCGCGCCGTGAGCACCGCCGTCGGCTCGTCCATCATCAGCACGCGCGCGTCGCGCACCAGCGCCTTGGCGATCTCGACCATCTGCTTTTGCGGCACCGACAGGTCCGACACCAGCATATCCGGGGCGATGTCGGTTTCGAGCTCGGCGAGCAGCGCCCGCGTGCGCGCGCGCATCGCCTTGAGGTCGAGGAAGCCGCCACCGATCTCCCGCCCGAGGAAGATATTGGCCTCCACCGTCAGCTGCTCCGCGAGGTTGAACTCCTGGTGGATCAGCACGATGCCGGCAGCCTCGGCCTCGGCGCTCGAGGCGAACGCCACCGGCTGGCCGTCGAGCACCAGCCGCCCCTCCGTCGGCGGCTGGTAGCCGCCGAGAATCTTCATCAGCGTCGATTTGCCGGCGCCGTTCTCGCCCACCAGCGCGTGGACCTCGCCGGCCCGGAGCGCGAAATCGACGCCGAACAGCACCCGCACCGGTCCGAAATCGCGGCAAATGCCTTCGCCGCGCAGCACGAATCGCTGGTCCTCCACTCGCCTCCTCCCGCCGCAGCTCTCCCGGCCGCCTGCGCGCCCGCCGCCGCCCGGATCGGGGCGGCGCGCTGGGGCACGTACATCATGATTGGGTCATTTGCGCGCGGCGCGCAAGCCTCGCCCGCCCCCGAAAGCCGGGAGCAGGCGTTCACGACCGGTTGACAGCGCCGGGGCCGGACGGCCCGGCGGCAGGCTCAGCCCGCCGCGGTATAGGCGGTCTTTACCTGCGTGAAGAACTCGGCGGCGTACTTGCCCTGCTCGCGCGGCCCGTAGCTCGAGCCCTTGCGGCCGCCGAACGGCACGTGGAAATCGACGCCCGCCGTCGGCACGTTGACCATCACCATGCCGGCCTCGGCGTTGCGCTTGAAGTGCGTCGCATATTTCAGCGACGTGGTGACGATGCCGGCGCTCAGCCCGAACTCGGTGTCGTTGGCGGTCGCCAGCGCCTCCTCGTAGTCCTTGACACGGATGACCGACGCCACCGGCCCGAAGATTTCCTCGCGCGAGATGCGCATCTGGTTGGTCGCGCCGGTGAACAGCGCCGGCTGCAGGTAGTGCCCCGGCGTCTTCAGCGTCAGCAACTCGCCGCCGGCCACCAGCTTGGCGCCCTCCTGCTGGCCGATCTCGATGTAGTCGGTGTCCTGCTTGAGCTGGCTCGGGTCGACCACCGGTCCGATCTCGACGCCCTTCTCCAGCGCATCGCCCACCTTGAGGTTGCGGACCCGCTCGCTGAGCGCCGCCACGAACTTGTCGTGGATGCCCTCGGTGACGATGACGCGCGACGACGCCGTGCAGCGCTGCCCGGTCGAGAAGAACGCCGACTGCGCCACGGTCTCCACCGCCACCTTGAGGTCGGCGTCGTCCAGCACCACGGTCGGGTTCTTGCCGCCCATTTCGAGCTGGAACTTGCGCATCAGCTTGACGCTGGCCTCGGCCACGCGCCGCCCGGTATTCACCGAGCCGGTGAAGGTGATGGCGTTGACGTCGCGGCTGTCGAGCATCGCCTGCCCGACCACCGAGCCCTTGCCCATCACGAGGTTCAAAACGCCCCGCGGCAGCCCCGCCCGCACCAGGATGTCGACGATGGCCCACGAGCAGCCCGGCACCAGGTCGGCCGGCTTCAGCACCACCGTGTTGCCGTAGCACAGCGCCGGCGCGATCTTCCATGCCGGGATGGCGATGGGGAAGTTCCACGGCGTGATGATGCCGACGACGCCGATCGGCTCGCGCGTGATCTCGACGCCCACCCCCGGCCGCACCGACGGGACGGTCTCGCCGGAAAGCCGCAGCGCCTCGCCGGCGAAGAACTCGAAGATCTG
>JBDHTK010000198.1:0-5793 GCA_039808625.1 Devosia sp. | reverse complement strand
GACCAATAGAAAGGGACTTGGATGCCTAAGATCGCCCTGGTGGACGACGACCGCAACATCCTCACTTCGGTGTCGCTGACGCTCGAAGCGGAGGGCTACAACGTCTCCACCTATACCGACGGCGCCTCCGGGCTGGAAGGCCTCACTTCGGACCGGCCCGATCTCGCCATTCTCGACATCAAGATGCCGCGCATGGACGGCATGGAGCTGTTGCGCCGGCTCCGGCAGAAATCCGACCTGCCGGTCATCTTCCTCACCTCCAAGGACGAGGAGATCGACGAGCTGTTCGGGCTCAAGATGGGCGCCGACGACTTCATCAAGAAGCCGTTCAGCCAGCGCCTCCTCGTCGAGCGCGTCAAGTCCATCCTGCGCCGCGCGAGCCCGCGCGACGGCAACGGGACGAGCGCCGGCAGCGAGCAGCAGCCGAGCAAGGCGCTGATCGAGCGCGGCAACCTGGTGATGGACGAGGAGCGGCACACCTGCACCTGGAAGGGCCAGCGGGTGACGCTGACGGTCACCGAATTCCTCATCCTGCAGGCGCTGGCGCTCAGGCCCGGCGTGGTCAAATCGCGCAACGCGCTGATGGACGCGGCCTATGACGACCAAGTCTATGTCGACGACCGCACCATCGACAGCCACATCAAGCGGCTGCGCAAGAAGTTCAAGGCCGTCGACGACGACTTCGAGATGATCGAAACGCTCTATGGCGTCGGCTACCGCTTCAAGGAGCAGTAAGCGCAGATGGCCATCACGGGGCAGGACGTGCCGGGCCTCGGCAAGCCGCAGGTGAGCGGCCGGGGCCGCCGCGCGGCATGGCGCCGCGCCTGGGACGTGGTGCAGGCCGAGGCCGGCCGCCTCGTCGGCGGCGTGCAGCGGGTGCTGGCGCTGACGGTGTTCTCGAGCCTCACGCGGCGCATCATCACGCTCAACCTCGTGGCGCTGGCGGTGCTGGTCACCGGCATCCTCTATCTCAACCAGTGGCGCGCGAGCCTCATCGATGCCCGCGTGCAGTCGCTCAGGGTGCAGGGCGAGATCATCGCCGCCGCCATCGCCGCCTCGGCGACGGTGGACAGCGACGTGATCCAGGTCGACCCCGAGCGGCTGTTGCAGCTCAAGGCCGGGCCGGCCTCGCCGCTCAGCTATTTCGACCCCAATCTCGAATTCCCCATCAATCCCGAGCGCGTGGCGCCGCTGCTGCGCAACCTCGTGACGCCGACGCGCACGCGGGCGCGCATCTACGACCAGTCGGGCTTCATGATCCTCGACTCGGCGGCGCTCTATTCGCGCGGCGAGGTGATCCGCCGGCCGGTGGCGGCCGAGGCGGGCAATGACTGGTGGAACAGGATTCTGGCCTGGGTGCCGGGCGACGACTTCCCGCCCTACCAGGAGTTCGGCGCGAGCGAGGGCCGGCGCTATCCCGAGGTGGCGGCGGCGCTGTCGGGGGCGCCCGCCGACGTGGTGCGGGTCGACGACGACCGCCAGCTCATCATCTCGGTGGCGGTGCCGGTGCAGCGCGTGCGCGCCACGGTGGGCGTGCTGCTGCTGTCGACGCAGCCGGGCGAGATCGACTCGATCGTCGCCACCGAGCGCTGGGGCGTGCTGCGCATCGCGCTGGTCGCAGCGACGGTAACCATCATCCTGTCGCTGCTGCTCGCCGGCACCATCGCCGGGCCGCTGCGGCGGCTGTCGGAGGCGGCCGAGAAGGTGCAGACCTCGATCTCCTCGCGCGCGGAAATCCCGGATTTCAGCTACCGCACCGACGAGGTGGGGCATCTGAGCCGGGCGCTGCGCTCGATGACCTCGACGCTCTACAACCGCATCGAGGCGATCGAGCGCTTCGCCGCCGACGTGGCGCACGAGCTCAAGAACCCCCTGACTTCGCTGCGCTCGGCGGTGGAGACGCTGCCGCGCGCCAAGCGCGAGGAGGACCGCGAGCGGCTCAACGCCATCATCCAGCACGATGTGCGCCGGCTCGACCGGCTGATCTCGGACATCTCCAACGCCAGCCGGCTCGACGCCGAACTGGCGCGCGAGAGCGCCGAGCCGGTGGACGTCGAGAAGCTGGCCGAGACGATGGTCGCGATCCAGCGCGACGTGGCGGCGACGCGCGGCGTGAACGTCGTTCTGGACCCGCGCGACGGGCGGCGGGCGGCGACGACGCTCGGCCATGACAGCCGGCTGGCGCAGGTGCTCAGCAACCTCGTCGACAACGCCGTGAGCTTTTCGCCCCGGGGCGGCACCGTCACGGTGGCCATCCGCACCGAGGAGGAGCGCATCACCGTCACCGTCAGCGACGAGGGGCCGGGCATCCGCGGCGACATCTCGCGCATCTTCCAGCGCTTCTACACCGACCGGCCGGACGGCGAGCATTTCGGCGACCATTCGGGGCTTGGCCTCGCCATTTCGCGGCAGATCATCGAGGCGCATCGCGGCACGATCCGCGCCGCCAACCGGGCCGACCGCTCGGGCGCCATCTTCACGGTGACGCTGCCGCGCGTGGCGCTCGAGCGCGGCCCGCGCGCGAAGAAATAGATGGCGCGCAGCAACATCCACGCGACCGGGCTGGTGCTCGGCGGCACCGGCCTCATCCTGCGCGGGCCGAGCGGGGCGGGCAAGTCGCTGCTGGCGCTGCTGCTCATCGACGCCTGGGAGGCGCGCGGCCTGCCGGCGAAGCTGGTGGCGGACGACCGCATCGACCTCGAGGCAACGCCCGGCGGCCTCGTGATGCACGCGCCCCGGGCCATTGCCGGGCTGATCGAGCTGCGCGGACGCGGCATCGTCACGCGCCCGCATGTGGCGCGGGCGCCGCTCAGCCTCGTCGTCGACCTCGTCGCGACGCTCGAGCGCATGGTCGAAGAGGACGCGCTGACGACGGTGCTCGCGGGGGTGCGCGTCGCACGCTGCCCGGTGCCGCGCGCCGGGGTGGTGGAAAACGGCCATCAGCTGCTGCTGATCCGCGAGGCGCTGCGGGCCGTCGCGCCGGCCGCGGCGCGCGGCAAAAAAACCGCTTGAAACCCCTCCGCCAAGTGGCGAGACTCACGAGCGGTGGCATGGCGCGTTCTCGAACCGGAAAAGTGGGGCCCACTTTTCCTCAAAACATGCGAGTGCCGCAGGAGGCCGGGGCCGCCAGGGGATTGGTATGATCGGTCTGGTACTGGTGACGCACAGCGCACTCGCCATCGAGTTCAAATCCGCTCTCGAGCACATCGTGGGGCCGCAGGAGCAGGTGGAGACGGTCTGCATCGGGCCCGACGACGACGTGGAGGCGCGGCGCGAGGACATCATCGCCGCGGTCGGGCGCGCCGACAGCGGCCAGGGCGTCGTCATCCTCACCGACATGTTCGGCGGCACGCCCTCGAACCTCGCCATTTCGGTGATGAAGACGGTGGGCGCCGAGGTCATCGCGGGCATGAACCTGCCCATGCTGGTGAAGCTGGCGCGGGTTCGCGGCGAGCTCGACCTCAAGGCGGCGGTGAGCCTCGCCGCCGAGGCGGGACGCAAATACATCAACATCGCCAGCGAGTCGCTTGGCGCCTGAGGCGTCGCCGCATAGAGTACCCTCCATGACTGCAGCGGCGAATGCCGGCCGGGCGCTGGCGCAGCAGATGACCATCGTCAACCGCAAGGGGCTGCATGCGCGCGCCTCGGCGCGCTTCGTGCGCATGGCCGAATGCTTCGAGGCCGAGGTGACGGTGACGCGCGACGGCACCACGGTCAACGGCGACTCCATCATGGGGCTGATGATGCTGGGGGCCGGGCCGGGATCGACGATCCTCGTCCAGGCCACGGGCCGGCAGGCGCGCGAGGCGCTCGACGCCCTCGCCCTGCTCATCGAGAACGGCTTCGACGAAGACAATGAGGGCGCCGCGGCCGGCTAGCCGGCTGACATAAAGCTTTCTTTATGTCCGTGTTGCCGTGGCGCGGCGGGGCCTCTATAAGGCCGCAACACAGCGCTTCCGGAGACCCCCGCTCATGGCCGACCATGCCGTCAAGGACATTTCGCTCGCCGCATTCGGCCGCAAGGAAATCGGCATGGCCGAGATCGAGATGCCGGGGCTGATGGCGATCCGCGAGGAGTATGCCGCGGCCCAGCCGCTCAAGGGCGCGCGCATCGCCGGCTCGCTGCACATGACGATCCAGACCGCCGTGCTGATCGAGACGCTGGTGGCGCTCGGCGCCGAGGTGCGCTGGGTGAGCTGCAACATCTTCTCGACGCAGGACCATGCGGCGGCGGCCATCGCCGCGGCCGGCATCTCGGTGTTCGCGCACAAGGGCGAGACGCTGCAGGAGTACTGGGCCTTCACCGACCGCATGATGGACTGGCCGGGCGGGCAGACGCCCAACATGATCCTCGACGATGGCGGCGACGCCACCATGCTGGTGCTGACCGGCGCGAAAGCCGAAACCGATCCCACGATCCTGGCCAGGCCGGGCAACGAGGAAGAGGAGATCTTCCTTGCCACCATCAAGAAGCGGCTGGCGCAAAGCCCAGATTTCTACTCGAGGATCCGCGCCAACATCCGCGGCGTGAGCGAGGAGACGACCACCGGCGTGATGCGGCTCTACCAGCTGCAGGAGCGCGGCGAACTGCCCTTCCCCGCCATCAACGTCAACGACAGCGTCACCAAGTCGAAATTCGACAACAAATACGGCACGCGCGAATCGCTGGTCGACGCCATCCGCCGCGGCACCGACGTGATGCTGGCCGGCAAGGTGGCGATCGTGTGCGGCTATGGCGATGTCGGCAAGGGCTCGGCCGCCTCGCTCAAGGGGGCCGGGGCGCGCGTGCTGGTGACCGAGGTCGACCCGATCTGCGCGCTGCAGGCGGCGATGGACGGCTTCGAGGTGGTGACGCTCGACGACGCCGCGCACCGCGCCGACATCGTGGTCAGCGCCACCGGCAACAAGGACATCATCACGGTCGACGCCATGCGCCAGATGAAGGACATGGCGATCGTGTGCAATATCGGCCATTTCGACAACGAGATCGACGTGGCCGGCCTGCGCAACTTCAAGTGGACCAACGTCAAGCCGCAGGTCGACATCGTAGAACTGAGTTCCGGCAAGCGCATCGTGCTGCTGAGCGAGGGGCGGCTGGTCAACCTGGGCAACGCCACGGGGCACCCGAGCTTCGTGATGAGCGCCAGCTTCTCCAACCAGACGCTGGCGCAGATCGAACTCTTCACCAACGGCAAGAGCCTCGGCAACGGCGTGCATGTGCTGCCCAAGCGGCTCGACGAGAAGGTGGCGGCACTGCACCTCGCCAAGCTCGGCGCCAAGCTCACGACGCTGAGCAAGGCGCAGGCCGACTATATCGGCGTGCCGCAGCACGGCCCGTTCAAGCCCGAGCACTACCGCTACTGAGCGGGGCGGCGGCCGGCGCATTAACCACTTGTTCACTGTTCGGTCCGCGGTCAATCCCCGCGCGGGCCGATTTGCCCGCTATGCACACGCACAAGGACTCTTTTGCGTGAATCCACCGCTCGCTATGGTTGCCTGATTCGGACCTCGCGCCCCTGCCCGCTGCCGGGCAGCTCGCGGACCGGGGTCGCACGCCAGCGTTTTCGGCGGTTCGAGTGCCTGCCTCGCATGCGAGGCAGGGCAGTTGGCGGGTTCATTTTCCTGAGGTGGGGCATGCGGCCGGGGGGGTTCCGGAAACGGTTGGGATTCGCGCTGTGCGGCGCGGCGGGCCTGACGCTCCTGACCGCCGTGCCGGCCCTGGCGCAGGGTTTCGGCGCCGCCGGCCTCGCCGGCGCCGTGCCGCTCGCCATTGCGCTGGGCGCCGGCGGCTTC
>JBDHTK010000197.1:0-5838 GCA_039808625.1 Devosia sp. | reverse complement strand
CAACGTTTGTCGTCGTAATATTCGACCTGGCAGTCGAGGCACTGGAAGCATTCGGCCATGACGATCTTGCCCGAGGGGCGGATGGCGCGCACGGGGCAGGAGCGCTCGCACAGGTGGCAGGGGCTGCCGCATTCGGGCCGGCGCTTGAGCAGGTTGAGCAGGTGCAGGCGGTCCAGGATGGCGAGCGTGCCGCCCAGCGGGCACAGGAAGCGGCAGAAGGCGCGCTCGGTGAACAGCCCGATCGTCAGCAGCGCCACGGCGTAGATGACATAGGGCAGGCCGCGGACGAACATCGCGGTGATGGCGGTCTTGAAGGGCTCGACCTCCTCGGCCACGGTCGCGGCGCCGGGCGCGACGAAGACCAGCGCCATGATGACCGCCAGCGAGATGTATTTGCCCATCCACATATATTGCTGCAGCCGGTCCGGCGGGTCCCATTGCGGCAGCTTGAGCGCCCGCGCGACCTTGGCCAGCAATTCCTGCAGCGCGCCGAACGGGCACAGCCAGCCGCAGAACACGCCGCGCCCCAGGAGAATGAGTGAAATGGCGGTATAGATCGACAGGATCACGATCAGCGGCTCGGCGAAATAGAATGCCAGGTCGAGATTCTCGAAGGGCGCCTTCACGTAGTTGATGATGTGGACGATGGAGAGCTGGGCGCTGGCCGTCCAGCCGATCCAGACCAGGGTGAAGACGAGGAAGCCGTCGCGCAGGTAGCGATGCAGCCGGCGGTAGCGGCTGATGGTGGCCTGGAAGGCGAGGATCAGCGTCAGCACCGTCAGCGCCGCGCACAGGATCGCGATCTCCGGCCAGCCCTGAATCCACGGCTCGGCCCAGGCGGGCGGCCCTTCCGGCTCCGGCAGCAGGATGTAGTGGGCCGGGATCGTGTAGTCGAGCTCGGCGAGGGTGAAGGGCTGGAGCGTGCCGTCGGGCTTGAGCGCCGAGGCGTAGAGGCTCGCGTGCCAGGGCAGCATCGGGTCGAAGCCGCTATTGGGCGGCAATATGAGGAAGTCGCCCAGCCGCAGCTTGGAGGGGATCATGTCGGCCTTGCCGAAATCGTAGACGTGCTCGCCCTGCGCGACCCGCACCCGTTCCAGCCGGAAGCCGGTCACGGCGTTGTTGAACTTCGTGCCGCGGTAATCGTAGACGCCGGCCAGCGAGCCCACATAGATGGCCATCGTGCCGTCGGGCGTGCCGTTGATGAGCTGATCGTAGGGTTCGAGGCCCGCGCCGTTGCGGCCGACCTGGGGCGGGTTGCCGTAGCCGACGACGAAATCGGCATAGGTGGCGTCGGGGCCGCCCGACACCGGCACTTCCGGCAGGTAGTCGCCGACACCGGCCGCATCCATGGCCTTCGCCAGATCCGCATTGGTCACCAGCACGCGCGCCAGCCCGCCCTCGTCGACGAGCTCCAGCGGGCTCATCGGCTTGAAGCTGACCATGTCGATGGTCGGCTCCGTGACGACGATCTCCTCGGTGCGGAAGCGGAGCACCATGCGGCCGCCCTCCAGCACGGCGTTGCGCATGGCGCGCGCCGAGATGGTGGCGCCGGCGACGAAGGAGGGCTCGTGCGGGGCGGTGGCGCCGAGGCGCGCCTCGACCCCGTGCAGCGACGCCAGGAACTCGACCAGATAGGCGGTGCGCCGCTCGTCATTGATCAGATAGGGCTCGCGGTGGAACAGCACCACCGCGCCGGTGATCTCGCCCTCCAGCGAGACGCCGGCGACGATGTCGAACGGGGTCGACGAATAGCCGGGGGCGCGCAGCACGTCGAGGGTGGAGAAGACATAGCCGACGAGGTCGTCGCCCTTGTAGGCCGCCGCCGCCACCGGGCCGTCGTCATCGACCATCTCGACGCGCGTCACGTCCGGGTAGACGGCAGCCAGCACCTGGGGGGTCAGCCGATCGAGCAGCGGCGTCGCCGCGGGCCCTTCGGATTGCGCGACGGCCACGGCGCCGAGCGCGAGCCAGACGAGCATCGCCAGGCCGGCGATCCAGCGCTCGAGCAGCCTGCGGGACGCCCGGCTAGCAGTCATCGTCGGTCACCGCTCCGTCGGGCATGGTCGTGGCGCAGAACACCGCCCCGTCGAGGCGCGCGCCGACCAGCGTCGCGCGCAGCAGGGTGGCGCCGTGGAGATAGGCGCTGCCCAGATCGGCGCTGTCCAGCCGGGCGCCGGTGAGGTCGGCGCGAAACAGATTGGCGCCGCTCAGATCGGTGCCGGTGAGGTCGGCGGCCTGCATCCGCGCGCCGACCAGATTGGCGCCCGTCATGTCGGCGCCGGCGAAGCTCGCGCCCGACAGGTCGGCATAGAACAGGTTCGCGCCGCGCAGATCGGCCTTGTCGAGATGCGCGCCGGCCAGCCGGCTGCCGATGAGATTGCTGTAGAAGAGCGTGGCCCCCGTCAGGTCGGCAGCGCCAAGGTCGGAGGCGCGCAAATCCGCCCGGATCAGATTGGCCTGCGTGAGATCGCAGCCGACGCAGGCATGCATGTCGCGCAACTGGCGGAGCTGGGTGGGGTCCCAGGCCTGGGCCGGGTTGGCGAGCACGGCGAGGGCCGCGAGCGCCAGCGCGCCGCCCCCCCTCGCGAACGCGTGCGCGACCGGCCGCCGCGGCCGCGCGCGGCGCGCTCCAGGTCCCTGCTGCCCTGCCCCGACTGTCATGCCTATGCCGTGGCGATCGCCACGTCGTCCGTGTAGACGTCGCCCGAGGTGTCGATCCACTCGAAATGGAGCTGCATGGCGTCCTGCATGTCGACGCTGAAGGTGAAATAGGGATTGGCGGCGACCGCCGGCTCCAGCTTGACCGCGAAGACCACCTCGCCGCCCTCGTAGCAGCGGAACCACTCGACGATGCGAACGGGAATCAGCAGCCCCTGCGGGTTGTGCCGGAAGCCGTTCTCCATCGGATGGCTGATGATGGTGCGGATCGCCACCGGCGCGCCGACCGCCGCGCTGGCCGGCGCGGACACCTTGATGGAGGGCGCCCAGCCGGGCGGGAACTGGTCGGTGGCGACGGCCTGCTCGCAGGCGCCATAGGTGACGTTGACCTTGCGCACCGCCTTGAAGATTTCGCCCGAGGCCATCTTCACCACGACAGTGATGTTCTGGAACGAGTCGAGGCGGATGCGGGTCGAGAAGCTGGCCTCGCTGCACGCCGGCGTGAAGTAGACCTTGGCGATGCGCGGGCGCGGGTTGCGATTGGCGTAGAGAGCGACGACCTCGGGATAGTCGAGCCCTTCCATCAGGCTGGGCACGCTGACGGTGATCGGCACCGACTTGCCCGAGTCGGTGAATTCCGGCAGGTCGATCACCACGTTGCCGTCGGCGGGATCGGCCACGCCGAAATCCTCGAGGATCGCGGCGTTCACATCCTCTTCGCTGGCGACGGAGGGGCCGATGACGGCGAGGCCGAACAGCGCCAGCGCGCTCGCACAGACGGCACGTCGTGAAATGCCGTTCTCGTACCGACGGCCCGGCTCCCCGTTCTTGGTCAACGATCCTCTCCGGTGGTCTCTGGCTCTCCGGGCCGGGGCCCTCTGGCGCCGCGGACACCGCAACGAGATGAACCTCAACCCTGTCCAAAACATGGACGCCACGCAGGCCCATTGAAGGTCGCCCCGGCGCCATTTGCAAATGAAAAAGGACGGCCTGCCGGATGTGGAGCGTCATCTGGCGGCTGCCGGGCCATGTCTTTCGGTAGCTTGTTCCCCGATGGACGGCATGGGGCTCTCGCGAGCCCCATGCCTGATCTGATCCTAGATCGTCGCGCGCGACAGCGGCGTCGAGCGGATGCGGGTGCCGGACGCATAGAAGATCGCGTTGGCGATGGCCGGAGGCGTCGGCGGGCCAGCCGGCTCGCCGAGGCCGCCCCACCACTGATTCTCGGAGTTCGTGAAATGAACCTCGATGTCGAGCGGCGCATCGGGCATGCGCAGCAGCGGGTAGGAGTCGAAGTTGGTGTTGACCACCCGGCCGTCGCGGATGTCGAGGCCGCCGAAGAAGGCGTGGCTCATCTCCCAGATCGCCGAGCTTTCGGCCTGCTCGCGAGCCGCCAGCGGATTGATGGTGTAGCCGCTGTTCATGAAGTACTGCAGCTTGTCGACATAGATCTGGCCGCGACGGCTGACCGACACGGTGGCGACGCAGCCGGCGACGGTGCCGTGCGATTCGACCACCGCGCAGCCCATGCCTTCGCCATTGCCGAGATCGGTCGTCCAGCCGGACTGCTCCTTCATGGCCGTCAGCACCCGCTGCCAGGGCTCGTTGCCCTCGGTCATCTTCAGGCGCCACTCGAGCGGATCCCAACCGCCCGCCTGGGCCAGCTCGTCGATCATCTGCTCGACGAAGAAGCCGTTGGAGTTCGCACCGGGGGCGCGGTTGTAGCCGATCGGCAGGTGGTTCTGGATGATGCTCGACTCATGCCGGCGGTTCGGAATGAGATAGGGCATGTTCGCCACGGTGGACTGCGAGAAGCTCGGCATCTTCTCCTCGCCGACCATGTGGGTCACCAGCGCCACCGGCAGCCCGTCGTCGCCGAGCGCGGCCTTGTAGGTGCCCCACACCGCCGGACGCAGCGAATCGCTGGCGATGTCCTGCTCGCGGCTGCGGATGACCTTCACCGGCTTGCCGATCTCGGCGGAGATCGCCGCGGCCTGGCGGTGGACGTCCATGTTGTAGCCGCCGCCGAAGCCGCCGCCCATGTAGGTCTGGTGGAGATGGATATTCTTGGTGTCGCGACCGAGCTGGTCGGCCACCTCGACCAGCGAGCGGCCGATATCCTGGGTGAAGGTCCAGATATCGACGCGGTCGTCCTTGACGTCGGCCACCGCGCAGGGCGGCATCATCGTCGCGTGGGCCTCGAAGGGACGCGAGAAGACCTCGCCCGTCACCACCTTGCTCGAGGCCTCGATGATGCCCGGCACGTCGTCCTGGTTGACGCCCTTGTCGACGTTGAAGCCGAGATTGCCCTCCTCGTTGCGGAGCACGGTGCCCGGCTTCGAGAGGAAAGCGAGCGCCTCGGCGGTCTGGCTCTCGAAGCTGATCGCGGCGCCACGGCCGAAATCCCATTCGATGGGCATGGTGGAGAGGGCGTTGTTCGCCTGGTACCAGCTCTCGGCCACGACGGCGACGGCGTCGCGCAGATCGGTGAAGGACGGCACGTCCTTGGTCTGCGTCAGCTGGACCACGCCCAGGACGCCGGGCATGCCCTTGATCGCGTCGAAGTCGAAGCTCTTCAGGCGGCCGCCCGGCACCGGGCAGGTGCGCACGGAGGCGTAGACCATGCCGTCGACCGACACGTCGATCGGGTAGACCGCCGTTCCGTTGGTCTTGAGCGGCACGTCGAGACGCGGGATCTCCTTGCCGAGCAGCCACCAGTCGCCATACGGCTTGATCGCCGGCTCTTCCTCGAGCGTCACGGCCGCGGCTTCCGCGGCGAACTCGCCATAGGTGCCGCTGTTGTTGCCGGCGGTGAGCATGCCCTGCTTGGCGACCACGTCTTCCAGCGGCACGCCCCAGCGGGCGGCGGCGGCGTGGCGCAGGCGCTCGCGCGCCGAGGCGCCGGCCTGCATGATGTAGGGGTGGCGGCGGGAGACGGTGGTCGAGCCGCCCGTCGAGGTCGTCGTATAGAGATTGTCGTTGTTGACGTGGCGGTTGGCGTCGGCAAACACGTGCCGCACGTTCTCCCACGGGATATCGAGTTCCTCGGCCACCATCATCGGCACGGCGGTGAAGGCGCCCTGCCCCATCTCGGGGTGCGGGGGGACGATGCTGACGATGTTGTCGGCATCGATGGTGAGCCAGGCATTGATCTCGTTGCCGGTCGCGCCGGCAGCGGCC
>JBDHTK010000196.1:0-5855 GCA_039808625.1 Devosia sp. | reverse complement strand
ATGGCCGTGGGCGGTGTCGATGACCAGAAGGTCGACGCCGGCGTCGATCAGCCGTTCGGCGCGCTCGAAGCCGTCGGCGCCCGCCGCGGTGGCGGCGGCCACGCGCAGGCGCCCGTGCGCGTCCTTGCAGGCGTTGGGATTGAGATGCGCCTTCTCGATGTCCTTGACGGTGATGAGCCCGATGCAGTTGCCGGCATCGTCCACCACCAGCAGCTTCTCGATGCGGTTGGCGTGCAGCAGGCGCTTGGCCTCGTCGCGCCCGACCCCGTCGCGCACGGTGACGAGGTTGGCATGCGTCATCAGCTCCGAGATCTTCTGGCCCTCGTTGGTGGCGAAGCGCACGTCGCGATTGGTGAGGATGCCCAGCAGCTTGCCGGTGACGCGCCCGCCGGCGCCGCCATTGACCACCACCGGGATGCCCGAGATGCGGTTGGCGCGCATCAGCGCATGGGCTTCGGCGAGGGTGGCGTCGGGGCCGATGGTGATCGGGTTCACCACCATGCCGCTCTCGAAGCTCTTCACCTGGCGCACCTGCTCGGCCTGGGCCGCCGGCTCGAGATTGCGGTGAATGACGCCGATGCCGCCGGCCTGCGCCATGGCGATGGCCATCTTGTGCTCGGTCACCGTGTCCATCGCGGCGCTGAGGATGGGCAGGTGCAGCTCGATGTCCTTCGTCACGCGGCTGGTGATGCTGACATCGGTGGGCAGCACCTCCGAGCGGGCGGGCTGCAGCAGCACGTCATCGAAGGTCAGGGCGGCGTCGCCGGTGATGGAGGTAATGATCTTCGCCAAGGGCGGGCCCTTCCCAGCTCAAAAGAAAGCAGAAAGCCCGCGCGGACGACTCGTTCGTCCGCCGCGGGTTGGCGAGGGTCATTAGCATCGGGCCGGCGCTTTGGAAAGGGCGCCTCAGGTGGCTTCGGCGGCCTCGATCAGCGGCATGATGCGGCTCACATGGTCGATGTGGCGCTGTTCCATGACGAAGTTGAGCGTCATGTATTCGCGGCCGGGGCAGAAGGTGCAGATGTTCACCGCCGGGTGATAGGCGCCGCAGTAGATCGGCTCGATCATCCATTGCGTCATGGGGCCGTAGGAGCGGTGCGGCGGCACCAGCGTCAGCACCAGGTCCATCTCGCCCGAATAGCGCCAGAAGCGCTCATTGTGCAGCCACGGCGCCATTCTGTGCAGGCGCCGGTGTGCGCCCATCATGGCGAGGATGAGCAGCTGGAACTTGGTGATGTCCTTCTTCTCGGTCTCGTCCACGGCGCGGTCCACGGCGCGCGCATAGGTGGCGAAATCGGCCTCGTAGGGGAATTTCGCCTCGAGCGCGCGCACCCGGAAGAAATCGTCGTCCGAGGCGGTGCGCTTGGTGTCGAGCATCGTGTAGGCGGCGGTGATGACCTTTTCCTTGGCCCGCCGCTCGCGCTCCGACAACAGGGCGAAGGTCACCAGCGCGAAGTAGAGCGAGCGCTGGCGCACGCCGAGCTTGGTCGCGAGCGCGCGCATGCGCTGGCGCGGCAGGGCCAGCGTCTTGAAGGCGATCGGCTTGTCCTTGGGCGCGCGCAGATGCGAGACGACGGTGTGGATCGCCGCCATCAGGTAGCCGCGGAAGGCGCCGCCGGCGCGGGCGCCCAGCGACACCTTGTTGCCGGCATCCGACTGGATGCCGTGATTGGCGGTCTGCGAGCGGGTGAGGAGCGCGGCGTCGGAGCCTTCGAGCAGCGCGTGGGCGGAGCGCACCTGGATGATCGAGGCGCGCCCCTCGGCGTCCGGCCCGCCCCTGAGGTTGGCGGCCATGACGCGGAACAGCGGCAGCTCGGGGGTGGCGAACACGTCGCGGCTGATCGACAGCCATTTGTCGGGGTAGCCGTCGAAGCTGTCGACCTCCTCGACCGTGGTGATGGCGTGCAGGATATGGCTCGGGAACGGATAGCCGGGCTTCGCGCCCTTGAAGCCGTGCGTCAGTTGCGGCGCCAGCGCCACCATCTGCTCCACCAGCCCCTCGACCATCTCCTTGTCGAAGCGGGTCTTCGAGAAGGCGGTGAAATAGATCGTGTCCTTGCCTTCGTAGAGGAACCACTGGAAATCGGTGAACAGCGCCTGCGGATTGTCGCGCACTGCCTCGGCGGCGCGATCGAGGGCGACGGCGTTGTCGGACGCAAAACTGGAGGACGAGAAGCTCTTCATCGGAACCTGCTGGTCATTTTGGGGCATTTTCTGCCACGGAACGGACGAGAGGGGCAACGGGGTCGCGGCTGCTTCGTTGCGGCTTGGCTAACGCGCCGGCCCGGCCAAAGGCACGCCGGGCCTCGCGGCATGGGCCGATTGGGGCATTGTCAGGCCGCCGCGGGTGACCTATCGGACGGGGCCCCTGCCCCCGCGCTCCGCCGATCCCCCGGAAGTGAACCGTGTAACGCCGCTCATCCTCGCCGTCGCCCTGTTCATGGAGAACATGGATTCGACGGTCATTGCGACCTCGCTGCCGGCGATCGCGACCGACATCGGCAGCGATCCGATCGCGCTCAAGCTGGCGCTCACCTCCTATTTCGTCGCGCTCGCCATCTTCATCCCCATCTCGGGCTGGATGGCCGACAGGTTCGGCTCGACCGTGGTCTTCCGCGCCGCCATCGCCGTCTTCGTCGCCGGCTCGATCTGCTGCGCCTTTTCGTGGTCGCTCGAATCCTTCGTCGGGGCGCGCTTCCTGCAAGGCATCGGCGGCTCGATGATGACGCCCATCGCGCGGCTGGTGCTGCTGCGCGCCACGCCGCGCCAGCAGTTGGTCGCGGCCATGTCGTGGCTGTCGATGCCGGCGCTGCTCGGGCCGCTCACCGGGCCGCCGCTCGGCGGCTTCCTCACCACCTATCTGAGCTGGCACTGGATCTTCTGGATCAACGTGCCGATCGGGGCGCTCGGCATCCTGCTCGCCACCCGCTTCCTGCCGCCGGCCGAGCCGCGCCATCCGCGCCCCGTCGACCGCTACGGCTTCCTGCTCACCTCGCTGGCCTTCGCGGGGCTCATCTTCGGGCTTTCGGTGGTCAGCCTGCCGGCCATGCCGCCGCTCATCGGCCTCGGCGCCATCGCCGCCGGCGCCGTGGCGGCGGCGCTCTACCTCCGCCATTGCCGGCACACCGCATTTCCGCTGCTCGATCCGCGCCTGTTCAGGCGGCCGCTGTTCCGCACGGCGATAGTCGGCGGGCTGTTCTTCCGGATCGGCATGGGCGCCTTCCCCTTCCTCATGCCGCTGATGCTGCAGCTCAGCTTCGGGTTGACGCCGTTCGAGAGCGGGCTCATCACCTTCGTCGCGGCGTTCGGGGCCATCATCAGCAAGGTGCTGGCCGAGCGGGTCTATGCCCGCTTCGGCTTCCGCCGCGTGCTGACGGCGATGGCGGTGATGGCGGCGCTGTTCCTCGCGGTGAACGGGCTGTTCTCGCCGCAGACGCCGCATGTGCTGCTGCTCGCCTGCCTGTTCGCCGGCGGGCTCGGGCGGTCGTTCTTCTTTACGGGCCTGCACGTGCTCAGCTATGCCGACGTCAGCGAGGCCGAGGCCAGCCAGGCGACCTCCATCGCCGCCGTCATGCAGCAGATCTCCGTGGCGCTCGGCGTCGCCGTCGCCGGCGGGCTGCTCGAGGCCTCGACGCTGATCCGCGGCGAGGCGCTGGCGCTCGTCGATTTCCAGATCGCCTGGTTCGCCGTGGCGGCCCTGTCGGCGCTCAGCATCGTGCCGTTCGCGCGCCTGCCGCCCGATGCCGGGGCCGACGTCTCCGGGCATCGCGCGAAGCCGCTGCCCGCGGCTACCCCTTGAACCCCTTGGCAACGAGATAGGTTTCGGCGCTCCCGGCGCGCGAGGCCGGCGGCTTGGCGTGCAGCGTCGTCGCGAAATGCCGCTTCAGCAGCGCCAGCAATTCGTGCTCGGTGCCGCCCTGGAACACCTTCGCCACGAAGGCCCCGCCCGGCGCCAGCACCTGGACGGCGAAATCGGCGGCGATCTCGACGAGGTGCATGATGCGCAGATGGTCGGTGGCCTTGTGGCCCGTGGTCGGCGCCGCCATGTCGGAGAGCACGAGGTCGGCCTTGTGGCCACCCAGCGCGTCGATCAGCAGCTGTGGCGCGTCGTCGTCGGTAAAATCCTTCTTGAACAGGATGACGCCGTCGATGGGGTCCATGTCGAGATAGTCGATGGCGACGACCAGCGGCTTTTCCGCCGTCGAGCCGACGATGGGCACCGCCACCTGGCTCCAGCCGCCCGGCGCGGCGCCGAGATCGACGACGCGCATGCCCTTGCGCAGCAGCTTGTAGCGCTCGTTGAGCTCGCTGAGCTTGTAGGCGGCGCGCGAGCGGTAGCCCTCGGCCTTGGCGCGCGCCACGTAGGGGTCGTTGAGCTGGCGCTGCAGCCACAGCGTCGAGCCGATCTTGCGGCCCTTCGAGGTCTTCACCCGCACCTTGAGGTCGCGGTCGGAGCGGCGGCCGGCGCCGCCGCCCATATTGGTGGTCTTGACCATCAGCGCCGTCCCCCGCGCTCGCGCGGGCCGGCCGCGCGGTCCTCGTCGATCAGCGAAATCAGGATCCCCTCGCGCAGGCCGCGGTCGGCGACGCGCACGCGGTCGGCCGGCCATTCGCGGCGGATGGCCTCGAAGATGGCGCAGCCCGGCAGCACGAGGTCGGCGCGGTCGCGGCCGATGCACGGATGCGCGACGCGGCGCTCGAACGGCATGCCGAGCAGCGCCTTGATCGTCGCGTCCACCTCGGCACGCGCCATCCACAGTCCGTCTACCTTCTGGCGCTCGTAGCGCGCGAGGCCCAAATGCAGGCCGGCCAGCGTCGTCACCGTGCCCGAGGTGCCGATGAGGTGCACGGGATGCTCGGCGATCATCTGCTTCAGCCGGCCGCGTCCCTTGAACTCGCGCAGGTGGCCGGCGACATGGGCCACCATCGCTTCGAACACCTCCGCCGTGACGTCGACGCCGCCGAAGCGCTCGGCGATGGAGACGACCCCCACCGGCAGCGACTGCCAGGAACGGATGGAGGCGGCCATGCGCCCCTGCCGGCGCGGCCGGCCGCCGCGGAAATCGAGCCAGGCGAGCTCCGACGAGCCGCCGCCGATGTCGAACATCAGCGCGCCGGCGCTGGCGTCCTCGATGAGGTCGGCACAGCCGGTCACGGCCAGCGCCGCCTCGGTGCGGCGGTCGACGATCTCGAGCGTCATGCCCAGTTCGTCCTCCACCCGGGCGACGAAGGCCGCGCCGTTGCTGGCGGCGCGGCAGGCCTCGGTGGCGATGAGGCGCATGCGCGCCGGGGCGTGGTCGCGCAGCTTGTTGCGGCACAGCCGCAGCGCGTCGATGGTCCGCTCCATTGCCGCCTCGCTCAGCCGCCCGGTGGTGGAAAGCCCCTCGCCCAGCCGCACGATGCGCGTGAAGCCGTCGAGCACGCGGAAGCTGCGCTCATGCGGGCGGGCGATCAGCAGGCGGCAATTATTGGTGCCGAGGTCGAGCGCCGCATAGACCGGCCCGCGCGAGCGGCGCGGCGCGGTATCGGCGGCGCGGCCCGCCGCCTGGCCGATAGTGTGCCGCCTCTCCGCCGCGCCACGCGAACCAGCCGGTCCGCCCACGGCAACGGCGACGGCCGGCGCGGGCATCGTGCCCTCGGCCTCCACCGCGCCCGGAAGCGCCGTCGCGGCGACGGATCGATCTTCGTCGATCACTCGCCAACCTCGTCCTGCGCGGTCGCTTTCCGGCCGGTGCCGGCAGCGCCCGGGCGCAGCTTTGTTCAAACGTCGCCAAAAGCTTAGGGCTTGCGGCGGGGCGTGTCAAAGGTGCGCCGGGCAGGCCCTGCGCCTAGACGCGGGTCAGCTCGTAGGTCTG
>JBDHTK010000195.1:0-5859 GCA_039808625.1 Devosia sp. | reverse complement strand
CCCTCAAGGCAACGGTCCTACTTTTTGGCACCGCACAAAAACAGACCATCGAAAGCTATCGAGCTCTGTTTGCCGCGTTGCAATTGCTCGCGCAGCGAGACGCAACACAGGGGCGGGACTCCGAGTGGCGAACAATGTTAAAGCCGGTGTACGCCAAGGCAAGCCTTGACCCAGATATAGCCGAACGCTTCGTCGACGATATGTACGAACTCTTCTCTGAACACATCTACGATGCCGAAAGTGACGGTGAGGAAGCCGCCGAGTCTCTTAGATTTGCACGCGCCGATGAGTCTGCACCCCACTGGCCGCTGATCGTGCCGTTTAGCCAGAGCTTCGTTGACTTCGATCCTGCACGGATACCGGATCAGCTCACGCAATCCTTCTACGAGCAGACATATCGCCAGTTCCTCTCTGGCCTCGACGATGCGGTGGCGAGCGCGACGGCAGCCGACGGATTCGGTATATGAGCGCTATCGACCTAGACTTCGTAGCGATCCGAGCTGCGATGGCGGAATTTGACCCATCGCCCCGCGTAGAGCCTAACGCAATGATCTTGGTTGAGCAGGCATTCCTCCCCGAGGGGCATCGCGGCGTCCTCGATCTCCGACGCCAACTAGTTGTCGGCAACCGCGGGATGGGTAAAAGTTTCTGGACACACGCCCTGCTCAGCAAAGAACTCCGCCAGCGGTTAGCCATCGTCTATGAACACAAGCTTTTGGCCAACGCCGAGGTGGTAATTGGCTTTAATGGGTCGAGCAAGGTCAGCGAGACCGCTCCAACAGTCGACGAGATAACTGACCTTTACGCAAAAGGGACTGATCCCGACCTAATCTGGCGTGCTGTTCTAATTAGGATCGCGTCTCACGCCCTACCGGGCAGATATTGTGGGCCGCTAGAGAGTATCATTAACACTTTGAAGATTGATCCCAATCTTTATTCGGTCACGCTCTCCGCTGCCGACGATGCGCTAATAAGTTCGGGCCAGACGCTATTAGTTGTATTTGACGCGCTCGATCGGCTTGGGCGTGAATGGGAAAGCATCCGCCGGTTGACTCGTGCTCTTCTAGAGCTAGCAGTTGGGCTGCAATCCTTTAGCGCAATTCGCGCCAAGATTTTTATGCGTGTGGATCAGTTTGCTGATCAAGAGCTTTTCCGTTTTCCCGACAGTTCGAAGATCAAAAATGATCACGTTGACCTATTCTGGCGACCAACCGAGCTGTACGGCCTACTTTTATTTGAATTGCAGCGATCGGAGGGCGCGAGCGAACCGCTCAAGCTGCTGGCTGAACGCGAACAGGCGATGAACGCGCTGCCGATTGCCGGCGCCCACAGTTGGGACCACGCTGAATCTCAAGCGCGGATTATCAATGGGCTTGCTGGCGAGTTCATGGGTAATAACAAGAAGCGAGGCCGCGTCTACACATGGTTGCCGCTGCACCTCAGTGATGCTGCGCAAACTTGCTCGCCTCGCAGTTTTCTCACTGCCTGGAAGAAAGCCGCGGAGCATTATCCCGCTCCGGTGGGACGCGCAGTCGATCATCTCGGTCTGCAAGAGGGGGTGCGCTGGGCCTCGCGCAGCCGTCTTGAGGAACTTTACGAGGACTACCCATGGATTCAGCCGGCGCTTGATGCGTTACGCCGCCAGTTCGTTCCAATGGAACGCCAGCAGTTACTCGCAATCTGGGCAGCCGAGCACGTCATCGATAGGATCCGGGAAAACGCCTCGTCGGAATCGCGCACTCCCGTGAAGTTCTTGGCAGGTGACGAGCCGTCCGCATTACTGTCTTCAATGCGCGATGTCGGCGTGATGGAAGAGCGTGCCAATGGCAAGATCAATGTGCCTGACATCTTCCGTGTGGATGCCGAAATTCTCCGCAAAGGCGGGGTGGCGGTGCCGAAGCGCTACGTCTGAGTTAGCCGCTTATCTTCAAAAGCACCTAGCGTCCAAAAAGCACTGCCAACAGCCAATCTATTTTGCGGATGTTTTGAGAGGTTGAGACAGGCCAACCACCTGAATTTACGTCAAATTCAGGTGGTTGGCCTTATATTTTGGCGGAAGAGGTGGGATTCGAACCCACGGACGGGTTGCCCCGTCGCTGGTTTTCAAGACCAGTTCCTTAAACCACTCGGACACTCTTCCATGCCGATCCAGGCGCTTGACGGCTCGCGGCAGGCTCATGGGCAAGGCCATCGCTCTGCCGGGCAGCCGCCAGGTGCCTGCAACAGCGCCGCATTTACACGCTGGCGGCCGCCGCTTCCAGCAGCTTTCGCGGCCGGAAGCGGGTCGACCGCCCGCCGGCCTGCCCGATGGCCGCGCCTTGGCGCCGGGGCCGGGCACACCGCAAGGCCCGGCACAAAACCGTCGCCTCGCCGAAAACCCTCGGCTAAGACAGCGCCATGACGGCCGATACCTCCCTCCGCGACCGCGCCAGCATCGTGCCGCTGGGCACCCGTGCCGTGCTGGTGCGCTTCGCCGCGACGCTCTCCGACAGCGCCAATCGCCGCGCCATCGGCTTTGCCGCCGCCCTCGAAGCCGACCCGCCCGAGGGCGTGGAGGAGGTGGCGCCGGGGCTCGTCTCGGTGCTGCTGCGCATCCGCGCCGGTGTCGATTTCTGGCGCCTGTCCGGCGAGTTGCGCCTCCGCCTCGGGGCCGCACCGGCGCCCCTGCCGGCCGGCGTCACCACCATCCCCATCGTCTATGACGGCGCCGACCTGCCGGCCGTCGCGGGCCTGCTGCGGCGCACGCCGGCCGAGTTCGTCGCCCGCCATACGGCCGCGCGGCTGCGCGTTCTCGCCATCGGCTTCGCGCCGGGCTTCGTCTATTGCGGCCTGCATCCCGACGACCTCGTCGTGCCGCGGCGCGCCACGGTGCGGCCGCTGGTGCCGGCCGGCACGGTGCTGTTCGCCGCCGGGCAGACCGCCATTCCAGCCACCCCCATCCGCACCGGCTGGCACGTCATCGGCCGAACCGTGTTCCAGAACTTCGTCCCGGATGCCGATCCGCCGCTGCGGCTCGGCCCGGGCGACGGCGTGCGCTTCGCGGCGGCCGCATGACGGTGCTCACCATCCTTCGCGCCGGGCCGCTGGCGACGCTCCAGGATGCCGGCCGCTTCGGCATGCTGCGCCACGGCATCAGCGCCTCGGGGCCGATGGACCGCGCCGCCTTCGCCGCCGCCGGCGCGGCGCTGCCCATCGCCGGCGGCACGGCCATCGAGTTCACGCAGGGGCTGAGCCTGGAGACCGACGGGCCGCTCTCGCTCGCCTGTCCGGCGCGCCACGACCTCGCCGCCGGCGCGCGTCTCGACGTGCCCCCGGCGCCCGGCAATTACGGCTATCTGCGCCTCACCCACGAGCTCGACGTGCCGGCCGTGCTCGGCAGCCGCGCCACCAATGTCACGGTCGGGCTCGGCGGCTACAAGGGCAGGGCGCTCAGGGCCGGCGACCGCCTCGTGCTCGGCGCGGCGGGCCAGCCGGTGGCGCCTCCGCCGCCCGCCCCGGAGGGGCCGATCCGCGTCGTCTGGGGCCTGCATGCCGAACTCTTCGAGCCGGCGCTGCGCCGCGCCTTCGCCGAAACCGCGTTCCGCATTTCCGCTGCGCTCGACCGCATGGGCGTGCGGCTCGACGACCCCGCGGGCCTGTTCCGCGAGCAGCGCCGGCTCGGCCTCGTCTCCGACGCCATCGTGCCCGGCGACATCCAGATCCTCGGCGACGGCGCCCCGGTCGTGCTGATGCGCGACCACCAGCCGACCGGCGGCTATCCGCGCCTCGCCACCGTCGTCGACGCCGATCTCGACCGCTTCGCGCAGCTGCGCCCCGGCAGCGCCGTCACCTTCGCGCCGGTCGCCGCATGAGCCGGCTCGACCTCAATGCCGATCTCGGCGAGGGCGTCGGCGACGATCTCGCCCTGCTCGACATCGTCTCGTCGGCCAGCATCGCCTGCGGCGGCCATGCCGGCGACGAGGGCAGCATGCGCGCCGCGCTCAGGGCGGCAAAGGCGCGCGGCGTCGTGGCCGGCGCCCATCCCGGCTTCCCCGACCGCGAGACTTTCGGCCGCAGGCGGCGGCTGCTGCCGCCCGAGGAGCTCGACGCCACTGTCCGCGCGCAGGTGCGCGGCCTCGTCGAGCTGGGCGAGGCGGAGGGCTGGCCGGTGCGCTACGTCAAGCTGCACGGCGCGCTCGCCAACATGGCCGCCGAGGAGCCCTCCATCGCCGCGCTCTTCTTCGCCGCCGTCGCCGGCCTCGCCCGCGACCTCGCCGTCCTCGCCATCGACGGCTCGGCGCAGGTCGAGGTGGCCGAGGCCCTCGGCTTCCGCGTCATCCGCGAGGCCTATGCCGACCGCGCCTACCAGCCCGACGGCCTGCTCGTGCCGCGCCAGATGCCGGGCGCCGTGCTGCACGACCGGGCCGCCATCGCCGCCCGCGCGCTGCGCCTCGCCGAGGCCGGCGAGCTCGTCGCCGCCGACGGCACGGTCCTTGCCACGCGCGCCGTGTCGCTGTGCGTGCACGGCGACACGCCCGACGCGGTGGGCATCGCCCGGGCCGTCCGCGACGGCCTCGTCGGCGCGGGGGTTGAGATACAAGCCGCAGTGTGAAATAGCCGCGCCATGACAGCACGCATCATCGACGGCAAAGCCTTCGCCGCGGATCTGCGCACCCGCATCGCCGGGCATGTGGCGGCGCTCCGGGCGGCGCACGGCATCACCCCCGGCCTCGCCGTGGTGATCGTCGGGCATGACCCGGCCAGCGAGATCTACGTCGCCAACAAGGCGAAGCAGACCGTCGAGGTCGGCATGCACTCGGAGAAATACGAGCTGCCCGAGACCGCGCCCGAGGCCGAAGTCGTGGCGCTGGTCGAGCGCCTCAACGCCGATCCAACCATCCACGGCATCCTCGTGCAATTGCCGCTGCCCCGGCACATCGACCCCAACCGCATCATCGCCACCATCTCGCCCGACAAGGACGTCGACTGCTTCACGCCCGCCTCGGTGGGCAAGCTGCAGATCGGGCTGGCCGGGCCGGTGAGCTGCACGCCGCTCGGCTGCCTCATGCTGCTGCGCGACGCGCTGGGCGACCTCGCCGGCCAGCACGCCGTCATCGTCGGGCGCTCCAACCTCGTCGGCAAGCCGATGGCGCAGCTCCTGCTGCGCGAGAACTGCACCGTCACCATCGCCCATTCGCGCAGCCGCGACCTGCCGGGCCTCGTGCGCCAGGCCGACATCGTCGTCGCCGCCGTGGGCCGCCCGCAGATGATCCGCGGCGACTGGCTCAAGCCGGGCGCGGCCGTCATCGATGTCGGCATCAACCGCGTGCCGGCGCCCGACAAGGGCGAGGGCAGGACGCGCGTCGTCGGCGACGTGGATTTCACCTCCGCCGCCGAGGTGGCCGGCTGCATCACCCCGGTGCCGGGTGGCGTCGGTCCCATGACCATCGCGTGCCTGCTCGCCAACACCGTCACCACCGCGAGCCTGATCCACGGCCTCACCCCGCCGAAGGACCTGACGCCGTAGGGGCGGCTGCCGGCGCCGAGGCAAGCGGCCTTCTCCCCTCCGGGGAAAAGGTGCCCGCAGGACGGATGAGGGGCGTCGCCTACACCACCTTCGCCAGGTGAAAGCTCCGCGCCACGGTATGGTCCCTGAGGCCGAAGGCCGGGACGCGCCCGCGTTCCAGCCGCTCCACCACCGCCTGCGGGTCGGCGAGCGCCGAGGCGTCGACGATCACCTCGCGCAGCGGCGTGCCGCCCGGCGCGCGCGCCGCCTGCAACAGATCGAACAGCAGGGCCCGCACGTCGCCGCGTGCCGCGCAGGCCGGGCACTCGGCGCCCGCCGCGTGGTCGTGCAGCGGCGGCGTCAGGCGCAGCACG
>JBDHTK010000194.1:0-5906 GCA_039808625.1 Devosia sp. | reverse complement strand
GAGGCCTCTTCCCACACCTTCTGATGGCGGCGCTGCAGGGAGCAGTCGCGCGTGCCCAGGTGCACCGCATTGCCCTGGCCGTCGCCCATCACCTGCACCTCGATGTGCCGCGGCTTGCCGAGATACTTCTCCATATAGACGGACTCGTTGCCGAAGGCCGCCTTGGCCTCGCTACGCGCCGTCGACCAGGCGTTGAGCAGGTCGAGCTCGGAATGCGCTACCTTCATGCCGCGCCCGCCGCCGCCCGCCGTGGCCTTGATCAGCACCGGATAGCCGATCTCGGCCGCCGTCGCGCGCGCGTCGTCCTCGGTGCTGACGGCGCCCTTCGAGCCGGGGACCACCGGGATGCCGAGGTCCTGGGCGGTCTGCTTGGCGGTGATCTTGTCGCCCATGATGGCGATATGGTGCTCGGACGGGCCGATGAAGGTGATCTTGTGCTCCTTGAGGATGCGGGCGAAGCGCGCATTCTCGCTGAGGAACCCGTAGCCGGGATGCACCGCGTCGACGCCCGAGATCTCGCAGGCGGCGAGGATCGAGGGCACGTTGAGGTAGGAATCCTTGGCCGGCGGCGGCCCGATGCAGACGCTCTCGTCGGCCAGCCGCACATGCATGGCGTTGCGGTCGGCCGTGGAATAGACGGCGACCGTCTGGATGCCCAGCTCCTTGCAGGCACGCAGCACGCGGAGCGCGATCTCGCCCCGGTTTGCGATCAGGACCTTGTTGAACATCTCAGTCGATGACCGCGAGGGGCTGGCCGTATTCGACCGGCGCGGCATCGTCGACGAGGATGCGCGAGACGACGCCCGACTTGTGCGCCGGGATCTGGTTCATGGTCTTCATCGCCTCGATGATGAGGACGGTCTGGCCCTCGGTGACGCGCGTGCCCACCGCCGCGAAGGCCGGCTTGCCGGGCTCGGGCGAGAGATAGGCGGTGCCCACCATCGGCGAGGTCAGCGTGCCGGGGTTGGAGGCGAGGTCGTCGGCCAGCGTGGGTTTGGCGGCGGCGGCCGCGCCGGCGGGCGCCAGCGGCGCCGGAGCCGCGGCGGCCGCGACGGGGGCAGCGGCCGGCACCATCACCTGCTGCACGCCGCTCTGCGCATAGATGCGGGTCACGCGCACGCGGAAATCGTCGCGCTCGATCTCGATCTCGGCCAGGTTCTGTTCGTTGAGGAGCTTGGCGATGGCCTCGATGAGGGCCTGGTCGGCCGGGGCGTCCTTGGGCATCGGTTCTGCCTCCTTGGGCACGTGTTCTTCTTTGTCGGTGCGGTCGTTCAAGCGCCGAGCCGCTCGGCCAGAGCCTCGAGCGCCAGTCTATACCCCGTGGCGCCGAGCCCGCAAATGACGCCAACGGCGACGGCCGAGACGAAGGAATGGTGCCGGAACGCCTCGCGCGCGTGGATGTTGCTCAGATGCACCTCGATGGTCGGGATGGCCACGGCGCTCAGCGCGTCGCGGATGGCGACCGAGGTGTGCGAATAGCCGCCGGGATTGAGGACGATGCCGTCGGTATTGCCGTAGGCGGCCTGGATCCATTCGCACAGCTCGCCCTCGCGGTTCGACTGGCGGCACGCGACGTCGAGGCCGAGACCGGCGCCGGCGCTGACGCACATGGCCTCGATCTCGGCGAGGGTCTGCGAGCCATAGGTCGCGGGTTCACGGACCCCCAGCATGTTGAGGTTGGGACCGTTGAGGACGAGGATGCGTCTGGGCATGCCCCGCTTGTGCACGGGCGCCGGCCCCGAGGCAAGCGTCTCGGCGCCGATTGCACGAGAATCGGCGCGGCTCAGCCTTCCGGCGCCGGGCACACGGTGCTGCCGCAGGCGCGCATGTTGGCGATCTTGCCGCGCAGCGCGTCGATGCCGATGGCGCCGGGGATCAGCTCGTCGCCGATGATGTAGGTCGGCGTGCCGGAAATATCGAGCGCCGAGGCGAGCTGGTAGCTCTGCTGGATGGCGTCGCCGGCCGCCTTGCCGTTCATGTCGATCATCATCGCCACGCGGTTGCCGCCCACCGCCTCGGCGGCCGTCAGCGCCGCCTCGGCGCCGACCTGGCCGCGGCTGGCGAACAGCTTCTGGTGGAAGGCCCAGTAGTCGAGCGTGTCGTCGTTGTTGACCAGCACGGCCACCTTGGCGGCCTCGACCGAGCCGTCCGAGAGGATGGGGAATTCCTTGAGGATCACCTTGAGGCCGGGATCCTCGGCCATCAGCGTCGCGAGATCGGGCAGGGCGCCGCGGCAGTAGCCGCAATTGTAGTCGAACATCTCGACCAGCGTGACGTCGCCCGCCGGGTTGCCGAGCACGACATTGCCGCTGGCGTCGTAGATTTCGGCATGGTGCATCTCGAGCAGCGCCTTCTGCGCGTCGCGCGCGGCCACGCGCTGCGTGTAGGCGAGCTTGTCGGACATGCGCTTGAGGATGGTCGGGTCGTCCATCAGATAGGCTTCGACCAGCGCGTTGACCTCGGCGGCGTCGAGCTTTTGCGGCTGCCGGTCGAGCAGCGCGACGCCGAGGCCGCCGGCCATGATGCCGACGAGGAGGACGAGAGCGAGACTCAGGCGCGACATGGCAGCTCCGAAAAAGGCCAACGGCGAAGTTACACCTTGGACGCTAAGCACGTCCCGGCCCCCCGGATCAAATTCTATTGAGAGATGGCGCCGGGGCGGCTAGGCGAGGCGCAACGATACGACGAGCAAGGTGGCGGCGGGATGGCGGGGATCGAGCCCTTTTACGCGATGGAGATCAACGCGCGGGCGCGGGCGCTCGAAGGCGAGGGGCGCAGCATCTGCCACCTCGAGGTGGGCGAGCCCGCCGCGCCGCCGGCACCAAGGGTGCGCGAGGCGGTGCGCGCGGTGCTCGACGCGCCGCAGACCTACACGCATTTCGCCGGCCTGCCGGCGCTGCGCGACGGGCTCAGGCGCTACTACGCCGAGCAGCACGGCGTCACCGTCGATCGCGACTCGCTCATCGTGACGATGGGCTCGTCGGCCGGCTTCATCCTCGCTTTCCACGCTGCCTTCGCGCCCGGCGCGCGCATCGCCGTCACCCGGCCGGGCTATCCGGCCTATGTCAACACCTTGAGCGGGCTGGGCTTTCGGCCGGTCGAGATCGCCATCGAGGCGGCTGCGGGCTGGCGCCTCACGCCTGCGGCGCTGGAAGCGGCGCACGCGGCCGAGCCGTTCGCCGGCCTGCTGCTGGCCTCGCCGGCCAATCCCACCGGCGCCGCGCTCGGCCGCGACGAGCTCGCCGGCATCGTCGCGACCTGCCGGCGGCTCGGCATCCGCTTCATTTCCGACGAGATCTACCACGGGCTGGACTATCGCGGCCCCTCGGTCAGTGCGCTGGAGCTGACGCGTGACGCCATCGTCATCAACAGCTTCTCGAAATATTACTGCATGACCGGCTGGCGCATCGGCTGGATGGTACTGCCCGACGATGTGCTGCGCCGCGCGCAGATCCTGCAGCAGAACCTTTTCATTTCGGCGCCGACCCTCAGCCAGGTGGCGGCCAAGGTGGCGCTGGGCGAGCGCCCCTATTACGAGGCGCAGAAAGCGCATTACGCCGCCAACCGGCAGGTGCTCGGCGACGGGCTGCGCGCCATCGGCCTCGGCGTCAGGGACGGCGACGGTGCCTTCTACGCCTATGCCGATGTCGGCCGTTTCACCAACGATTCCCTCGCCTTCTGCAAGCGGCTCCTGGACGTGGCGGGCGTGGCGGCGACGCCGGGCGTCGATTTCGACCGCGCCAACGGCAACCGCTTCGTGCGCTTTTCCTACGCCGGGAGCCGCGAGACGGTGGACGAGGCATTGGCGCGGCTGGCGCGCTTCGTCCGGGCCGCGTGACGCCTCACGGCTGTTCGGCCTCGCGGCGCGCGCGCCATTCCTTCAGCAGGGCGTGGCGGCGGCGCGGGCTGCGTTCGCCCGTCGGCGCCAGCGCCGCGATGCGATCGATGCGGAAGTGCCGGAAATCCGCGCGCAGCTCGCACCAGGCGCCGACCGTCTTGTGCTGCTCGAAAAAGCCGATGACGAAGGGCCAGATGACCCGTTCGGTCTCCTGGCCGGTATCGTCGCGATAGACGATGCGCAGCGTCTGCTCCTTGCGGATGGCGTCGCGCAGCAGCGAAGGGTCGATCTGGGCCTGCGGCGCGCCGTAGCGCGGCACGACATAGAGCGAGCCGGCGTCCAGCTCGCGCCGCAGCTCGGGCGGCAGCACGGCGGCGATCTTGCTCAGCGCGTTGCCGGCGGCGGTGCTGAGCCGGGTATCGTCGCGCTGCTTGCCGACCCAGTCGGCGCCGAGCACCAGCGCCTCCAGCTCGTCGATGGAGAACATCAGCGGCGGCAGCATGAAGCCGGGCGTCAGCACGTAGCCGAGGCCCGCCTCGCCCTCGATGCTGGCGCCCTGGCCCTGCAACGTGGCGATGTCGCGATAGAGCGTGCGCAGCGAGATGTTGAGCTCGGCCGCCAGCGTGGCGCCGGAGACGGGCGCCCGGTGGCGGCGCAGGATCTGCAGCAGTTCGAGCAGGCGTTCGGTCCGCGACATGGCCGGACCCTAGCGTCAAACGGCACGCCTCGCCATTGTCTGCCCGGCAGGAAAAGGGCCGCCCGCAGGCGGCCCTGGATCTCAGCTCCCGAAGAAGCCGCGCTGCCACCAGCCGGCCTTCTTGGGCTTTTCCTCGGCCGGCGCGGCTGCCGAACTGCTCACCACGATCTCGTCGGGCGGCAGGGCCTTGCGGGCCCTGCGCGGCGCCTCCTCGGCGGGGGGCGCCTCGGCCGGCGCCGATGCCACCGGCGCAGGCTCCGGCGTCGGCTCTGCCGTGGCGATGGCGTCCGCCGCGGCAACGGCCTCGGCTTCGGCCGGCGGCGGGGCCACCTTGGCGCGGCTCCGGCGGGGCTTGGGGCGGGCGCCCTCGACCTCGGCGGCCGCGGCCAGGTCGGGTACCTCGGCGGTGGGCGTGGCTTCGGCGCTGTCCTCAGCCGGCTTGCGGCTGCGCCGCGTGCGGCGCGGCTTGGCCTCGGCCGCTTCGGCGGCCGGCGCTTCGATGCCGGCCTCGGCGGCGATGGCGTCCTGCATCAGCACGGTGGCGGCGATGTGCTCGGCCCCGGCCTCGCTGATCGGCGCGGCCGCGACCTCGCCGGCTTCCGCCGCTTCGCCGAGCGCGGCCTCGCCGTTCACCGGATCGCCACCCTCGCGGCGGTTGCGACGCCCTCCGCGGCGGCCACGGCGGCGCCGGCGGCGCTCGCCGTTCTCGCCGCGCGGCTCGCCCTCGGCAGGCGCCGCGGCGGCTTCGTCGCTGTCCTCGGCCTCGCCCTCGTCGCTCCCGGCAGCGTCGGCGGCAGCCGGCGCCGGAGCGCGCTCGCGATGGTCCTGCCGGTCGTCGCGGCCGCCACGGCGGCGGCGCCGGCGGCGGCCATTGCGCTCGCCCGTGTCGTCGGCGCGGGCCTCCTCGGCGACCTCGTCCTCGTCCTCGACCAGGGCGTCGGCCTCGTCGTCCTCGTCGATGGCGGCGGTGTCGACGCGGATATGCGCCGGCGGCGGCAGGTCACCGCTGGCGATGCGCGCCTCGCCCTTCTCGATGACGTAATGCTGGGGGCCGACATGGTCGTCGGCGACGATGGTGATCGACAGGCCGTGCTTGGCCTCGAGCGCGGCCAGCGTGCCGCGCTTGCCGTTGAGGATGTAGAGCGCGACGTCCACCGGCACGCGCACGTTGATCGACTGGTGGGGGCGCTTGAGGACATGGTCCTCGACATTGCGCATGACCATCAGCGCCACGCTCTCGACCGAGCGCACGAGGCCGGTGCCGTTGCAGGTCGGACACTTGTGCGTGGAGCTTTCGACGACGCCGAAGCGGATGCGCTGGCGGCTCATCTCCATCAGGCCGAAATGGCTGATGCGGCCGACCTGGATGCG
>JBDHTK010000193.1:0-5908 GCA_039808625.1 Devosia sp. | reverse complement strand
CTGCAGGCGCCGGTGCTGTTCGTCATCGCGGCCGACCTGAAGAACATGGAGCTGAAGGCGGCGATCGACGAGGCCGACATCGGCCAGGTCAAGCCCGGCCAGCCTGCCCGCTTCACCGTGGACGCCTTCCCCGACCGGCCCTTCGACGCCGAGATCCGCGACATCTCCTACGCCTCGGTCACCACCGACGGCGTCGTCACCTACGATGCGCGGCTCGACGTCGACAACGGCGAACTGCTGCTGCGGCCCGGCATGACCGCCACCGTCTCGGTCGTTACCAAGCATGCGAAGGACGCGCTCACCGTGCCCTCCAGCGCCTTCCGCTACCGCCCGGTGCAGGCCCGGCGCAATGAGGGCTTCAGCTTCCTGTCGATGTTCATGGGCCGCCGCGCGCGCCCCGCCGGCAACGGCGAGCGCGCCCAGCAGCCGAAGCCGGCGGACGGCACGCGCCTGCTCTATGTGCTCAAGGACGGCGCGCCGCAGCCCGTCAACGTCAGGATCGGCGCCACCGACGGCGAGCGCACGGAAGTGCTGTCCGGCCTCTCCGAGGGCGATCAGGTCATCCTCGCCTCGCAGCAGCGGGGCTGACCGGCGAGCACCATGCAGCCCGGCGCCCCGCTCATCCGCTTCGACGACGTATGGAAGACCTACGGCCACGGCGAGGCCAGGGTGCACGCGCTGGCCGGCGTGGACCTTGTTATCGCCCAGGGCGAGTTCGTCGCCATCATGGGCCCCTCCGGCTCCGGCAAGTCGACGGCCATGAACATCATCGGCTGCCTCGACACGCCGACCGCCGGCACCTATTCCTTCATGGGGCTGGACGCCGGCCGGCTCGACCGCGACCGCCGCGCGCGGCTGCGCAACCTGCACATCGGCTTCGTCTTCCAGGGCTACAACCTGCTGCCGCGCACCACGGCGGCCGAGAACGTCGAGCTGCCGCTGATCTACCGCGGCGCGCCCGCCGCCGCGCGGCGCAGGCTGGCCTTGCAGGCGCTGGCCGAGGTGGGGCTCGCCGGGCGCGAGCACCACACGCCGGCCGAGCTTTCCGGCGGCCAGCAGCAGCGCGTGGCGATCGCGCGCGCCATCGTCACCCGTCCCACCCTTCTGCTGGCCGACGAGCCGACCGGCAACCTCGACACCGCCCGCAGCCACGAGATCATGGAGCTGCTGAGCCGGCTGAACGGCGAACAGGGGCTGACCGTCGTCATGGTCACGCACGAGGCCGACATCGCCGCCTATGCGCAACGCATCGTGCGCTTCCTCGACGGGCGCGTGGCCTCCGATACGCTGAATGCGGAGATGGCGTGATGGTGGCCTGCGCATATTCGATGCCGCAAGCCCTGGCATTCCTCCCCGGTCAGAGAGGGATACATCGGGGCGGAGGGCCTGCCCCATGATCTGGGAGACCGTCCGCCTCGCCCTGCGCTCGGTGCGGCGCAACGCGCTGCGCTCTTTCCTGACGCTGCTGGGCATCGTTATCGGCGTCGCCGCCGTCATCGCCATGCTGACCATCGGCTCGGGCACGACCGAGAAGGTCAAGGCCGACATCTCCAAGCTGGGTTCCAACCTGCTGGTGGTGCGCGCCGGCCGGCCCGCCGGCCCCGGCACGCCCGATGCGGTCACGCGCCCCCTCACCGACAAGGACCTCGCCGCGCTGGTTGCCCACCTCACCGGCGCGCGCGCCATCGCGCCCGCCTCGCAGAAGCAGGTGCGCGTCATCTACGGCACCGAAAGCATCGCCAGCGGCGTCACCGGCACCGACAGCGACTTCCTGGTCGCGCGCGACTGGTCGCTCGCCTCCGGCCGCGCCTTCTCCGATTCGGAGACGCGCGGCGGCGCCGGCGTGTGCCTGATCGGCGAGACGGTGCGCCAGCAATTCTTCGGCGCCGGCGATCCCGACGGCGAGATCATCCGCGTCAACCGTTCGAGCTGCAAGATCATCGGCCTGCTGGCACCGAAAGGATACACCGGCTTCGGCCAGGACCAGGACAACGTGGTGCTGATGCCGCTCGCCGGCTTCCAGCGCCGCATCGCCGGCAACCGCAACATCGACAACATCTATGTCGCCGCCGACGACGCCACGCCGACCTCGGAGCTTCTGCCGCGCGTGGAGGACATATTGCGCGACGCCCGCCACGTTCCGCAGGACCGGGACAGCGACTTCTCCATCCGCGACATGACCCAGATCGCCGACACCATGGCCAGCGCCACCGCCACCATGACCGGCATGCTGGGCGCGGTGGCGGCCGTGTCGCTGCTGGTCGGCGGCATCGGCATCATGAACATCATGCTGGTGTCGGTGACCGAGCGCACGCGCGAGATCGGCATCCGGCTGGCCATCGGCGCGCACGAGAAGCACATCCTCGTCCAGTTCATGGTCGAGGCGACCGTGCTGTCGCTGCTGGGCGGCCTCATCGGCATCGCCATCGGCCTGTCGCTTGCCGGCCTCGCCTCGCTCACGCTCGACATCCCCTTCGCGCCCGACCCGGCGGTGATCCTGCTGGCGGTCGGCTTCTCGGCGCTGATCGGCGTGGTGTTCGGCTTCTTCCCGGCGCTGCGCGGCGCCCGCCTCGACCCGATCGAGGCGCTGAGGCACGAATAGCATCCGTCAGCGCGCGGCGCCGGCCCCTTCCCCGAAATGCCAGCGCACGATCGCGCCCATATGGCCGGTCATGCCTTGCGGCCGGTCCGCGGCCGAGCGGATGACGACCGGACCTTCGATCTCCGGCTCCGGCTCCGCGGCCACGAACGCCTCGATGCGCCCTGCCAGCGTCGCGGCGTCCTCGTCGAGGAAATAGCGGCGGAAGATCACCGTCGAACCGCCGAGCGAAAACATATGGTCGGTCGCCTCCTGCCGCGCCGTCGAGATGTCGAGGCCGGTCTCCTCCTTCACCTCGCGCGCCATGTTGCCGTCGAGATCGACCTGGCCGCCGACGAAATCCATCGGCTCGAACGAGCCGGCCGCGAAATAGACGCTGCCTGCGTTGGCGGTGTGCCGCCCCATGCGGATCGCCACCAGCGCGCCGTCGCGCGCCACCAGCGCCGGAAAGGCGAAGGCATGCCCGATGCCGCCGACGCCCTTGGTCCTGCGCCAGTAGAGCATGGTGGCGTAGCGCACCGGGTGGCACCGGCCGACCAGCCGGCACCCGCGCAAGGCAAGCTCGGAAAACAGCACCATGGTGCCGTTGAACAGATGGGGATTGGCCGCGCGCTCCTCTTCCCAGTTCGCGGCGATCGCCGCGGCGTGCCTTGTCTCGAACGGATGCGGCTCGGGATCGAGGCGGACGTCGACGTCCTCGACCGGCAGGACGACGCCGCGCGGCAGATCGAAGCCCATCCTCGTCCTCAGACCAGGTCCAGCGTGACGGCGACCGGGCAATGGTCGGACGCCTTCGGCCTGTCCCAGCCGGCGCGCGGGAAGCGCTCCACCTCCTGGCCGGCCGGAAACGGCGTGCGCCAGGGCTGGCCGGCGCGCACGATGTCGGGCACGGCGGCGTTGCGGGCCGCGAGCGCCGGCGACAGCAATATGTAGTCGAGCTGGCACAGGTGCCGCTCCTGCGGCCCGCGCGTGTGGTAGAGCGTCCAGCGGTCCAGCTCCGGCCGCCGCTCCACCACGTTCTCGCAGAAGCCGCCGGCCAGCAGCACGTCAAGGCAGGAGACGCTTTCGTCGATCACCTCGAAGCGGTAGCCGGAATGGGCATCGCCGTCGATCTTCACGCGCTGGCGGTAGTCGTTCATGTCGCCGCAGATCGCCCAGCGCTTGGAGGCGGCATGGTCGCGGCCGAAGCGGCTTTCGATGATGCGCCGCACCGCCGAAGCCTCGGCGATGCGCAACGGCATGGTGGCGGCGCGGCCGTCCAGCCCGTTGCGCGGCGGCCCCATGGATTTCAGGTGCACCAGATAGAGCGTGAGCGGCACCCCGCCTATGGTGAGATCCACCTCCAGGCAGTCGCGGCGGAAGATGCGCTGGGAAGGCTCGTGGCCCAGCGCTGCGAGCTCGGGCGTGAACAGGCCGAACTGCTCGAAGGTGACGTAGGCGTGGCTGGTCATGCGCACGAACTCGATCGGCTGGCCGTGCATGGTCTCGGCGCGCATCATGATAGCCACGTCGATGCCGCGCGAATCGTTGCCGGCGGTGGTGTATTTCTGCCGGTAGCCCTCGCCGATCATCTTGAACAGGTAGCCGTACTCGAACGCCTTCAGCGCCTCGATGTTGTCCACCTCCTGGAGGCAGATGACGTCGGCGCGCGTGGCGGCGATGGCGAGCGCCGTCAACTGCCGGGTATCGTCGGAATGGGCGATGACGCGCGCCTGCTCCAGCATGCGGTATTCGGTCTCGGTTCGGATGTCGAACAGGGCCAGCGTGCGGTCCTCGTTGAGCTGGTTGCGGAAGCCGGAGAAGTCGAACCTGTTCATCAGGTTCTCGACGTTGAAGGTGGCGAGGCGCAGCGACATGGCCACGAGCTTTGCCCTCAAGCCGCCGCAAACACAACCCCGCGCCTCCCTGCCGGAGCCCTCGGGCGACGGAACCTTTCGCGTTCATCGCCCGTTCAGGCAAGCGACAGCATTGTGACGTCTTTCCTCGCTTGGAGAGGGGCGCGAGGACGAGTTCGCCATCCCGTTATGGAGAATGCAATGAAACCGCTTCTTTCCTCCCTCTCGTTGAAATCGCGTCTGCTGGCGCTCGGGCTCGCGGCCGGCATGTGCGCTCCCGTATCGGCAGGGGCGATGCCGCAATTCTCCCCCGCCGTCCCGGCAGGCTCCGCCACGTCCGACATCGTCCAGGCGCGCATGGACCGCAACGACGCGGGCGTCATCTGGCGCCGGCCCGGCGGTGCCTCGCACTGGAACGGCAATCGTCAGTGGCGCGGCAACGGCAACTGGCGCGCCCAGCACCAATGGCGCGGCGACCGGAACTGGAACGGCGGCCGCTGGCATCGCGAGAGGCCGCGTTACTGGCGGCACGGCGACGGCTGGGGCTGGGGTGCTTCGGGCCTGATGCTCGGTCTGGGGCTCGGCCTGCCTTACGGCTACTACGGCCCCGGCTACTACTACGGACCGGAATATTATGCGCCGCCGCGCCGTGTCTACCGGGTGTATAGGGGCTCCAACGCCCATGTACGCTGGTGCTATGCGCACTATCGCAGCTACAGGGCCTCGGACAACACCTTCCAGCCCAACCATGGGCCGCGCAAGCAGTGCCGCTCGCCCTACTGAGTAGCGGCCGGGTGCGCCGCCCGCCCGGCGGCGCATCCGGCATTCAGACGAACTCGACGCCGACCAGCGTTGCCGTGCGCCAGCGCACGCGCGCGGCCCGTCGTTCTGCCGCGCCGTTGACGGCAAGCTCGAACAGCGCCGGCACGCCGAGCGCGTCGCCGAACGCCAGCAGCGCACCATTGCGGGACTCGTTTCGCACCACGCACTCCATGGCGCCGAACCCCTTGTTGAAGGAAAGCGCCGCCCCCTTCAGCGTGCGCCGCCGCAGCGCGGCGCGGCGCTCGGCAAAGACTTCGCCGTCGATGCCGATCGACTTTTCGGTGATCCTGTCCATGCCGGCCTCCAAAAGCGCGCGAAAACGCTGACGAAAACAGGAAAGCGAAATCCGTGCCAATGCCGGATGTGCCGAAAAGGCACAGACATGAAAACGGCCGGCGGTGTGAGTCGCCGGCCGTTTCGCACGAGAGGCAAAGACCTCAGTTCTTGGCCTTGTCGACCAGCTTGTTCTTCGAGATCCACGGCATCATGCCGCGCAGCTTCTCGCCGACCTGCTCGATCGGGTGCTCGTCGTTGAGGCGGCGGGTCGCCTTGAAGCGGGCGGCGCCCGAACGGTACTCCTGCATCCACTCGGAGGTGAAGCGGCCGCTCTGGATGTCCTTCAGCACGCGCTTCATCTCGGCCTTGGTCTCGG
>JBDHTK010000192.1:0-5910 GCA_039808625.1 Devosia sp. | reverse complement strand
TCGCGGATGCCGTGCTTTTCCTTGCCGTCGAGGAAATGGTCGCGCGTCAGCGCTCCATGCGCCTTGCGGAAGCCATTGAGGGCGGCGACGTAGTCGACGAGCTCGCCATCGGCCGCTTCCCAATCCACCCAGGTGATCTCGTTGTCCTGCGCATAGGCGTTGTTGTTGCCGCGCTGCGTGCGTCCCATCTCGTCGCCCTGCTGGACCAGCGGCAGGCCGCGCGACATGAACAGCGTGGCCAGCAGCGCCCGCACGTCGCGCCGCCGCGCCGCCAGCACGGCCGGGTCGTCGGTCGGCCCCTCCACCCCGCAGTTCCACGAGGCATTGTTGTTGTTGCCGTCGCGATTGTCCTCGCCATTGGCCTCGTTGTGCTTGTCCACATGCGAGACCAGATCGGCGAGCGTGAAGCCGTCATGCACGGCGAGGAAATTGACGCCGGCGCTCGGCTTGCGCCCGGCGAAATTGTAGATCTCGGCCGAGCCCGCCACCTTGCCGGCCAGCGCGCCCACCTTGCCGGGCTCGCCGCGCCAGAACTCGCGCACCTCGTCGCGATACGTGTCGTTCCACTCGCGGAACTCCTTGCCGAACTTGCCCACGCCATAGCCGCCCGGGCCGGGGTCCCACGGCTCGGCAACGAGGATGCATTTGCTCAGCGCCGGGTCCTGCTTGATCATCTGCAGCATCTTCGCGTCCGGGTTGAAGCCCGGCTCGCGGCCGAGCACCGTCGCGAGGTCGAAGCGGAAGCCGGAGACGCCGGTCTGCTCCACCCAGTAGCGCAGGCTCTCGATCACCAGCCGCTGCACGATGGGATGGTCGCAGCGCAGCGTGTTGCCGGTGCCGGAATCGTTGACCAGCACCTGCTTGCCGTCGACCTCGACATGCCGGTAGTAGGCGCGCGCATCGAGTCCCTTGAAGCTCAGCACCGGCCCCGCATAGTCGCCCTCGCCGGTGTGGTTGTAGACCACGTCGAGAATGACCGAAATGCCGTTCTTGCGGTAGAGGTCGGTGAGATAGCGCAGCTCCTGCGGCCCACGCGGCGCCAGCCGCGGATCGATGGCGAAATAGCTGACCGGGTTGTAGCCCCACGCATTGGTGAGCCCCAGCGACGGCAGGTGCCCGTCGTCGATGAAGGCCGCGATCGGCATCAGCTCGACGCAGTCGACGCCGAGGAATTTGAGGTGATCGATGACGCGGCCGGTCGACAGCCCGGCGACCGTGCCGCGCAGCGGCCCCTGCACGCCGGGGTGGCGCATGGTATAGCCGCGCACGTTGAGCTCGTACATGAGACCTGGCGCCTTGCGGCGCGGGCTCGCGGGCTTGTTGACGTCGGGCGTGAGCACGATCGCCTTGGGCACCAGCGGGGCCGTATCCACGGCATCCTCGCGCGGCAGCCTGAGGCGCGGCGAGCGCACGAAGACGCGGTCGAGCCGCCTTGCGTAAGGATCGACGAGCAGCTTGTTGGGGTCGAAATTGAACCCCTGGTCGGGGTCGTACGGCCCGTCGGCACGCAGCCCGTAGCGCGTGCCCGGCCCGAGGCCGGCGATCAGCCCGTGATGGATGTTGTCGTCATGGCCGTCGAGCTCGAAACGACCGACCTCTCGGTCGGCCTCGTCATAGACCGATACATAGAGTGCCGACGCCGTTTCCGAGTAGACGGCGAAGTTGATGCCGTCCGCGGTGACGGTGGCGCCGAGCTGCGCGGCGCTGCCGCCATGCGGCACGAGCTGGGGTGTCATGCGGCGGTCCTCACGTAATGACGCTGGGTCCGTCGCGGCCGGTGCGCTCGCGGATGTTGGCGATACGTTCGGCGAGGGAAACGAGGAAGGAGAGGGCCGACTGCGTGTCGAGATCGTGTTGTCCATGCGCCGGTTCGTACCGCTCGAGATAGAGCCGCAACGTCGCGCCCACCGTGCCGGTTCCACTGAGCCTCAGCACGATGCGGCTGCCGTCGGCGAAGCCGACGCGGATGCCCTGGCTGGCGCTGGTCGAGCCGTCCACCGGGTCGTGATAGGTGAAATCGTCGGCATAGGCGACCGCGAGGCCGTCGTAGCGCGCCTTGGCGATTTCGGGCAGGCGCGCGCGCAGGTCGTCCATCAGCGCCTTGGCGACGCCGGCGTCGACCTCGTCATAGTCGTGCCGCGTATAGTAGTTGCGGCCATAGATCGCCCAGTGGTCGCGCACGATCTCGTCCACCCCCTGCCCGCGCGCCGCGAGGATGTTGAGCCACAGCAGCACCGCCCACAGCCCGTCCTTCTCGCGCACATGGTCGGAGCCGGTGCCCGCGCTCTCCTCACCGCAGATGGTGACGCGGCCGGCATCGAGCAGATTGCCGAAGAACTTCCAGCCGGTCGGCGTCTCGTGCATCTCGATGCCGAGCTGCTCGGCCACGCGGTCGGCCGCCGCCGAGGTCGGCATGGAGCGGGCAATGCCGACGATACCGTTGGCGTAGCCCGGCGCCAGCGGCGCATTGGCCGCGAGCAGCGCCAGCGAATCCGAGGGCGTCACGAACCGTTTTCGGCCGATGATGAGGTTGCGGTCGCCGTCGCCATCCGATGCCGCGCCGAAATCGGGCGCGTCCGGCCCCATCATCAGATCGTAGAGATCCTTGGCATAGACGAGGTTGGGATCGGGGTGGCCGCCGCCGAAATCGGGCAGCGGCGTGCCGTTGACCACCGTCCCCGCCGGTGCCCCCAGCATCTCCTCGAGGATGCGGTGCGCATAGGGACCGGTGACCGCGTGCATGGCGTCGAAGCGCATGCGGAAGCCCTCGGCGAACATCGCCGCGATGGCCGGAAAGTCGAACAGCGTCTGCATCAGCGCCGCATAGTCGGCGACCGGATCGATCACCTCGACGCTCATGTCGCCCGATTTCTGCGTGCCGATGGTCGCAAGGTCGATGTCCGGCGCGTCGTTGCTGAGGTAGCGGTCGATGACCTGGGAGCGCGCGAACACCGCCTCGGTGAGCTTTTCGGGCGCCGGCCCGCCATTGCCGATATTGTACTTGATGCCGAAATCGCCCTCCGGCCCGCCGGGATTGTGGCTGGCCGAGAGGATGATGCCGCCGAACGCCTTGTAGTGGCGGATGATGTGCGAGGTGGCCGGCGTCGACAGGATGCCGCCCTGCCCCACCATCACCTTGCCGAAGCCGTTGGCGGCGGCGATGCGGATGATCGCCTGGATGGCGACGTCGTTGTAGAAGCGCCCGTCGCCGCCGATGACCAGCAGCTTGCCCTTGACGCCCTCGAGGCTGTCGATGACGGCCTGCACGAAATTCTCGACATAGTTGGGCTGCATGAACACGGCGCAGCGCTTGCGCAGCCCCGAGGTGCCCGGTTTCTGGTCGGCGAAGGGCTTTGTTTCAATCGTCTTGTTGGTCATTGTCCTCGTTCACCCCGAGCAGCGAGCGATAGAGCGCCGCATATTTTTCCGCGCTGAGATCCCAGCTCACATCCGACTTCATGCCTCGCCGCTGCATCTTGCGCCAGACCTTTGGCTGTCCGTAGAGCCGCACGGCGCGCAGGATTCCCTCGCGCAGCGCCTCGACCTCGGCCGGGGCGAACACGATTCCGGTGGCCACCCCCGCCTCGATGGCCGCCTCGTTGGCGTCGATCACCGTGTCCGCCAGCCCGCCGACGCGGCTGACCAGCGGCACGCAGCCATAGCGCAGCGCATAGAGCTGCGTCAGCCCGCACGGTTCGAACCGCGACGGCACCACCATCACGTCCGCCCCGCCCTGCACCAGATGGCTCAGCGCCTCGTCGTAGCCGCGCACGAAACCGACCTTGTCGGGATGGCGCAGCGCCGCGCCGGCGAAGCCGTTCTCGAGCTCGGTGTCGCCCGAGCCGAGCACGATGAGCTTGCCGCCTGCCGCGACGATGTCGTCGGCCACCGCCACCAGCATGTCGAGGCCCTTCTGCGTGGTGAGCCGGCTCACCACCGAGAACAGCGGCCCCGGCGACTCGTCGATGCCGAAGCGCAGCTCCAGCGCCCGCCGGTTGGCCTGACGCTGCTCGATGTCGTTGTGCCCGTAGCGCGTATGCAGCGCCCTGTCGGTGCGCGGATCCCAGCCCTGCTCGTCGATGCCGTTGAGGATGCCGACCAGCGCGTCGGCCCGCGCCGACAGCACGCCGTCGAGCCCCATGCCGAAGGCCTGCGTCTTGATTTCCTGCGCATAGGTCGGGCTGACCGTGGTCAGCCGGTCGGCCGACAGCAGCCCCGCCTTGAGGTAGTTGATGAGCCCGTAATACTCGATGGTGCTCTCGCGCGCGGCGCGGAAGTCGAGCCGCAGCTCGTTGAAGATGTCCCAGCCGAACAGCCCCTGGAAGGCGATGTTGTGCACGGTGAGCACGGTCTTGGCCGTTACCGCGCCGTTGAAGCGCACATAGGCGGGCGCCAATGCCGCCTGCCAGTCGTGGCAGTGGAGGATGTCGGGCCGCGGTCCCTCGCCCGCCCCCGCCGCCATGTCGTAGGCGGCATAGCTCAGCGCCGCGAAGCGCCGCCAGTTGTCGGGCCAGTCCTTGCGGTCGGGCCCGATATAGGGGTTGCCCGCCCGCGCGAACAGATGCGGCGCGTCGAGCGCCACGATGTCGAGCCCGCCGGCGCGGCCCGCCAGCAGCCGCGCCGGTCCGCCGAAGAACGCGCCGTAGTCGCGGACCGCCTCGGCGCCTTCGAGCGGCCCGAGCACATCGGGATAGCCGGGCAGCAGCGTGCGCATGCGCACCTCGTGCCGCGCCAGCGCCCCCGGCAGCGCCCCGGTCACATCGGCAAGCCCGCCCGTCTTGATCAGCGGCCAGGCTTCCGAGGCGACCGACAGGACCTCGATCATCGGTTCGCCTGGTAGTGGTCGAGCATCGGCTGGGTGATGAGCGTCACCCCCTGCTCCGTGCGCCGGAACCATTTGCTGTCGAATTCGGGATCCTCGCCCACCACCAGCCCCTCGGGAATGGTGACGCCGCGGTCGAGCACCACCTTTCTGAGCCGCACATTGCGGTTGATGGTGCAATAGGGCAGCACCACCGCCTCGTCGAGATGCGAGTAGGAGTGCACGCGCGAGCCCGTCGACAGCAGCGTGCGGTCGAGCCGCGCCCCCGACACGATGCAGTCGCCCGACACCAGCGAGTTCACCGCCTCGCCGCGCCGCCCCTCATAGTCGTGCACGAACTTGGCCGGCGGCGTGATCTCGGCATAGGTCCAGATCGGCCAGTCGCGGTCGTAGAGGTCGAGCTGCGGCGACACGTCGGTCAGGTCCACATTGGCCTTCCAGTAGGCGTCGATGGTGCCCACGTCGCGCCAGTAGGCGACTTCCTCGTTGGCCGAGCGCACGCAGGAGCGCGGGAAGCGATGCGCCCAGGCCGAGCCATTCTTGACGATATAGGGAATGACATCCTTGCCGAAATCGCGCGACGAGCCGGGCGTCGCCGCGTCGCGCCGCAACTGCTCCATGAGGAAGCGCGTCTCGAACACATAGATGCCCATCGAGGCGAGCGCGTAGTCGGGATTGTCGGGAATGCCCGGCGGGTCCTTCGGCTTCTCGACGAAATCGACGATGCGGTCGCGCGCGTCGACATGCATGACGCCGAAGCCCGTCGCCTCCATGCGCGGCACCTCGAGGCAGCCGATGGTCACGTCGGCGCCGGTGTCGACATGCTGGCGCAGCATGATCTCGTAGTCCATCTTGTAGATGTGGTCGCCGGCCAGGAGCACGATGTAGCGCGGCCCGTAATCCTCGATGATGTCCATGTTCTGGTATACGGCGTCGGCGGTGCCTTCGTACCATTGCGTCTCCGAGACGCGCTGGCTGGCCGGCAGCACGTCGAAGCTCTCGTTGCGCTCGGTGCGCAGGAAGTTCCAGCCGCGCTGCAGGTGCCGTATCAGGCTGTGCGCCTGGTATTGCGTGGCCACCGAAATACG
>JBDHTK010000191.1:0-5934 GCA_039808625.1 Devosia sp. | reverse complement strand
CGCGCAGCCGTTACGAGGAGATCAGGTCCAGGAAGCTCTGGAACGTCTTCGAATGGTTGGCCTTGTACCACTCGGCGTTGATCTTGGCCTGGATCGCGGCGTTGGCAGCGTCGGAGGGGTTCTTCTTCTTGAGGTCCGCCGGCACGAGCGCATCGGCCGCGGGGTTCGAGGGGCCGTTGCCCATCGCCGCCAGAAGCTTCACCTGTCCTTCAGGCTGCTGCATCGAGGCGATGGCGCGCATCGCTTCCTTGCCGGCGGGGTTGCCCTTGGGCACGACCCAGAGGCCGGGCTGGAGCAGGCCGTCCTTGAAGGTGTAGGTGACGCGGCCCTGCGTCTCGTCGGCGAGCACATTGGCGCGGGTGTGCCAGAGCAGGCCCATCACGCATTCGCCGTCGCGCATCAGGCTCTGGCTTTCCGAGCCGCTGTTCCAGAACAGCAGATCCTTCTTGATCGTCGCGATCTTGGCGAAGGCGCGCTTGACGTCGAGCGGGTAGAGCTTGTCCTTCGGCACGCCGTCGGCGATCAGGGCGAGCTCGAGCATCGCCTGCGAGTCCTTGCGCATCATGCGCCGGCCCGGATATTTCTTGGTGTCGAAGAAGTCCGCAAGCGTCGGCTCGCCCGAAACCTTGCTCTTGTCCCAGGCCAAGACCGAGCTGAACATGTAGTTCACCACGCCTTCGTCATAGGCAAAGGTGGGGTCCAGCTTCTTCTTGTCGACGATCGAGTAGTCGATCTTCTCCAGCGCGCCGCGCGGGCTGAGCTCGGCAAGGCCGGTGATGCCGGAGTCGCAGATGTCCCAGGTGACATGCCGCGACTGGACCATGGTGAGAATCTTGCCGTTCAGCGCGCCGCTGCCGTCGAGCACGATCTTGCCGCCCTGGGCGGCGAAGGGCTTTACGAAGGCCTCGTCGAAGGCCTTCATCGCGACGCCGCCGAAATTGACTAGCACGACTTCCTTGCCGCTCTGGGCCCGCGCGGCGCCGCCGCCCAGTGCCAGCGCGGCCGGCGCGACGCCGAGCGCGAGCGCGCTGCGGATCAGGTCGCGGCGCGTCTGGCCGCTGCCGAGTTCGGCCGCAAGGGCCCTGCAATCTTCCGCGAAGCTCTGCTTTTCCATCATAATCCCCTGTTCTCGTTGATGATGAAGATGAGGCTTTCCGGTCGTTAGGTCCGGCCGCTAAGCCTCCTGGACTTCCATCCCCGCCCGCGCACTCCAGCCCAGTTCGAGGGATTGCCCGACTTCCGGAGCATTGCCGGCAGTCCAGGCCGGCAAGGAGACGCTGATCGGGCCGCAGCCCGCGGTGTCGACGAGGACGCGGAACTCCGAACCGAAATAGTTCCACTCTCTGACGACGCCGCTCAGCCGGTTGTCGCTTTCGGCGCCGGGGGCGACGATGGAGAGCTTTTCCGGCCGCAGCGCGACCGTGACCTTCGAGCCGATGCCCGGCTTGGCGTCGCGGGCCTTCTGCACGAAGCGCACGCCGTCCCCGGAGAATACGAAACCGTCCCCGACATGGGACTCGACCTTGCCGCGCACGAAATTGCTCTTGCCGAGGAAGTCGGCGACGAAGGCCGTGCGGGGCCGATCATAGAGCTCGCTCGGCGTGCCCTGCTCGACCAGTCGCCCGTCGCTCATCACGACGATGCGGTCGGACATGGACAGCGCCTCGTCCTGGTCGTGGGTGACATAGATGAAGCTCAGGCCGACCTTGCGGTGCAGGCGCTTCAGCTCCTCCTGGAGCTCGGCGCGCAGCTTCTTGTCGAGCGCGCTCAAAGGCTCGTCGAGCAGGAGAAGGTGAGGGGTGAAGACGAGCGCACGAGCGAGGGCGACGCGCTGCTGCTGCCCGCCCGAGAGCTGGCGCGGCAGGCGCTCGCTCTGGGTCGTCAGCTTGACCAACTCCAGCGCCGCCTTGACCTTTTCCTCGATCTCGGCGCGCGGGCGCCGGCGCACTTTCAGCGGAAAGGCGACGTTGTCGAAGACCGACAGATGCGGGAACAGCGCATAGCCCTGAAAGACCATGCCGAAATTGCGCGACTCCGGCGGCAGATGCGTGATCGGCTGCTTGTCGAGGTGGATGCTACCTTGGTCGGGCTGCACAAAGCCCGCAATCATCATCAACAAGGTGGTCTTCCCGGAACCGGAAGGACCTAGCATCGTAAGAAACTCACCGCCCTTGATGTCTAGAGAGACGTCTTTGACAGCTTTGAATGTTCCGAATGTCTTCGAGACACCAGATATCGACAGGTCATGACCTGGAATCGTTGCCGTCATTGTCAAGGCAGCCCTCTGTTATATTTATTTCGACCTTGGCTGTCTGGTCGAACAATTATGGAGCTTAGCTGTCTCAAAATCAGAGTCAACTATAAAAAAAGAGTCCACTCTAAAATTTTTTGAGCTAGGCTCGTGCGGGAACAGGAGGGCGTTTTGGCCAGCAAAGTGATCGGACTGAGAGAGCGCAACCGGCAGCACCGCATCGGGCTCATTCTGGGCGCGGCCTCTCGCCTGTTCGCGCAGAGCGGCTATGACAGCACGCGGATCGAGGAGATCGCCGAGGCTGCCGAGGTCGCGCCGGCGACGGTCTATAACTACTTCACCAACAAGGCGAACATCCTGACCGCGCTGGCCGCGCGGCATGCCTACAGCTCCTGGGCCGAGCGTAGCGCCTTCGTGCAGAGCCCGCCTGGCGATCCCATGGAGGCCGTGCAGGGCTTCGAGCGTCTGCTCGCCGACCAGGCGATGCGCACGCTCGGCCGGGAATGCTGGCGGGTCATTCTGTCCGCGCCCTATCTCCAGCCCGGCAGCCGTCTCCACCGCGCCGGGATCATCTTCGGCTGGCTGATCGAACGGCACTATCGGCGCATGCTGCGTACCTTCAAGGAGCGCGACCAGCTCGATGCCGATGTCGACATCAGGGCGCTGGCCGAACTGATCACCGCGATCGGCACCTATCATTTCGGCTGCTTCATCTCGGACGAGACCATGACGCTCGATACGCTCAAGCACGAGATCGAGAAGCATGTTCTGATCATCTTTCTCGGCGTCGTGCCCAGACAGGCGCGCCCGGACGCTCCGGGCGTGCTAGTGGATTAACCGCAACAGAAGAGTCCGAAGGTGGATTCCCCGGCGCACGAGCCTGTGCGAGTCTGCGCCATGCGCACTGGGATCTCCATCACTCTCGACGAGTCCGACCGGCGGCGTCTCGGCGCCCTGGTCGGGGATCGCAACACACCACAGAAGCACGTCTGGCGCGCCAAGATCGTACTGATGAGCGCCGACGGTATCGGCACGTCCGCCATCATGTCGGCGACCGGAACGGCGAAAACGACCGTCTGGCGCTGGCAGGCGCGCTTCATGGAAGAAGGCGTCGACGGTCTCCTACGTGACAAGACCCGTCCGCCCGGCAAATCACCAATCGCCGAAGACAAGACCTCGACGGTCGTGGCGATGACGCTGAAGCCGCCGCCCTTTGAGGCGACGCATTGGACGGCGCGCGCGATGGCCAAGGCCGCGGGGCTGGCGGTCTCCACGGTTCAGAAGATCTGGAAGGCCCACGGGCTCGTCCCGCATCGTTGGCGGCGCTTCAAGCTCTCCAACGACCCCGCCTTCGCCGAGAAACTCAACGATGTCGTCGGGCTCTACGTCAGTCCGCCAGCCCACGCCCTGGTGCTCAGCGTCGACGAGAAATCGCAGATCCAGGCCCTCGACCGCACCCAGCCGGGGCTGCCGCTGAAGAAGGGGCGCGGGGCCACCATGACACACGACTACAAGCGCAACGGAACAACCACGCTGTTCGCCGCGCTCGACGTGCTGACCGGCGCGGTGTTCGGACGGAACATGCAACGCCACCGGCATCAGGAGTTCATCCGCTTCCTCAATGCCCTCGAGCGCGACATCCCGGCCGGCAGGATCGTCCACGTCGTCCTCGACAACTACGCCGCCCACAAGCACGAGAAGGTGCGGGCATGGCTCAATCGCCACCCACGCTGGACCTTCCACTTCACGCCGACGTCGAGTTCGTGGCTCAACGCCGTCGAGGGCTTCTTCGCCATCCTGACGCGTCGGCGGTTGCAGAACGGCGTCTTCCGCTCGGTCGTCGATCTGCAGGCGGCCATCAACCGCTTTATCGACGAGCATAACCGGACGCCCAAGCCCTTCATCTGGAAAGCAGACCCCGACGCCATCATCGCCGCACGAAACCGAGGGTTCCAAGCGTTAGAGCCAATCCAATAGCTAGACGCTAAGGCAGAGGTATTTGATCTCAAGATAGTCCTCGATGCCGTATTTCGAGCCCTCGCGGCCGAGACCCGATTGCTTGATGCCGCCGAAGGGCGCGACTTCGGTCGAGATCAGCCCGGTGTTGATGCCGACCATGCCGTATTCCAGTGCCTCGGCGACGCGGAAGATCTTCGAAACGTCGCGCGAGTAGAGATAGGAGGCGAGGCCGAACTCGGTGTTGTTGGCCATCGCCACCACCTCCGCGACGGTCTCGAAGCGGAACAGGGGGGCGACAGGACCGAAGGTCTCCTCACGCGCGACCTTCATCGCGGCGGTGGCGCCGGTCAGCACGGTCGGCTCGAAATAGAGGCCGCCGCGCTGGTCGCGCCTGCCGCCGGTCAGCACCTGCGCGCCTTTGGCGGTCGCGTCGGCGATGTGCTCCTCCACCTTGGCCAGCGCCTTGTCCGAGATCAGCGGGCCGGCGAGCGCGCCCGCCTCGAAACCGTCGCCGACCTTGATCTGCCTGACGCGCGCGGCAAGCTTCTGCGCGAAGGCGTCGTAAATTTCGGCCTGGATATAGAGGCGGTTGGCGCAGACGCAGGTCTGGCCGTTGTTGCGGTATTTCGAGACGATCGCGCCTTCGACGGCTGCATCGAGATCGGCATCGTCGAAGACGATGAAGGGGGCATTGCCGCCGAGCTCGAGCCCGAGCTTGAGCACCTGGTCGGCGCCCTGCCGCATCAGGATCTTGCCGACATTGGTCGAGCCGGTGAAGGTCAGCTTGCGGATCTTCGGATTCTCGCAGAACTCGCGGCCGACGGCGACCGCATCGGTCGAGGGCAGCACGCTGAAGAGCCCGGCCGGCAGTCCGGCGCGCTCGGCGAGCACGGCGAGGGCGAGGGCCGAGAGCGGGGTTTCCGATGCCGGCTTGGCCACCATGGCGCAGCCGGCGGCGAGGGCCGGCGCCAGCTTTCGCGCCAGCATCGCGTTCGGAAAGTTCCAGGGCGTGATCGCCGCCACCACGCCGACGGGCTGCTTGACGACGATGATCCGCTTGTCGGGCTGGTGCCCGGGGATCGTGTCGCCATAGATCCGCTTGGCCTCCTCGGCGAACCACTCGACATAGGAGGCGCCGTAGAGGACCTCGCCTTTGGCTTCGGCCAGCGGCTTGCCCATCTCCGCGGTGAGGATCGCCGCGAGATCGTCGGCATTGGCGACGATCAGGTCGAACAGCCGGCGCAGGATCGCCGCCCGGTCCTTGCCGGTGCGAGCGGCCCAGTCCTTCTGGGCCGCCTGCGCCGCGTCGATGGCGGCGGCGGCCTCGGCGCGGTTCAGGTCCGGCAGCGTCGCCAGGACCTCGCCTGTCGAGGGGTTGGTAACGTCGAAAGTCCGTCCGGTAGCCGCCGCGTCGACGGGCCGGCCGGCGACGAAGCCGCATTCGACGGCGAGCGAGGTATCCTTGAGCCGGGCGAGGAGGCTAGCCGCGATCGCCATCGTCTCAGGCCTCCGCAGCGCATTCGCGCAGGCTGTCCTCGAGGATGTCGAGCGCCTCGGAGAAGGTCTCGTCGCTGATCGTCAGCGGCGACAGGAAGCGGATGACATTGCCGTAGACGCCGCAGTTCAGCAGGATCAGGCCCTTTTCGAGCGCGCGGGCGCGGACACGATTGGTGAAGTCGGGGGCGGGGTTCTTCGTGCCCGGCAAGGTGAACTCGACCGCGTTC
>JBDHTK010000190.1:0-5943 GCA_039808625.1 Devosia sp. | reverse complement strand
GGCCGGGCGTGGCGTCTCGCGCGGCCGGGCCGGCGCGTGCTGCTCGGCCTCGACGAGCTGGTGGCGCACGTCGCGCACGCGCTCGCTCAGCGGGCTGTCGGCGCGGGTACGGGCGACCTGGCCGTCCACCTCGTCGAGCAGGGCGACGAGCTCCTGGCGCAGCGACTGCCATTCGGAGGAGCCGCGGTCGCCGTCATAGTCGACTGGCTGGGATTGCTGATACGCGCGGGCCATGGGGTTCCCCAGCACCATGAAGACGGGGCCCCACTCCCCGAAAGGGGCGGGGGTTCGGCTCGCACTGTCTCAAGAACATGGTAAAGAACGCGTTAAGCGGCGATGCATTTTGCAACGCGTCGCGCCGTCAACATAAGTGGCATTGGTCGCAGGCGCGTGCCTTTGCTAGAAGGCCGCACCACCAAGCGAGGCGAAAATGGGCCGCCGCATCATCATCGTCGACGATCACCCCCTGTTCCGGGCCGCCCTGCGCCAGACGCTGGCGGGGGGTGCCGGCAAGACGGACATAGATATTGACGAGGCGGGCGACCTCGCCGCCCTCGGCGCCGTGCTCGAGGCCGACCGCGACTACGACCTCGTGCTGCTCGACCTCAACATGCCGGGCGCCCACGGCTTTTCCGGCCTGCTGCTGCTGCGCGCGCAATATCCCGACGTGCCGGTGATGATCATTTCGGCGGTCGAGGACCACAAGGTCATCCGCCGCACCTTCGAGCTTGGCGCCGCCGGCTATCTGCCCAAATCCGTCGGCCCGGCCGAGATCCGCACCGCCATCGACACCGTGCTGGCGGGCGGCATCTTCGTGCCCGAGGGAGTGAACCTAGCCGGCGACGACGAGCAGTCGGCCCTGATCCGGCGGCTCGCCACGCTGACGCCGCAGCAAATCCGCGTGCTGATGATGCTCAGCGACGGGCTGATGAACAAGCAGATCGCCTATGAGCTGTCGATCTCTGAGGCGACGGTGAAGGCGCATGTCTCCTCCATCCTGCAAAAGCTCGACGTCGACAGCCGCACCCAGGCCGTCATCGCCGCGAGCCGCATCGAGCAGGGCCAGTTCGACGCCCTGCTGGAGGGGTAGGGCCGCCTAGCGCCGCTTGCCCTCGCGCTGGCTGGCGAGGCCGCTGATGGTGGCGCGCAGCGCCGCCGGCTTCACCGGCTTGGTGACCACGGCGATGCCCCGCTCCTCGGCCAGCGCCCGCACCGCCGCCGTGCGGTCCGCCGTCACCAGCGCCGCCGGCAAATGGCCGCCGACATTGTGGCGCAGCCACTCGACGGCATCGAGCCCCGAGGTCTGGTCGAGGTGGTAGTCCATCAGCACCAGGTCGGGAAACCAGCCGACCAGGAGGCCATCGCGGTCGATGTCCTTGAGCGAGCGCGCCGAGCGCACGTCACAGCCCCAGCCTTCCAGCAGCCCTTCCATCGCGTCGAGCACCGCCCGCTCGTTGTCGACGCACAGGATCTTGAGGCCGACGAGGCTCGCCGTCGCCTCGGGCCGCTCGCTCTCGGCCGCCGTCGGCTGCTGCAGCTTGCCCCTCGGCAGATAGAGGGAGAAGCGCGAGCCGCGCCCTTCGACGCTCGCCAGTTCCATCGTCAGCCCCATCGCCGACACCAGCCGCTCGACGATGGACAGGCCCAGCCCCAGGCCCTGCGCCATGCGAGCGCCCTGCTCGAGCCGCGAGAATTCGGCGAACAGCAGGGCGTGCTGGTCGCGGTTGAAGCCGATGCCGGTGTCGATCACGTCCACCCTGACGCGGCTTCCCCGCCGCCGGCAGCCGACCAGCACGGCGCCGCCGGGCCGGGTGTACTTGATGGCGTTGGAGACGAGGTTCTGGACGATGCGGGCGACCAGCGCCCAGTCGGCCAGCGCCACCGCCGAGCTGTCGACGAGGGTCAGCCGGATGGATTTTTCCCGCGCCGCGGGGGCGAATTCGACGGCGATCTTCTGCGTCAGGTCGCGCAGCCGGAAGGGCGCCGGCTGCGGCTTGAGCGCTCCCGAGTCGATGCGCGACATGTCGAGCAGGGCCGACATGATTTCTTCCACAGCATTTAGCGAGGCCTCGATGGATTGCGCCAGGGCGGCCAGCTCGGACCCGGCCGCCCGCTCCAGCAGGGTGGCCGTGTAGAGCCGGGCGGCGTTGAGCGGCTGCAGCAGGTCGTGGCTCGCCGCGGCAAGGAATCGGGTCTTGTCGCGGTTGGCGGCGTCGGCCTTCTTGCGGGCGCTTTCGAGCTCCGAGTTGACCCGCAAAAGGGTCGCAGTGCGCTCCTCCACCCGGCCCTCGAGGGTGGCGTTGGCGCGCTCCAGCGCCGCCTCCGCCTCGACTCGCGCGGTCACGTCCGAGAAGCTGATGACCAGCCCGTCATCGGGCAGTCGCGCCGAGTGGAATTCGAGAGTTTGTCCTTGTTTTCCAACACGTTGCGAGACGGACGTGGCGGCGCTCGTCAGCATTTCGACGCGTTCGGCGGCGAGCGCCGCCGGCTCGCCGTCGCCCAGATCGCCGCGCCGGCCGAGGTACAGCGCGATGTCATAGAGCGGTGTTCCAGGGGCGACCAGCCGCGCCGGCAGGTCGAGCAGCTCGCGGTAGCGGAAATTGGAGGCGACGAGGTGCATCTCGGCGTCGAACACGGCCAGTCCCTGGGGCACGAAGTCGACGGCGCGGCGCAGGCTGGTTTCGGCGGAGGAGGTGGGGGTCATTTTCGTCGTCCGGTCGCCATTCTAGAGCAACGGTGGTGGAACTATCCTCTGGAGAGGCACCGCCGGCAAGTTGACACTAAGTCGGACCATTGCATTTCGCCGCGACATGCATGATTCTCCGGCTGCCGCGAGTCTGGTGATTTGCGGCGTGCGGCCGTGAGGGTTGGCCGTGCGAGTGAGTGGCAGGCTCGGAGGGACACCAGTCCATGCTCAAGGAATTTCGTGACTTCGCCATCAAGGGCAACGTCGTTGATCTTGCCATCGGCGTCATTATCGGTGCGGCGTTCAGCGCCATCGTCTCCTCCCTCGTCGATGACGTGTTCATGCCGGTGATCGGTCTGATCCTCGGGCGGCTGGATTTCTCCAACCTGTTCCTGGTCCTGAACAATCCGAACAACGTTGCAGTCACCTCCCTGCAGGCCGCCAAGGATGCCGGCGTGGCAACGCTCAATATCGGTTTGTTCATCAATGCGGTTGTAAAGTTCACCATTGTTGCCTTCGTTCTGTTCCTCGTCGTCAAGGGCATCAACACGATTAGGAAAGCGCAGGCCGCGGCTCCGCCCGCAGAACCACCAGCTCCAACAAAGGAAGAGATTCTCTTGACCGAAATCCGTGACGCCCTCCGTGGCAAAACCAAGTCCATGCCGATGGCTGCCGCGAAGGCCCCGTCGGTCTCCGCGAAACCGGCCGCTGCTGCCAAGAAGCCGGCGGCCAAGAAGCCCGCCGCCAAGAAGCCGGCGGCCAAGCCCGCCACCGCCGCCAAGGCTCCGGTGAAGAAGGCCGCCGCCAAGAAGGCGCCGGCCAAGAAGGCAGCGGCGGCGCCCGCCAAGAAGGCCGCGCCCGCCAAGAAAGCCGCCGTGAAGAAGGCGCCGGCGAAGAAGGCTCCGGCCAAGAAGGCCGCGCCCGCCAAGAAAGCCGCGCCCGCCAAGAAGGCAGCGGTGAAGAAGGCTCCCGCGAAGAAGGCTCCGGCCAAGAAGGCCGCTGCCAAGAAGGCCGCGCCCGCCAAGAAGGCTCCCGCCGCCAAGAAATAAGGCGAGGGGCCGGCGCGTCCGGTCACCTGCTGTGGTCAATAGGACCGGTGTCCTCGCAGGCGCCGGTCCTGTTGCATTTTTGGGGAATTTTCCGCATTATCAGTTGACCAAAGTCCTACAATAGGAATATATCCCTAGATACTCCGTAGCGACTCCTAGGGAGGGGCCCGCTCGAAGCGCATCATTGCGTAGTGCATGCTCCGATGGTGCTTCATCCCGAAGCCTAGCGTCACTGGGCAGGTCTTCAGCCTCCGCGAATTGGCGCGGGGGACGATCCGCCCCGGAATCGCATTCCGGCCTCGCCGCCAGGCTTCCGCCATAAGCGAGGGACTGCCATGCCCGAAGACCTGTTCTATCGTGCCTATCTCAACCGCGACCGTCTCGTGCACATCGTCGAGCCCGAGGTGCACGCCTGCGAGGAGTTGAGCCTGCTGTTCCGCCTCGAAGGCTTCCAGACGGTGTTTTCCACCAGTCTCGACGGCGTGCTCGCAACGCTCGAGCGCCAGCGCCCCGACGTCGTCATCGCCAATTTCGATCTCGGCGGCGACGACGGGCTGGCCCTGCTGCGCCGCGTGAAGATGCTGCGCCTGGGCACGCCCGTCTTCATGCTGCAGAACCGGCCGCATGTGCCCCAGGCCGTCGCCGCCATGAAGGCGGGCGCCACCGATGTCGTCACCAGGCCGCTCGACAAGGAGCACCTGATGGTCATCGTCCGCGAGGCCCTGCGCCGCGACGTGCACCTGGCCGCCTTCGACGCCGGCCGCCGCGCCGTCGAGGTGCGCGGCTTCGCCCAGCTCACCCCGCGCGAACGCGAGGTGCTGCAGCTCATCACCAATGGCCAGTCCAACAAGGAGGCCGGCCGCGAGCTCGGCATCTCCCCGCGCACCATCGAGGTGCACCGCGCCCGCGTCATGGAAAAGCTCGGCGCCCGCAACACCGCCGACCTCATGCGCATCGTGCTGACGAGCTGAGCCTTCCCTGCAATTGACATCGCCGGCCCGCCACGCCCTGCTGCCTCCCGGCCCTTCGGGGATGGTGAATGCACGGACGATCGAGACCGGTTTGACCCGGGGCAAGCCGTCGGCAATGCGAGCACTGCCCGCAGGCCTTGCCCTCATCCTCGCCGCGAAGATCGCGGCGATGACCGCAACGCCAGTGCTGCCCGTCTTTGGCGTGAGGCCGTTTAGCCGCCGACGGTCGGCAGCGTCAGGTCGGGGGTGGTGAGCTTGTCGGAGGTGATCTTCCGTTCCGGCCGCTCGCGCGGCAGCTCGAGCTCGGCCCACACGCTCACCAGCGCATGGCGCAGCGCGATGATGAGCTCGTCCGCATGCAGCGGCGTCGGCGTGATCCTCAGCCGCTCGGTGCCCCGCGGCACGGTCGGGTAGTTGATCGGCTGCACATAGATATTGTGCTTGTCGAGCAGGAGGTCGCTCGCCGCCTTGCACAACCGCGCGTCGCCCACGATCAGCGGCACGATATGCGTGTCCGTCGCCATCACCGGCAGGCCGGCTTCGCTGAGAATCTCCTTGGTCAGCCCCGCCTGCCGCGCATGCGCGTCGCGCTCGGTGGTGGAGGCCTTGAGATGCTCGATCGAGGTCCGCGCCGCCGCGCACAGCGCCGGGGGCAGGGCGGTGGTGAAGATGAACTCGGCGGCGTAGGAGCGCACCGCGTCGACGATGGCACGATTGGCGGTGATGTAGCCCCCCATGACGCCGAACCCCTTGGCCAGCGTGCCCTCGATGACGTCGATCCGCTCCATCAGGCCCTCGCGCTCGGCGATGCCGCCGCCGCGCGGCCCGTACATGCCGACCGCGTGCACCTCGTCGATATAGGTGAGCGCGCCGAACTCGTCGGCGAGGTCGCAGATCTCGCGGATCGGCGCCACGTCGCCATCCATCGAGTAGACGGATTCGAAGACGATGAGCTTCGGCCGCTTGCGGTCCACCGCCGCCAAGAGCTCGCGCAGATGCGCCACGTCATTGTGGCGGAAGATCTTCTTTTCCATGCCGCTCTGGCGCACGCCCTGGATCATCGAGGCGTGGTTGAGCTGGTCGGAGAAGATCACGCAGTCGGGCAAGAGCCGCGCGATGGTGGAGATGGCCGCCTCGTTGCTGACGAAGCCCGAGGTGAACACCAGCGCCGCCTCCTTGCGGTGCAGGTCGGCGAGCGAGCGCTCGAGCTCGACCAGCGGCCGGTTGGTGCCGGAAA
>JBDHTK010000189.1:0-5949 GCA_039808625.1 Devosia sp. | reverse complement strand
GCCGGCTACGAATTGTGGGGCGCGCCGTGGCAGGCCGAGCTCCGGATCATCGACCAGGCGACCTCGGGCGGCACCGCCGGGTCCGACGCCATCGTCGCCGATTTCGCCAGGCGCTACGCCGAGGTGCGCGCCACCTATCCCGAGCTCGCCGGCAAGACCGGCACCAACATCTACTACGAGACCGCGAGCGGCGGCTTCACCGCCTGGGGCAGCGACGACCTCGCCAGCAAGTTCCTCATCGACCTCGGCCTCGCCTTCCCGCCGGCGCTCGACGCCCTGGCGCAGGCCGACAACCGCATCGACATCAGCCAGGAGAACATGCGCCTGCTCGACATGGACGTGGCGATCTTCCCCATTGGCCACCCCGAGGAGCGCCATCAGGAGCTCATCGAGGCCATGCCGCTCTACCAGAACCTCGACATCGCCAAGGAGGGCCGCACGGTCTGGCTCGACGACGGCGAGGGCCTCGCCTATGCCGCCATGTCCTGGCAGACGCCGCTGTCGCTCGGCTACCTGCTCGACACGCTCCCCCCGCTCCTTGCCGCCGCCGCCGATGGCGACCCGGCGACGCCGGTGCCCGCGCTGCGCTGAACCGGCGGCGAACCTGTCGTGGCCTCCCCGCGTTCCTGCCCCGAAAGGAGGCCACGACATGGCACAGCAATCCACCACCGAACCGCGCGAAGCCCCCAGGCGGCAGGGCAAGCTGACGCATGAGCAGCAGCGGCGCATCGCCACCGGGCAGGAAAACACCAGGGGCACCGACGCCCCGCTCCCCGGCGAGACGCTGCAGCATGCCAATCTGCGCTATCCCAAGCCCGGCCCCGGCAACGCCTACGCCATCTCGGACGGCGACCGCGCCATCCAGCGCGGCGACCACGACCGCGGCGACCACGACAAGACGCGCGTGCCGCGCTAGCGCGTTTCCAGGAAAAGTTGCAGACTTTTCCGGTTCGGAAACGCAACAAAGTCAAGAACTTGGATCGTTTCACCGTTTCCCTTGCACGGTGCGGCGATCTAGTCGCCCAGCGGCTCGAGCACCGTGCCCTTGCGGTGGCTCAGCACGGTGTACTTGATGCGCCGCAGCGTCTCGCGCGCCGACCCGTCGAGCCGGTAGCCCACCGCCGTGGCCACGAGGTCGATGATGGCGAGGAAGGCATAGCGCGATGCCGTCGGCTTCAGCGGATCGGGATATTCCGGCACGCTGACGGTGAGCTTCACGTCGCCCAGCCGCGCCAGGTCGGAATCCGGCGCCGTGAGGCAGATCGCCTTGGCGCGGTAGTGCCGCGCCAGTTCCACCACCTCGATCACCTCGCGCGTGCGGCCGGTGCCGGAAATGGCGATGATGACGTCGTTGGGCTTGAGCGTCGCCGCCGTCATCTTGAGCATGTACGGATCGGCATGCGCCACCGCCGTGACGCCGTAGCGGAACAGCCGGTTCTGCGTCTCCTGCGCCAGCGCCGTCGAGCTGCCGCCGAGCCCGAACACCAGCACCTGGTGGGCGCCGGCGATGAGGGCCGCGGCCTTCAGCACGTCGGCCGGGTCGATGCTGCGCTCGACCGCCGCCAGCGCATTGCGCGCCTCGCCGAACACCACGCTCCACAGCGGCGAGCGGTCGCCCGCCGGCAGCGGCTCGCCGGGCGCGAGGTAGAGCCGCCCCACCACCACGCTCTGCGCCAGCTTGAGCTTGAAGTCGCGCACCCCGTCGCAGCCGATGGCGCGGCAGAAGCGCGTCACCGTCGGCTCGCTGACATCGGCCTTGCGCGCGATCTCGGCATTGGAGGCGTCGACCGAAAACGTCACGTCGGCCAGCACCACGTCGGCGACGCGCCGCTCGGCCGGCCTGAGCTCGGCGTAGGAATCCTTGATGATCGACAGGATGTCGGGGATGCCGCCCAGATAGACTTCGCTGCCGGCCGTCCCCTGGGTCATGGCGTGCACGCGGCGTTCCTCCTCGTCAGGCCCCGCCTATAACATGTCGCGGCCGGTCCGGAAGGGCCGGAAACCGGCCGATCCCACCTTTCCTCGCCGCATTGTGTAAGAAAGTTACCTATGGAGCGCAAGCCCTTTCCGCCCGGAAACAGCGCGTCGGCGCCGCGTGCTTGACTCTGTCTGTCGGATAGTTACAAACTCCTTCCCGGCGCGATCAGCCGTAAAAGGCGGGGCGCCGGGACGGGAAGCACGAGGCTCGCGAGGGACGATGTCGGCGGCTGCAGGGGACACCACCAAGCTTGCGGTGCGGGGTGCCACCAAGGCGTACAGCACGCGTTCGGGCGACCTCGTCGCCATCGACAGCTGCTCGCTCGACGTGCGCGAAGGCGAGATCCTCTCCATCGTCGGCCCCTCGGGCTGCGGCAAGACCACGCTGCTGTGGGCCATGTCGGGCCTGCACGGGCTGAGCGCCGGCGAGGTGCTGCTCGATGGCCGGCCGGTGAGGGGGCCGAACCGCCAGATCGGCATGGTCTTCCAGCAGGCGAACCTCTTGCCCTGGCGCAACCTCGACGCCAATATCAGCTTTCCCTTCGAGATCATGCACACGACGCCCGACCGGGCGTGGATCGCCGACCTCATCGAGCGCGTCGGCCTCGCCGGCTTCGGCAGCCGCTTTCCCGGCGAGCTGTCGGGCGGCATGCAGCAGCGCGCCGCGCTGGTGCGCGCCCTCTCCTACAAGCCCTCGCTGCTGCTCATGGACGAACCCTTCGGCGCCCTCGACGCCTTCACCCGCGAGGAGATGAACCGCCTCGTCGAGGAGATCTGGCTCACCACCCACACCACCATCGTGCTCATCACCCACTCCATCGAGGAGGCGGTGCTGCTCTCCGACCGCGTCGTCGTCATGAGCCCGCGCCCCGGCCGCATCGCCAGCACGCACGACGTGCCCTTCGCCCGCCCGCGCTCGGAGGAGACGCTCGCCAGCCTCGAGGCCTTCGAGCTCATGAACACCATCAAGCGCGAGATCGTCGGCACCCAGCAGAGCCGCTACGCGCGCCCCGCCGCGCCGGCGGCCGCCGCCGAATGAGGGAACGTAGATGAGCGACACCGACGCCATTCCCGAGTTCAAGCCGGCCGCCGGCGGCGGCGAGGTGAGCCTCAGCGGCGGCATGTCGGCGCTCGCCGCCGGCCCCGGCGTGCGCTCGCTCGGCGAGGTCATCGCCATCATCGCCGTCGCCGTGGTCATCATCGGCGGCACCGAGCTGCTGCTGACGCTCTTCGCCGTGCCGCAATATGTGCTGCCCAGGCCGAGCGAGATCTTCGTCGCCCTCGTCGTCGACTTCCCGCTGATCGCGCCGCATCTGGGCCACACGCTGGTCGAATTGCTCGCCGGCTTCGGCATCGGCGCCACCATCGGGCTGGTGCTCGCCGCGGTCATCACCCAGTTTCCCTTCGTCGAGAAGGTGATCACCCCCTACATCCTGCTGCTCGTCACCACGCCCATGCTGGCGCTGGTGCCGCTGCTCATCTTGCGCTTCGGCTTCGGCTACGAGCCGCGCATCATCGCCGTGGCGCTCGCTTCCGGCCCGATGGTGATGATCAACGCCGCCACCGGCTTCCGCCGCGTCGACCGCGGCAAGATCGCGCTGGCGCGCTCCTACGGCGCCTCGACGCTGCAGATCTTCTGGAAGATCCGCGCCCCGATGGCGCTGCCCATGATCTTCGTCGGCCTCATGGTCGGCTCGATCTTCGGGCTGCTGACCGCCGTCGGCGCCGAGATGGTGGGCGGCGGCTTCGGGCTGGGCAACCGGCTCACCTCCTACTCGTCCATGATCCAGATGCCGCAGTTCTTCGCTGTGGTGCTGATCCTGTCCATCCTGGGCATCCTCATCTACGTGCTCTTCTTTCTTCTGGGAAAGAAGTTCGCGAGCTGGGAGGCCTGAGGCCGCAACCGGCCGTACCGGGAGGGCGGCCGGACCACGAACCGAATATCCAGCAAGGGGAACACTTCCATGACCAGATTTCCATCCTTCGGCGGCATGAATCGCCGGACTTTCCTGCAGGTCTCCGCGGCCGGCGTCGTCACCGCCACGGCCCTCGGCGGCAGCCGGGCGCTCGCCGCGCCCTACTCCAAGTTCACCTGGATCTCGCCGCGCGGCACGCTCGAGGTGCTCGACGATTTCGGCTTCTGGATGGGCAAGAAGCTCGGCTATTTCGACGACCTCGGCGTCGAGGTCGACATGCAGGCCGGCCCCTCGGACGGCACCGCCACGGTGAAGTTCGTCGATGTCGGCCAGGCCGACATGGGCTTCCCCTCGCCGGGCGTCTATTCCTTCGCGCTCGAGAACGGCATGAAGCTCAAATCGGCGTTCCACTGGGGCGCGCTCGACACCTTCTCGCTGGCCTTCCGCAAGGGCGAGGGCAGCAACGACCTCAAAAAGCTCGAGGGCAAGACCATCCTGCTCGGCTCGGCCGCCTGGCAGTCCATCGTCGACCCGATGCTCGCCGTGCAGGGCGTCGACATCTCCAAGGTGAAATATGTCGAAGCCGGCTGGCCGACCTGGGGCACGGCGCTCGCCGCCGGCCAGGGCGACGCCGCGCTCGCCTGGGAAGGCCTGCGCGCCGAGTGGGTGTCGACCGGCCTCGACTTCGAGTACTGGCTGGGCGTGCAGCGCTCGCCGCTTTTCGCCAACACCTATGTGGTGCGCGCCGCCGACCTCGAGGATCCCGACAGGAAGGCCTTCCTCGACAAGTACCTGCGCGCCTGGTCGATGGGCCTCGAAGCCTCCTACCACAACCCGCTGGCGGCCGTGCACGCCGTGTTCGAGCAGTTCCCCTCGGTGGCCCAGGCCAACGGCCCGGTGCAGGGCGCCATGTCGATGCTGCAGAACCTCAACGTCGTGCGCGGCGACATGTCGAAGCGCGCCGGCTGGGGCGACCACGACATGGCCGCCTGGCAGACCTTCTTCGACAAGGTCCACGAGCTCGGCCAGATCAAGACCCCGGTCAAGGCCGAGGACGTGTGCACCAATGACTGCATCGCGGCGGCCAACGATTTCGACCACGAGAAGGTCAAGGCCGACGCCCTCGCCGTCGAGCTGCCGGCCGACCTCGCCGCGGTCGACATCGACGACGTGCGCGCGCACCTCTTCGATCAGGCCATCCCCGACGGCCGCTGAGACGAACACAGCGTGGGCGGTCCCGGCCGCCCACGCCCTTCTGGTTTACTGAATGGGAGGGCCGGATGGCCGACAAGGTGAGAGTTCTGGTCGTTGGGCTCGGCAATATGGGCAGGTCCCATGCCAGCGCCTATCACCGCAATCCGGGCTTCGAGATCGTCGGCCTGATGAGCCGTTCCATCAGGAGCAAGGAGATTCCCGAGGAGCTGCGGGGCTATCCCCTGTTCGAGGATTTCGACGAAGCGCTCGCGGCCACCAGGCCCGATGCCGTCTCCATCAATTCCTGGCCCAACAGCCACGCCGAATACGCCATCAAGGCGATGAACGCCGGCGCCCATGTGTTCATGGAAAAGCCCATCGCCACCACTATCGAGGACGCCGAAAGGGTCGTCGCCGCGGCGCGCGCCAACGACCGCAAGCTGGTGCTCGGCTACATCCTGCGCGTGCATCCCTCGTGGATGAAGTTCATCGAGCTCGGCCAGACCCTGGGCAAGCCTTTGGTCATGCGCCTCAACCTCAACCAGCAATCGGGCGGGCCGACCTATGACTGGCACAAGAACCTCATCGACTCGCTGATCCCCATCGTCGATTGCGGCGTGCATTATGTCGACGTCATGTGCCAGTTGACGGGTGCCAGGCCGGTGCGCGTCCACGGCATCGGCGCCAAGCTCTGGGCCGAGGCCGACAAGCCGAATTACGGGCATCTGCACGTCACCTTCGATGACGGCTCGGTCGGCTGGTACGAGGCCGGCTGGGGCCCGATGATGAGCGAGGTCGCCTATTTCGTGAAGGATGTGGTGGGCCCCAAAGGCGCCGTCTCCATCGTGCCCAACCCCAAGGA
>JBDHTK010000188.1:0-5970 GCA_039808625.1 Devosia sp. | reverse complement strand
TTGATCTCGCCGAACACTCCCTCGGCGACCGCGCCGGCGGCCGCGCTGGCCTGGTCGGTGGCGGTGTCGCACACCACGGAGATGCCCGGGACGTCGCAGGCCACCGCCAGAGGGTTCGGCACGGCCGCCGCCTGAGTTGGACCCGGCCGGCGCGAAATGGCATAGTCGGGCGGTTCCTGCCCACGGAGATTTGCCATGCCCATGAATGCGTCCGAGATCGAGAAACGGATCAAGGCCGCGATTCCCGATGCCGTCGTGCAGCTGCGCGACCTTGCCGGCGACGACAACCACTGGGCGGCGACGGTGATCTCCGAGCAGTTCCGCGGCAAGTCGCGCGTCCAGCAGCATCAGATGGTCAACGCCGCCTTCGGGCCCGAGATGGGCACGACGCTGCACTCGCTCGCCATCCAGACGGCCGTGCCGGAATAGGGGGCGCCACGCCTCCCTTGCCAACGCCATCGCCCACGCCGAATAGTCGCGCCGGACGGCCAAGCCGGGGGCGCTGACGGCCGTCTCATATCTGCAACGGATGGGGCGTGCGGATGAGCGGCAAGGGAACGTGGATACTGATCGCCGGAACGCTGCTGGGGTGCGTCGCCGCCCTCGTGGCGATCATCGGCTTCGTCGAGAAGAACATGGGGCTGGGCGCCCTCGGCGCGGGGCTCGTCCTCGCTGCGATCGTGGGCACCGTGCTGCTCTATCGCGGCGCCGGCAAGGCGGGGCGCCCCGAATTCGAGCGGGCGCTGGCCAGCGATTTCACGGCCAGCGAGTCCGGCTGGTACCACAGCTCGGGCATCGCCATCGACCACGGGCGCCGCATGCTGCTGCTCGGCACGGCGCGCGGCACGCGGCGGGTCGGCTTCGACCGCCTCGGGCCGGTCACCTACCAGCGCACGAAGACCGGCCCGATGGTGGGCGGCAATTCGATCCTCGCCCTCATCACCGTGCCGATGGCGATCAGCACCATGATCCACAACGCCACCAGGGCCGGGTTGCACGTCGTGGCCGACGGCAGCAGCGTGCGGATCATCGGCATGCAGCCCAGGGACGCCGAGCGCTGGCAGGCGCGACTGGAGGCGGCACGGGCCGGGACGGACGAGGGGTCGCGCTCCATCGTCACATCCCGATGAGGGTTCTCGACAGGCGCGAAAAGTGGGCCTATCTAGCGGGCAATCCGCTCCTCCGGACCCCTTGAAAGGCATAGCCATGAGCGATATCAACGCGCTGATCGACCAGCAGGTGAAGACCAACGACGTGTTCCTCTACATGAAGGGCACGCCGGACTTCCCCATGTGCGGCTTTTCGGGCCGCGTCGTGCAGATTCTCGACTATCTCGGCGTCGACTACAAATCGGCCAACGTGCTCGAGGACCAGGACCTGCGCGAGGGCATCAAGGCCTATGCCAACTGGCCGACCATCCCGCAGCTCTACATCAAGGGCGAGTTCGTTGGCGGCGCCGACATCGTCACCGAGATGTTCCAGGCCGGCGAGCTGCAGACGCATTTCACCGACAAGGGCATTGCCATAAAGCAGAGCGCCTGATCGCCGCCGCGGCGAGGATGACCGCCGCCTCCAGGTTTCCGGCATGACCGTCGCCTCCGCCCCCGCCCGCTCCGCCGCCGTGCCGCTGCTCGTGCTGGTGGTCGCCGGCTGCCTGATCGCCGCCGTGACCAATGGCGTGCGCAGCACGTTCGGGCTCTTCACCCTGCCGATGACCACGGAGCTGGGCCTCAGCCGCGAGGCGTGGGGCATGGCGATGGCGCTGCAGAACCTCGTCTGGGGCATCGCGCAGCCCTTCGCCGGCGCCATCGCCGACCGCCACGGCACGGCGCGGGTCGTCGCCTTCGGCCTCGTCGTCTACGCCGCCGGCATGGTGCTGATGGTGGTGTCGCCCGACGCGCTGCTGCTCAACCTCACGGGCGGGCTGCTGTGCGGCGTCGGCATCGCCACCTCGTCCTTTTCCATTGTCATGGTGGCCTTCGGGCGCAGCGTGCCGCCCGAAAAGCGCTCGCTGATCTTCGGAGTGGCGACCGCCGCCTCGTCCTTCGGCCAGTTCGCCTTCGCCCCCATCGGCCAGGGTTTCATCGCCGCCTTCGAGTGGCAGAGCGCCCTCGTCTATCTTGCCGTCTTCCTCGTCGCGGTGATCCCGCTGACCCGTGCGCTGCGCGGGCGCACGGAAAACCCGGAGGGGCACGCCGACCTGCCCTTCATGCAGGCGCTGTCGCGGGCCTGGGGGTTCGGCTCGTACCGGCTGCTGGTGATCGGCTTTTTCGTGTGCGGCTTCCACCTCGCCTTCATCAACGTGCACATGCCGGCCTATCTGGTGCAATGCGGGCTGACGCCCGAGGTCGGCGGCTGGTCAATCGCCATCATCGGGCTGTTCAACATCGCCGGCTCGCTGAGCGCCGGCTATCTGGGCGGGCGGCTGCCCAAGCAGTTGCTGCTGGCGACGATCTATTTTTCGCGCGCCGTGGCCATCGCCCTGTTCATGCTGTTCCCGGTGACCGAGCTGTCGGCCTATCTGTTCTCGGCGGCCATCGGCTTCCTGTGGTTGTCCACCGTGCCGCTGACGGCCGGGCTCGTGACACTGTTCTTCGGCGCGCGCTACATGGGCATGCTCTACGGCGTCGCCTTCTTCAGCCATCAGCTCGGCTCGTTCCTCGGCGTGTGGCTGGGCGGCTACGTGTACGACACCACCGGCTCGTACAGCCTGGTGTGGTACCTGGGCATCCTGCTCGGGCTCGGCTCGGCGGCCATCCACCTGCCGATCCGCGAGCTTGCGGCGCGCAGCTTCCAGCCGGCGCCGGCCTGACGGCACGGATTTCACCGGCCCGCGCGCTTGCCAAGCCGGGCGCTACGGCGCATGGTCCGCCGGCCCGCGGGTTTCCCCTCCCGCCCGGATTATTCGATGACAGATCAGACATTTGCCAACCGGGTCCTGTCCCGGCCCGAATTCATTGCCCTCGTCGCCGCGCTGATGGCGCTCAACGCACTGGCCATCGACGTCATGCTGCCGGCGCTGCCCAATATGGGCGAGGCACTGGGCATCAGCGCCGAAAACGAGCGCCAGCTCGTGGTCTCGGCCTATATGATCGGCTTCGGCATAGCGCAGATCGCCTTCGGGCCGATCACCGACCGCTTCGGGCGGCGCGCGCCGCTGTTCGTGGGCCTCGCCATCTATGTCGTGTGCGCCTTCGCCGCCACCTTCGCGCCGACCTTCGCCATCCTGCTGGCGCTGCGCTTCTGCCAGGGGCTGGGCGCCGCCGCGACGCGGGTGATCGCCACCTCGGTGGTGCGCGACCGCTTCTCGGGGCGCGAGGTGGCCGAGGTGATGTCGCTGGTCTACATGGTGTTCATGGCCATCCCGATCGTCGCGCCGGGCATCGGCCAGATCATCCTGCTCGTCGGCCCGTGGCACTACATCTTCCTGCTCATGGCGGGGCTGGCGACGGCGATCGGGCTGTGGTCGTTCCTGCGGCTGCCGGAATCGCTGAAGCCGGAATACCGCCGGCCGCTCACCTTCGGGGCGGTGCTCGACGGCTTCCGGCTGGTGGTGACCAACCGCGTCGCCTTCTTCTACGGGCTGTGCGGCATGTTCCTGTTCTCGGCGATGTTCGCCTTCATCGTCTCGTCGCAGCAGATCTTCGTCGGCATCTACGGGCTGGGGCCGTATTTCCCCATCGCCTTCGCCACGATGGCGGGCGTGATGGCGGTGTCGTCCTTCCTCAATTCGCGCGTCGTGCGGCGCTTCGGCATGCGGCGGCTGAGCCACGGCGCGATGGTCGTCTATCTCGCGGCCAGCATCGCGCTGCTGGCCGCCAGCCTCGCCGGGCCGGTGCCGTTCTGGCTGTTCTACATGCTGCTGCTCATCATCCAGTTCGTCTTCAGCTGGGCGACCTCCAACATGAACGCGCTGTCGATGGAGCCGCTGGGCGCCGTCGCCGGCACGGCCGCGGCGGTGTTCGGCTTCTCGCAGACGGTGGGCGGAGCGATGCTCGGCACCTTCATCGGCCAGCAGTTCAACGGCACGCTGACGCCCAACGCGGCCGGCTATGTGGCGATGGGCGTGCTCGTCCTGGGGGCCGCGCTGGCGGCCGAGAAAGGGCGCCTGTTCGGCATCGGCACGGATTACGGCCACGCGCCGGCCGCCGCCGACCGCACACCCTAGACCCGGTTGGCGACGAGGATGGTCCAGCCGAGGCGGGGCCGGATGTGGCGCAGGTAATGCGTCCAGTCGGCGAGGCTGCGCTCCAGCACGGCCTCGCGGTCGGGATGGCCGGGATGCTCGCGGGCCCAGCGCAGCGTGGCGTGGCGGTGATGGCTGGCGTAGCGCTCGAAATCGGCGTCGGAGGCCGAGATCATCGCCGCGACGTCGGCGTCGTGGCGCTGCACCACGCCGGCGAGGTCGACGGGCTCCAGCGGCAGGTGCTCATGCGTATTGAGCGTCGGCCGGTGTTTCAGCGACAGATCGCCCACCACCACGGCGCCGCCGGGCCTGGCGGCGCGCACCATCCACTCCACCGCCTGGACAAACCCGCCCAGCGCGAAGGTGGCGCCGAGGCACAGCACCACGTCGTAGCTTTCGGGCTCCGGCTCGAACGCCTCGGCCGGACCTTCGACATAGGTCAGCATGCCCCTGGCCGGCGGCTGGGCGCGGGCGTAGGCGACGAAGGCGGGATTGAGCTCGAGGCCGGTGCCTTCGATGCGGTGGGCGTCGGCCCAGCGGCGCAGCAGCCACGCCTTGCCGCAGCCGACGTCGAGCACGCGCACCCCGTCGCGGATGTCGCAATAGGCGTCGAGCAGCGCCAGCTTCCTGTCGGTTACGGGGTTCTGGATCTCGATGTCGGCTTCGGCGATGGCCCAATAGGCCTCGGGCGTCACGGCGTACCTCCCCCCGCGGCGAGCGCGGCGAAGTCGAACAGCTTGGGGTCCAGCATGTGGCTCGGCCGGATATTGCCCAGCGCGCGGATCATCACGTCCTTGCGGCCGGGCATGCGCCGCTCGACGTCGTCGAGCATGGCCTTCATGGCGTTGCGCTGCAGCCCGTCCTGGCTGCCGCACAGGTCGCAGGGAATGATCGGAAAGGCCATGTGCTCGGCGAATTTCGCCAGGTCCGGCTCGGCGCAGTAGATCAGCGGACGCAGCACCTCGACGTCGCCCTCGTCATTGACCAGCTTGGGCGGCATGGCGGCCAGCTTGCCGCCGTGGAACAGGTTCATGAAGAAGGTCTCGAGGCTGTCCTCGCGGTGGTGGCCGAGGACCAGCGCCGAGCAGCCCTCCTCGCGGGCGATGCGGTAGAGATGGCCGCGCCTGAGCCGCGAGCACAGCGAACAGTAGGTCGCCCCCTCGGGCAGCTTGTCGGTGACGATGGAATAGGTGTCCTGATACTCGATGCGGTGCGCGATGCCGTTGGCGGTCAGGAACTCGGGCAGGATGTGCCTGGGGAAATTGGGCTGGCCCTGATCGAGGTTGCAGGCCAGCAGCTCGACCGGCAGCAGGCCGCGCCATTTGAGGTCGAGCAGCAAGGCGAGCAGCCCGTAGCTGTCCTTGCCGCCCGACAGCGCCACGAGCCAGCGCGCGCCCGGCTTCACCATGCCGAACTTGTCGATGGCCTCGCGCGTCAGGCGCACGAGGCGCTTGCGCAGCTTGTTGAATTCGACGCTGCGCGGGGCGGCGCGGAACATGGCGGGCGCCAGTTCCCCGGCACTCTCCTCGATCAGGTCCGTGGAGACGATCTCGTTCATAGGGCGCTCTGATACGCCCGAAATCACCGGGTTACAACGCGACGAAGACGTCCCGCACCCCGTTGCGGGCGCCGCTGCGAGCCAGTTACATGACTGGCTCGCGACGCCCAGAGGAGTCTCTCGCCGTGTTTCGCTCCTTCTTCCCCTCCCCGGTCAATTTCTTCGTTTCGGCCCTCGCCTGGGCCGCGGTGGCCATGACCATCTGGTTCACGGCGGGCACGGCGCT
>JBDHTK010000187.1:0-5972 GCA_039808625.1 Devosia sp. | reverse complement strand
AGATCGGCCCCTGCTGCAGCGGCCGCAGGCCGCTGCCGGTCAGCGCTTTCGCCAGCCCCTCCCAGGAGAGGCCGGCGCCGGCGCGCACCACCATGTTGGCGGCGTCGATGGCGACGCTGTCGAGCCGGGTGAGGTCGAGCACGATGGCCGGCTGCGCCCCGGCGACGACGCCGCCCGTGTAGGACAGCCCGGCGCCGCGCGGCACCAGCGCGATGCCGTGCGCGGCGGCCAGGCGGACGATGGACGCCACCTCGGCGGCGCTGCCCGGACGGGCTGCCGCCAGTGGCGGTTGCGCGTTGTCCCAGGCGACGATGTCGCTGGCGTAATAGGCAAGCGCCGCCTCGTCCCGCGCCACGTGCGCGGCGCCGATCAGGCGCTCCAGCTCCCCCGCGACATCCATGCTGCGCCGCCGCTCAGCCCAGCTTGAACAGGCTGAGCGCGTTGTCGCGCAAGATCTTGCGGCGCGGCTCGTCGCGGAATTGCAGCTCGTCGAACTCGCGCATGGCGCGCTCGGGATCGATCACCGGCCAGTCGGTGCCGAACAGGAATTTGTCCTGCCCGTATGTGTTGGCGTAGTGCACCAGTTGCGGCTGCCAGTGCTTCGGCGCGTAGGCGTCGCCGGCCAGATAGACGTTGGGGTGCTTCCACGCCATGGCGATCATCTCGTCGGTCCACGGATAGCCGATATGGATGCCGATGAGCTTGAGCTCGGGGAAGTCGATGGCGACCTGGTCGAGATCGATCGGCCGCGCGATGCTGGGCAGGCGCCGGTCGCGCTGGTAGATGAGGCAGTTGCCCATCTGCATCATGATCGGAATGTCGAGCTCGCAGCATTTGGCGTAGTAGGGATAGATCTGCGGCGCATCGACCCGCATAGAGAACCAGTGCGGGTAGAAATGCGCGCCGACGAAGCCGTAGTCCCGGACGGCGGCTTCGAGGTCCCTGAGGCCCTGCATGCCGCGCGTCGGATCGACCCCGGCGAGGCCGGAGAAGCGGCCGGGATAACGCTGGCAGAGCTCGTAGACGCGCTCGTAGGGGATTTCGACCGAGCCCTTGATGCGCATGTCGCCGCTGCGCACGGCGGCGAGCAGCGAGCGCTCGATGCCGGCGCGATCCATCTTTTCGAGATAGTCCTCGATTTCGATGCCGCGGACATAGCGCGGGTCCTGCCGCGTCTTGCTGCGGAACCAGTCGTCGGTGGCGATCTGGCCGGCGTCGAATTCGGCCGGGGTGAACACGTTCACCACGATGTCGATGGCCTGGTAGCTCATGGCGCTCTCCGTCGCGTTGGACTCAGGGGCCGACCACGGTGCCTGGCGGCAGGGCGGCGACGTGGCGCGCGATGTGCCCCGGCGTGGTGATCCATATCCTGTCGCGGCGCGCCGCAATATGGGCAAGCACCCGGCGCAACTGGCGGATGCGATGCGGCTGGCCGGTCAGGAAGGTGTGCAGCGACGCCGCGAACACCTGCGGGTAAAGCTGTGACTCTTCGAGCTGCTCGTCGAAACAGTCGATGAGCATGGTGGTGAAGTCGCTGTCGCTCGCCTTGCGGTTCACATAGGCCGGCAGATCGTTGAGCTCCATCGAGGGGTAGGGCACGGCGAGGATCGGGCCTTCGCCGGTGCGGAACCAGGTCGGCTGGTCATCGTAGAACCAGTCGAGCATGTAGTCGAAGCCGTTCTTCTTGAGCAGTTCGGGCGTCTGCGCGCTTTGCGAGATGAACGGGCCCAGCCAGCCGCGCGGCGGGTGCCCTTCCTCCGCCGTGATGCGCGCCACGACCTCGGCCATCATGGCGGCCTCTTCCGCGGCGCTCATTTCGACCTGCCGCTCGGAATTGGTGCGCCCGTGGCCGATGAACTCGTCGCCACGCTCGCGGAACGGCACCAGCACCTCGGGGCAGGCATCGTAGACGGAGGCGTTGACGATGATGCCGAGCGGGATGTCGAACTCGGCGAACAGGCGGTGGATACGCCACAGGCCGACGCGGTTGCCGTAGTCGCGATAGGCATAGCCGCGATGGAACGGCGCCGACGGCAGCGAGGTGAAGTCGGGCCCCGGATTGCGTCCGAACTCGAACGCTTCGATGTTGAGGGCGAAATAGACCGCCAGCCGCTTGCCGTCGGGAAAATCGTAGACCGGGCGGCTGGGGATGGGGGAAAAGCCGTAGCGATCGAATTTCGGGTCAAAAGTCATGTGCGGATCTCTGTTTGAAGTCAGGCGGATTATGCCGCCTCGGATCTGGCGGGAAGGGCTTGCAGCAGCGCGGCGAGCTCCGCGGTGGGACGGACATCGGCGTATTTCTGCGCCATGTCGAACAGGTTCATGGCGTGCGTGGCCGCGCCACGGTCGTAGACCGCATCCTGCGGCACCTGGACCCGGTAGTTGTACGAGAAGGCATCGACCACGCTGGCCCGCACGCAGCCCGAGGTCGTGCAGCCGGTGACGACCAGCGTATCGATATCGAGGTCCACCAGATAGCTGGCCAGCGCCGTGCCGAAAAAGGCGCTCGGGTGGCGCTTGGGCAGCAGGATGTCGCCTGCCTGCGGGGCGAGGGGCGCAAAGAACTCATAGCCCTTGGCGGCGATGTCGGTGATGCCCGGCAGCTTGGCGGCGAAACGCCCGCCATCGATGGCGGTCTTGGGCGCCACATGCGGATAGATGACGGGCCAGCTCTTGCGCCGGAACAGGTCGAGCAGCACGCGAATCCGCTCCGCCGCCGCCCAGGCGATCTCGCCGCAGGAGGTGGGGAACTCCTTGATGGCCTCGAGGATCGGCTGCGGGCGGGTGCCGGTGGTGCGCCACTGCACGTCGATGATGAGCAGCGCGGGCCGCGTGCCGAGGCCGGTGCTGTGGCCCCAGCCGGCGGCTTCGTAGATCGCGAGATCGGCGGGCGGTACGATGGCATTCCACGGCGTGGCCACGGGACGCTCCTTTCATCTCAGGCGATCCGACAGTGGGGCGCAGTTTGCGTAAGGGCACCGGGGGGCACAAGAAATCTTGGGTGACGTGCCCTATCATGCCGAGTGATAGCGGTGCCCGAGCCAGCCCCGACGGCCGACCTAGAGGCCGCGCAGGAAGGCGCGGATGGTGGAGTGCTTGCTGGCGCCGAAGTCGCCATGCGCCGCATCGGGCCGGCGGGCGGTGGCCTCGGCAAGGCAGGGCGCGAAGGGGTCGGTGGCGTCGGCGCCGATCAGCAGCGGCTGCGCCAGCGCCTGTAGCTGCTCCGGCAGGGGATGGCGCAGCACGGCCTGCCAACTGGGTGCGATGCTCTCGAGGTTCAGCGCCAGGATGCTGGCTTCACCGTGCAGCGCCTCGACATCGAGGCTGGGCCGATGCGGATGGATGGCCGTGCGCGCATGGGCGAACCACGGCCACCACAGGCGCTGGTCACGCACGAAATGCCACAGCGTGACGAGATGCGTGCCGTCCCAGCGCGGCGCCAGCTCAGGGCAATAATGGGCGGCGAAGCTGTCGCGCTGCGCCGGCGCCAGCACGATGGGGGCGTCGAGCACCACGCTGGAAAAACGCCTCGGATGCTGCGTCGCGAGCGCAACGGCCAGCGCGCCGCCGCCGTGCCGGCCGTAGAGCGCGGCGCGGTCGAGCCCGAGCCGGTCGAGCGCGCCGGCCACCAGATCTGCCCAGGCGTCGATGCCGGCTTCGGGCGCCGGGTCGGAATAGCCGCTGCCCGGTGGGTCGATCGCCAGGAGCGTCTCGCTGCCCTCAAGTTTTTTCATCAGCGGCAGGAGCTGGTCGGCGCTGCCCGGCGCCGGCGGCAGCATGACGAGGGGGATGCCGTCGCCACTGCCACCGCGCCGGATGCGCAACTGCCGGTCGCCGACGGCGATGTAATCCAGCGCCCCGGCCGCGGGCACCAGGGGCGGGGCGTCGCGCATCTCGGCATGCTGCCTGAGGAGCTCCAGCTCGCGGCGTGCCGCCGCCTCGGCCTCGCGCGGCATCGTCTCCACCGTGATGCCGGCGGTGCGCAGATAGTCGGCCTTGCGGTACTGGCTGTCGCCGGGCCGCACGCCGAAGCACACGGGCGTGGTCAGGTGGGGCAGGGCCTCGTCCCAGCGGTAGCGCAGCGCCGCCGCGTAGACCTCGGCATAGCCGTTGCCGGCTTCGAGGAACTCGATCACGCCGCGCTGCAGGTCGGCGAGCGATGGCAGATCGGTGTCGGCGCGCTCGCCCTCGGGGTTGTTCCACGGCCAGAAGATGAACTGCTCGCGATAGCGGTGCCAGAGCCAGAGCAGGTGGCCGCCGTCCCAGCGCGGGGTGATGGGCGGCAGATAGGCCTCCAGATAGGCCGGCGACGGCAGCTTGGGCGTGATGGTGTAGCCGTCGGTCAAGACGAACGCGGCGCGCTGCGGGTGGCGGCGGGCGAACTCGACAGCGATCGAGCCGCCGGTGTGCCGGCCATAGAGCAGCACGCGCCCCAGCCCCAGCGTGTCGAGCGTTTCGGCCAGCGCCTCGGCGAGGTCGGCGATCTCGACCGGCTGGGTGGCGAGCGGCTCGGAAAGGCCGAAGCCGGGGGTGTCGAGGGCGATGACGGTGAAATACTCGGCCCAGATCCGCATCTGCGGCACCTGCACGCGCGAGGAGTTGGGCGAGGCGTGCAGCAGGATGAGAGGCGGCCCGCTGCCGGCCCGCCGGTAGTGGATGCGCCGCCCCCGCGCGGTGTAGGCGAAGTGCCGCGTGACGGCGTTCATGGCGCGCCGGGCGTCCAGCTCCCGTCGCGCAGCGCGCGGCGGAGCACCTTGCCCATGCTGTTGCGCGGCAGGTTGGGCACGAAGTGGATGGCCTTGGGCAGCTTGAAGCGGGCCAGCGTCTGGCTCATGTGGCGCATGAGGTCGTCGCTCGTGGCGTTGTGCCCGGCCCGCAGCACGACGAACGCCGTCACCGCCTCGCCCCAGTAGTCGTGCGGCACGCCCGTCACGCCGCATTCGGCGACGGCCGGGTGGGCGAGCAGGACCTCCTCGATCTCGCGCGGATAGATGTTCTCGCCGCCCGAGATGATCATCTCGCTCTTGCGGTCGATGAGATAGACGAAGCCCTCGTCGTCGAGCGTGGCGATGTCGCCGGCGGTGATCCAGTCGCCGCGTGCCGATTTCGCGGCGAGGCCGGGCCGGTTCCAGTAGCCCGAATACATCATCGGCGAGGTGCTGTAGAGCTCGCCCGGCGTGCCCGGCGGCACGTCGTTGCCGTTGGGGTCGAGGATGCGGATCTGCGTCATCGGGAAGGCCTGGCCGACGCATTTGATCTTGCGCAACTGGTCCTCGGGTCGCAGCGTGCTGACGATCGACGCCTCGGTGGAGCCGTAGCGCTCGAACAGCTTGCCGGGCCCGAAATAGTCGATGATGCGCTCCTTGCTCGCCTGCGCCAGCGGCGCGGTGCCCGAGATGATCGCCTTGAGCGCGCTGGTGTCGTAGCGGTCGGGCGGGATGCCGGCGGCGAACAGGGCGCTGAAATGGCTGGGCACCATGTAGACGCTGTTGGCGCGCGTGCGCTCGAAGGCGCGCATCAGCTCCTCGATATCGAAGCGTGGCAGGATCTCGCAGGCGCCGCCGAAGAACAGCGGCGCGGCGGCCATCATGAAGCCGGCGCCATGGAACATCGGCGTCGTGGCCAGCGCCACGTCGTGCGGCGAGTAGCAGGAGTGCCCCGAGGCCATGGCGTGGAAGCTGTTGACGCGCGCACGATGCGACAGCATCACCCCCTTGGGCGTGCCGGTGGCGCCCGAGGTGTAGGTGATCATGAACACGTCCTCCGCATCGGTCGGCACCTCTGAAGGGCGCGACGACGCCTCGCCCAGAAGGTTGTCATAGGCGTCGCCCATGACGATCAGCTTCTCGATGCCGGCAAGCCCGCTCTCGCGCGCCCGCTCCGCGAGCTCGGGCGAGACGAACAGCAGGCGCGGCGTGCAATCCTCGAGGATGAAGGCGATGTCGGCGGCGCTCGACGCCGGCCCGATGGTC
>JBDHTK010000186.1:0-5988 GCA_039808625.1 Devosia sp. | reverse complement strand
CAGCCAGAAATGGATCGGCGAGAGCTTGCAGCCGCTGCCCACCTTCTGACGGCCTTCGAACACTGCCTTGCGAGGGGAGCCCACGGGCTCCCCCCTGTCTGCGCCGAAGCTACGACGCAGCCACCTCCACCTTCAGATAATAGCGCCGCTTTTCGCCCGGCTGCAGGACGATCAGCTTATTGTCCGCCTCCACCTCGGCGCGCCCGAAGCCGTTGGTACATGGCTCGATCCCGAGCGCGTACTGCCCTTCCCCCATCATGCGCCATTCGATGTACTCGGGCAGCGTGTCGTGGCTGTAGCTCACCTTGAGCGAGGTGCCGCCGAACAGCCTGGGATTCACCAGTTGCACGGTGACCAACCCATCGGGCCCGGGCCGCATGGCGTGCTGGAAAGTCTGCTGCACCCAGTTTCGCTGCGGCGCGATGAAGCTCGCCCAGCTCCGGCTATCGTTCAAATCGGCGGTGCCGAACAGCAGCTTCGGCGGGCCGTCCACGGGCGCCCGCAGTTCGGCCCCCTCGTCGAGAAACGGGTAGCCCACATTGATGTGGTAGAGCAGCATATGCGTCGTCGGCATGTAGCCGCAATTTTCGACCACATCCTCCATCTCGAACCAGGACTGCCCGAGCTCGGCGCGGTAGGTGCGGGTCAGAACGAGGTTCTCCGCATAGGCCTGCGCCTGGGTGATACGCCCCACGGCCTCGATGACGCAGCGGCCATTCTCCCAGCGCTCGCCAAAGCCGATCAACTCGGCGGGGATAAGCGCGGCGCGATCGTGCACGCCGTAGCGGTCCACGGGACGGGCAGGAAAATTATAGTGGCTGACATCGGCGTCTTCCGGATTGCCGATATGCAGCAGGCCGCAGGTGTTGTTGAAGCCGCCCAGCGCGGCGCGCAGCCAGCCGAAATTCGCCTGATCCTCGAAAAACCACGGGCCCGGCAGCAGCGTCGGCGGCAGCCAGGCGAGCGAGGCGCCGCGATAGTCGCAGCGCCCGACATCGAAACCGCGATCGACGCCGATTTCGAAACCGAAGCCGGTGCCCGTCCGGAATTCCAGCAAGCGCACCCCGCGCGACGGCCCGTTGTCGGAGCTCAGCAGACGCACGCCGCCGAGCTGCGACAGGTGCCCCACGCGTCTCCTGAGCTCGGCCTCGCTCAGGCCATCGGCGAAAAACGACATGGCATCCCCTCTGCTGTTACCGATAGCACTAGGACAGGCGCACGGCGCCCGCAATGTGCTATTGTCGCCGGGCGAAGGAGGCCACGGCGTGCCCACCGACAAGACGAGCAGGAATTTCGGATCGACGATGGCCGAGGTCGCGGCCCTTGCCGGCGTGACGAAAATGACGGTGTCGCGCGTCCTGCGGCAACCCGAAAAGGTCAATCCTGAAACGCGCGCGCGCGTGCAGGCCGCCATCGCCGAGCTGGCCTATGTCCCCAACCGGCTGGCGGGCGGGCTCACGGCGGGCTCGAGCGGCCTCGTCGCCGCCATCGTGCCGACGCTGCGCCACTCGATCTTCGCCGATACGCTCGAGGGCCTCAGCGATGTCCTCACGCAGGCCGGGCTGGGCCTGTTCGTCTCCTCCAGCGCCTATCAGACCGACATCGAGGAGAGCCAGATCCGCTCGCTGCTCGAGCGCCGGCCCGACGCCATGGTGCTCACCGGCCTGACCCACACCACCGCGACCCGCGAGCTGCTGCGCGGCTTCGGCATCCCCGTGGTCGAGACCTGGGAAACCGGCGACCAGGTCGTGGACATGGCCGTCGGCTATTCCAACCGCGAAGCCGCGCACGCCATGACCGCCGAGCTCATCCGCTCGGGCTACCGCCGCATCGCCTTTGTCAACGGGCCGATGGACACCAACGAGCGTGCCCGCCACCGCGCCGAAGGCTACCAGGCGGCAATGGCCGAAGCGGGCCTGCCGGCGCTACCCATTCACGTCGTGCGCGACGAAGCCGCCATCGTGCCCGAGACCGGCGCGCGCGCCATTCGCGCGCTGCAGCACACTGCCCCCGATGTGGACGCGGTGTTCTTTACCAGCGACGTGTTTGCCGTGGGCGCCATCCTCGCCTGCCGCGAGCTCGGCATCGGCGTCCCCGGCCAGCTCGGGATTGCCGGCTTTCACGATCTCGAGGTCGGGCGCGTGGTGTCGCCCACGCTCACCACGGTGCACGTCCCGGCACTCGAAATGGGACGCAAGGCCGGGCACATGATCCTCGCCCGGCTTGCCGGCAAGCAGCCGCCGCACGCCCGGCACGATCTCGGCTTCAGCATCATCTCGCGCGAGTCCAGCCGGCGCGGCACGAACCAAGACTCCGCTTGACGACACTCCGGTTACCGGTAACATTAGATTTTGCCAATGGAGAGCGCAAATTGGGCGCTCGGGAGGAATCTAGATGCTGCACAGGTTGCTGGCCGCCGTCACGGTGGCGGCTCTCGGAACCACTTGCGCCATGGCGCAGGAGACCCCAACGGTCGGTCTGATCCAGATCGATCTGTCCAACCCCTTTCACCTCGGCGAGGTCGAGGGCGCCAAGGAAGCGGCGCGCCGCGCCGGCTTCGAGCTGGTGGTCACCAGCGGCGAAGGCGACGTGACCAAACAGGTCCAGGCGATGGAGAACCTGATCAATCAGGGCGTCGACGTCATCTCCATCAACTTCATCGACGCCGCCGCCTTCGGCCCGGTGATGGCGAAAGCCGCGGCCGCCAATATCCCTGTGGTCTGCCTGCACTCGCTGATCGAGGGCTGCGCGGCGACGCTCGGCTTCGACGAGCGCTACACCGGCAAGATCGTCGGCGACTACGCGGTCGAGCTGCTCAAGGCGCGCTACAATGGCGAGGTGAAGGGCGAGGTCGCCAATCTCCAGGGCCTGCTCGGCCAGGGTCTCAACACCGACCGCTCGGGCGGCTTCACCGACGTGATGGCGCAATATCCGGGCGTCAAGGTGGTGGCGCAGGAGCCCACCAGCTGGGACCCGACCAAGGCAGTGTCGATCACCGAAAACTGGATGACCGCCTATCCCGATCTCGATCTGATCTATGGCAATAGCGACAGCCTCACCGTCCCGGCGGCGGGCGTGGTCGAGCGCGCCGGCAAGCAGGACCAGGTGCTGATCGTTTCGGTCGACGGCACCGAGCCGGGCCTCGAGGCGGTCAAGAGCGGCGCCATGAAAAGCACCGTGATGCTCGCCCCGCAATATTCCGGCTTCTGGAAGGTCTACTTCCCCTATCTGCTCGCCACCGGCAAGGACGACCGCAAGCAGGTGCTGATCCAGGGCGTCCTGATCACCGCCGACAATGTCGACAAGGGCCTCGCCCTGGCCAACGATCAGGTCAACGACATCCAGAACTTCCCGTTCGAGGACGCGCTGGCCGATATCGTCGCCAAATATTGATGTGTGTGCCCCGCGGCGCTTGCGCTGCGGGGCGTCTTCCTGCTGTCGAGTGTCATGTCCGACGTCATCCCGATATCGCCGGTTCTCGAGCTCGCCGGGCTCGGCAAGCGCTTCCCGGGCGTCGTGGCGCTCGACGCTGTGTCGCTGGCGCTGCGCCCGGGCGAGGTGCATGGCCTGATCGGCCAGAACGGCGCCGGCAAGTCGACGCTCATCAACATCCTTTCGGGCATGTACGCCGCCGATGCCGGCAGCATCGCCATGGGCGGGCAGCCGCTGGCCCTCGCCGGGCCGCGCGCCGCGCTGGCGCTCGGTATCGCCACCGTCTATCAGGAGCTGAGCCTGCTGCCCAATCTGAGCATCGCCGAGAACCTGGCGCTCGGCCGCGAGCCGCGCCGCTTCGGCCTTTTCGACCGCGCCGCGGCACGGCACGAGGCCGTCGCCGCGCTGGCCGCGCTCGGTCTGACGCTCGCGCCGGACACGCCGGTCGGCAGCCTCACCCTTGCCGAAAAGCAGATGGTCGAGATCGCCAAGGCGCTCGCCGTCGCGCCGCGCGTGCTGATCCTCGATGAGCCGACGGCGCCGCTTGGGGCGCGCGAGAGCCAGTTGCTGTTCGACGCCATCGCCCGCCTCAAGGCGCAGGGTGTCGCCATCCTTTACGTCTCGCATCGCTTCGCCGAAGTGCTGGCGCTATGCGATGTCGTCACCGTGCTGCGCAACGGCCGGCAGATCGTCACCACCACCGTCGCCGGCTGGACCGAGGCACGGCTGACCGAGGCCATGATCGGCAGCGCCGCCCAGCTCTACGAGCGCGCGCCCCGCCCGCGCGGCGCCGCCGCGTTCGAGCTGCGCGATATCGCCTGGGGGCAGCGGCTGCGCGGCGTCGGCCTCACGCTCCATAGCGGCGAGATCGTCGCCGTCACCGGGCTCCTGGGCGCCGGCCAGAACGAGCTCGGCCGCATCGTCGGCGGCGATCTCGTGCCCGCGGCCGGCACGCTCCTCGTCGGCGGCCGCCCGCGCCGCTTCGCCGCGCCGAGCGATGCGGTTGCCGCCGGCATCTGCATGCTCACCGAGGAGCGCAAGCAGGAAGGCATAATGCCCAACCTGTCGGTACGCGAGAATATCGGCATCGGCTCGCTGCGCGCGCTCGGCGGCCCGCTGGGGATCGTCAGCCCGGCGCGCGAAGCCGCCAGGACCGATGCCGCGGCGCAGACCTTCGGCGTGGTGGCAGCCTCACTCGCCCTGCCCATCCGCAGCCTCTCCGGCGGCAACCAGCAAAAGGCGCTCGTCGCGCGCTGGCACCTCGCCGACATGGACGTCTTCGTGCTGATCGAGCCGACCCGCGGCGTCGATGTCGGCGCCCGCGCCGATATCTACCGCCGGCTCGACGCGCTGGCGCGCGCCGGCAAGGCCATCCTCGTCATCTCGTCCGACATCGCCGAGGTCCTGACGCTCGCCGACCGCATCCTCGTGGTCCGCGACGGCCGCATCGCCGCCGAAATCGGCGCCGGCGAGGAGAGCGAGGAAGGGCTCAACCTGCTGGCCCAGGGAGCCGCGGCGGCATGAGCGAGCCATCGCGCGCCCGTAACGGCGATACCCCGCGCTTCGCCTGGCAGGAGCTGGTGTTCCGCCATGCCATGCTGCTGACGGCGCTGCTGCTCATCGTCGCCTTCAGCCTGACCTCGCCGGTGTTCGGTACCCCGGCCAATGCGGTGAACATCCTGCGCCAGTCGGCGTCGGTGCTGCTGCTCGGCACGGCGATGGTGCTGGTGGTGCTGGTCGGCGGCATAGATCTTTCGGTCGGCTCGGTCGTCCTCGCTTCCGCGACACTCTCGGGCATCGCGCTGGTGCTGGGCGTCGATCCGTTCGTCGCGCTCCTCGCCGGCATCGCCATCGGCGCCGCCGTCGGTGCGGCGAACGCCGTTCTGATCGAGGGCCTGCGCATCAGCCCGGTCATCGTCACGCTCGGCAGCATGATCGCCGTGCGCGGCCTGAGCCTTTTGGCGCTCGGCCGCTTCAACTCATGGGTCGAGATCAAGGGGTCCGTCTTCGACGCGCTGGCCCGCGCCAGCGTGCTGGGCATCCCGCTCGACGCCATCGTCGCCCTCGCCGTGGCGGCGCTGGTCTGGTTCGTCCTTGCGCGCACCACGCTCGGCCGCGCCTGGCACGCCATCGGCGACGCCCCGGTCGCGGCCCGGCTCGCCGGCCTGCCCGTCGCCCGGCTGCGCGCCATCGCCTATGTCGCGTGCGGCGCGCTGGCCGGCCTCGCCGGCACGCTGGTCGCGGCGCGCACCGGCCTCATCAGTCCGTCGATCGGCGCCGGCCTCGAATTCTACGCCATCGCCGTGGTGGCGCTCGGCGCCGGCGGCCTGCCCGCCGGCCGCGTCTCCGTCCTCCACGCGCTAGTCGGCACGCTGATCCTGATGATGATCTTCAACTACATGACCATCCGCGGCGTGCCCGGCACCTGGCAAACCACCGTCACCGGCCTGCTGCTACTCGCCGCCATCGTGGCCGGCCGGCTGCTGCAGCGCCAGCGGATCGAAATCTCGAGCGGCGAAGCGTTCCGCGACGAATATGCCGGCATATCGCCCGCCG
>JBDHTK010000185.1:0-6019 GCA_039808625.1 Devosia sp. | reverse complement strand
GCCTCGGCGCCCGCCTGCCGGGCGCGGGCCGTCGCCAGCGCCGCCGCCGCCGCGTCGAGCACGCCGGGCAGCGGGCCGAAGCCGCGCTCCGGCGGGCCCGCCGGCGCCGTCGCCAGGCCGTGCAGCGCGCTTTCGAGCCGCCCCGTGAGCCCCGCGAGCTGCCGGCGATAGCTGCGCCAGCCAAGCACGGCGATGGCGGCGAGGGCGGCGAGCGCCAGCGCCGCCGCGATCCCGGCCCACAGCGTGATCGTGCCGCGCAGCGCCGCGAAGGCCGCCATGCGTTCGGCCACGTCGCGGCGCTCGTCGGCGATGGCCTGGTCGATCAGCGGCTGCAGCTCGTTGCTCAGCGAGAAATTCACCTGCCGGTTGAGCACCTCGAGCCCTTCCTCGCGCGCCCCCCGCTCGGCCAGCGCGAAGGCCTGCGTCGCCGCCTTGTCGATGGCATAGAACAGGTCGGTCATACGCCGCACCCGTTCGAGCTCGGGCAATTGCCCCTGCAGCTCTTCGCGCCCCGACACGACGTCGAGCTCGGCGCGCGTGGCGCGCGCCAGGGCGCTCAGGTTGCGCTGCATCTCGTTGCGCGCCGTCTGCAGCGCCCCCGGCCGGTCATAGCCGAACAGGAACTGGTTGGCGACCTGCCGCCCATAGCGGCCCGTGGCGCCGTCGAGATCGTGCAGCACCTCGAGCTGGCCGTTGGCGCCCTGCACGCGCTTCACCGTGGCGTCGGCCGTCCACAGCGCCACCCCGCCGGCGACGCCGAGCGCCAACGCCACGACCAGCGCGGCGGCGACGATGAGGGCGAAGCTGCGCCCGACGCTCACGCCGCCTCTCCCTGCCCGGGCGCCGGCTGCCGAGATTGTTCTGGATTTCGCATGTCAGTCCAGCCTACCTAGCCCCTAGCTAGGGATGAAGTCCAAGCGCTTGGCAAGGCCTCGCGCACCGCACCGGCCGGGAGGACAGGTGAACGACATCGAGACCAGCGCGGCCGCCCCGCCCCCGCCCGAAGTGCTGCTCAGCGTCACCGACGTGGGCAAGTCCTATGGCGCCGTACGAGCCCTCGACGGCGTGTCGCTCAGCGTCGCCGCCGGCGAGTTCGTCGCCCTGCTCGGCGCCAATGGCGCCGGCAAGTCGACGCTCATGCAACTGCTCACGGGCCTGTTCACGCCCGATAGCGGCAGCATCAGCGTGCTCGGCCACGACATGCGCACCGACGCCGTGGCGGCGCTGGCCGGCATCGGCGTCGTCTTCCAGCAGCAGACGCTCGACCTCGAGCTCAGCGTGCGCGCCAATCTCGTCTTCCATGCCGACCTGCACGGCATTCCCCGCGCCGTGGCGCGCCAGCGCATCGCGGCGGCGCTCGCCCATTACGGGCTGAGCGAACGCATGCGCGCGCGGGCCCGCGTGCTGAGCGGCGGCAACCGGCGCCGCGTCGAGCTGGCGCGCGCCCTGCTGCACCAGCCGCGCGTGCTCCTCATGGACGAGGCGACGGTCGGGCTCGACCCGGCCAGCCGCCGCGAGCTGCTCGACGAGATGAACCGGCTGAAGACCGCTGAGGGCATCGGCATATTGTGGACCACCCACCTCGTCGACGAGATCGAGCGCGGCGACCGCTTCATCGTGCTGCGCCGCGGCCACGTCACCTTCGCCGGCACCCGCGCCGACCTCATGGCCAGCGCCCCCGACGGCGACCTCGGCGCCGCCGTCATCCGCCTCATGGATGCCGGCGAGCCGGACCCCACGCCGCCGCTGCCGCGCGCCGGCGGGCCCGGCTAGAGCAGCGCCTTGTCGGGCAGCTTGACCGGCGGCATGTTGTTGAACACCAGGTCGTGCTCGGTCATCTGGAACGGCGTGCCGGACTGCCGCCCCTCGACGTCCGAGGGCGGCGTCGGCGCCGACCGGTCCTCGACGCCGGTCTGGTGCGGGGTGAGGCTGCCCTCCACCTGCTCGCCATTGGCCAGAAGGTCATGCGCCTGGCTCACCGCGTCGGCGAAGTCCTGCGTATAGGCGAGGCCGTAGCTGCGTGGCCTGCCGCTCGGAACGTTGTTCTCATCGAGCTCCTCGAGCCACAGATAGATGGCGCCGGCGTCGCCGGTGATGCGGTCGGGCTCGACCACGCGCGTCGCCAGCAGCGCGAAGCGCGTCGGCGGGTCGGCCTGCGCCGGCCAGCCGAGCAGCGCCACGATGGCCAGGTAGCTGCCCGCGAAGAAACCGCCGGTGACGACGATGGTCAGCGCCTTGATCCACCAGCGCCAGCGCGAGGTGAGGTTCATGCTGAGCAGCAGCGTTGCGATCAGCGCGTAGACGAGGACGATCCAGAAGATGGTGATGCCCGGCATGTGCCTCTCCTCACCCCTTCTTGCCGCCGCGCACGCGCTGCGTCAGCGACACGAAGCGGTCGTTGAGATTGGAGTAGTTGCCCTCGGCGTCGAGCGTGAAGCGCAGCAGGGTCTTCTCGTCGCCGCGGTGGTCGACGGTGACGGTGCCGTGGTAGATGGCCTCGAGCCGTGGGTTGACGCGCTGCACGGTGAGCGTCACCGGCACCGGCTCGATGCCGTTCGCCACATAGTGGTTGACATTGACGATGTACTCGCCGGGGATGATGCCGCGCAGCGTCACCGTCTCCTGGTTGAGCGGGTTCTCGATGCGCTGGCCGTTGATCACCAGCATGTCGTGGAACTGCCCGCGATCGTCGCGCTCGAGGCTCAGGAACCCGGCTTCGAGATTGCGGTACCACACGATGTTGCCGGCCGGGTCCTCGACATAGAGGTCCATGTCGTCGGGGTTGTTGTCCGGCCAGGTGATGGTGATGAGATAGTCGGCCTGCACGTTGACATTGCCGCTGAGCGCGTCCGGGCGGATCAGCGCGAACGACATGAACACCATGATGGAAAAGCCCATCAGGACGTTCAGCAGCATGTCCGTGAACGGAACGAACGTCCCGTCGTCGCCGCCTTCAAACAGGCTCGGCTCTTGGAACATCGGTTTGGCGCTCGAATGTCGGGATGACGTGGACTTCGGTGACTTCCGTCACCTCGCGGAACAGGTCGGCGATGGCCTCGTCGAGCAGATAGTACTCGAACTTGAGCAGCAGCGCCGTGGCGATGCCGGCGACCGTGATGGTGAGGGCGATGGCCATGCCGTCGCTCATGCCGGCCAGCGTGCGGCGCAGCGTCTCGACGTCGAAGGCGTTGAGCTCGGCCAGCGGCACCAGCATCAGGATGAAGCCGATGGCGGTGCCCAGCAGCGCCAGCCGCAGCAGCGATTCCGAGATGAACCAGCCGAGCTTCTCGCGTGCCCTGAGCTGGTCGGCCAGCGAGCGCAGCAGCACCGTTTGGTCGAAGCGGCCGCTGCCGGCGCTGCGCGCCTTGGCGTAGAGGTTGGCGATATGGGTGGCGACGATGCCGGGCGCCAGCGGCGTGCCGTCGGCGGTGGCGAGCCGGCCGCCGGCCAGCGTCAGCGGCGCGCCGTCGGCGGCGATGATCGCCTCGCGCACCCGCCGCGCCGCCACCAGCTCGCGCGACACGCGCACGGTCTGGTAGAGGCAATGCAGCGAGGTGGCGGCGAACACCGCGAGGATGACCACCGACATCTTGGTGCGGTCGAGGCCGATCATCGACTGCAGCAGCCCGAAATACCACAGCACCAGGAAGCCGAAGGCCGTGAGCACGATGACCAGCAGCCATTTGAGCAGCGGCAGGTAGTCCCGCGATTCCGTGGCGGGCGCGAGGAAAGTGGGTGCGGGTGTCGTCATTATGCTCCCTCTATGCGGCCGGCATAGCCGAACGCGCGCGGAATCGTTCCACGCACCAGATCGGTGGACGCATGCGTCCAATAGGGGCAGCCAGCCAGCATCCACTCTGGCAGCAATCCGGGGGTGCTGACAATCCATATTCAGCGTCGGCGTCAGGGCCCCGGACCGGCCGGCCGGTCGAGGAAGGGCGGCGGCGCCAGCAGCGGCGGCAGGCCGATCCGCCCGGCCGCGTCCACCAGCCCGTCGAGCACCGCCGCATAGGGGGCGCGCCGGCGATATTGCGAGGGTACCAGCGCCACCAGCCGGCGTGGCGGCAGCGCCACGCGGTAGAGCCGCACGCCGCCGGGCGGGCCCTCGGCGCCAAGGGTCGAGAGCGCCGGCACGAGGCACACGCCCAGCCCGGCCCGCACCAGCGCGATGGCGACCTCGAAGCTGCGGCACTGGGCCACGACGCGGCTGTGCGGCAGCACCTCGTGGTACCATTCCTCGAGGCGCTTGGTGTGCGGCGTGCCGAAGCTGAACTGCACGGCGCTGCCGAGCAGCCCGAAGGCGGCGGCGTCGAGCTCCGCCTGCGGGTCGCGCACGCCGTCGAGCACGAGGCGCTCGGGCACCACCAGCACATAGGGGTCCTCGACCAGCGGCACCTGCAGGAAGCCGATGCCGGCCTCGGCCACCGAATTGGCAGCGAGCAGGCCGATATGGATGTGCCGGCCATAGAGCATTTCGACGATGTCGGTGGGGGCGGCCTCCTGCAGGTCGAAGTCGATCCCCGGAAACGCTGCGCGCGTCGCCGTCAGCACGCCCGGCACGAGGCTGCGCAGCAGCGAACTGAGGCCGGCGAGGCGCACCGTCACGCGCTGGTCGGCGCTGAAGCGGCGCAGCTCCTCCTCGAATTCGCCGAGCTGGCGCAGCACCTGCTCGGCCTTGGGCAGCAGCAGCCGTCCCGCCTCGGTCAGCACCATCTCGTTGGAGCGCCGCTCGAACAGCCGCCCGCCCACGGTGCTTTCGAGCTTCTGCAGGTGCTGCGACAGCGACGGCTGCGCCAGCCCGAGCTGCTTGGCGGCGCGCGTCAGCGTCTCGGCATGCGCCACCGCCCAGAAGATCTGCAGCTGGCGCAGGCTGACGTCGAACGCCCGCCCCCGCTCGCTCCGGCGGCCGCGCGGCCTGGCGGCGAACTCGTCCATCACGCCATCCCCTCGGCCCGGCACTATAGCCGCCGCCGCCGGCCGGGCAAGCTTTTGCCTATGGCACCCATAGCTAGGACTCGCCGCCGCCACGGGCTACGAGTCGTTGAGGTTTTGGAGGATGGCATGATGATCTCGCTGACAGGCGCCCTGCGCGGTGCGCTGCTTGGAGTGTTTGCGCTCGCCGGCATGGGGCTGGCGGCGGCGCAGGAGCCGCTGCAGCTCACCCTCGCCCTGCAGGCGACGGGAACGGCGAAATGGGAGATCGCCGCCATCGAGGCGCTCGACCTCGCCAGGAAGCACAATGTCGAGCTCACCATAAAGGACGTCGCCGACAGCGTCGCCGGCCAGATCGCGCTGCAGGCCGGGCAGGCCGACGTCATCCTCTCCGATTTCGTCTGGGTCGCCCTGCAGCGCCACGAAGGCAACATGGTCACCTACGTGCCGCATTCGCTGACCGTGGGCGGCCTCATCGTCGACCCGGCCGCCGGCATTGCCGGCCTCGCCGATCTCAAGGGCAAGACGCTGGCCATTTCCGGCAGCCCCGTCGACAAGAGCTTCGTGGTGCTCGCCGCCGACTACAACAAGCTCACCGGCGGCACGCTGGTCGACGACGCCACGGTGCGCTTCGGCGCCCCGCCGCTCATCAACGAGCTGATCACCGGCGGCCAGGCGCAGGCGGCGCTCAACCTGTGGAACTGGAATTCGCGCGCCAAGCTCGCCGGCCGCACCGAGCTCGTCACCGTCGCCGACATGCTGAAGGATCTGGGGCTCTCCGAGACGCCGCCGCTGCTCGGCTGGGCCTTCTTCGACGAGACCGCCGCAAGGCAGCCCGACGCCATCAAGGCCTTCATCGACGCTTCCTTCGAGGCCAAGGCGGCGCTGCTCACCGACGACGCGCTGTGGGACAAGATCCGCCCGGCCATGAACGACAAGGGCGACGACGCGCTCTTTGCGCAATGGCGCGACGACTATCGCCACGGCATCGTCAGGGCCTTCACCGCCGCCTCGGTGACGGCCGCCACCGAGGCCTTCGCCGTCATGGCCGAGTTCGGCGGCAAGGATGTCGTCGGCGACATCACCG
>JBDHTK010000184.1:0-6028 GCA_039808625.1 Devosia sp. | reverse complement strand
GCGTGCCGCCGCCGGCATCCAGCCGATCGACGGCGGGGCGATCCGCATCAATGGCGAGGTGGTGTCGGGGCCCGGCATGCACGTGCCGCCCGACCGGCGTGGCATCGGCCTGATGTTCCAGGATTTCGCGCTGTTCCCGCACCTGACGCTGCTCGGCAACGTGCTGTTCGGGCTGCGCGCGCTGGGGCGGGAGGCGGCGTTGGCGCAGGCGCGGCAGGCCCTCCGGCGCGTCGGCCTCGCCGAGCGCGAGCGCGACTACCCACACATGCTGTCGGGCGGCCAGCAGCAGCGGCTGGCGCTCGCGCGCTCCATCGCCCCGCGCCCCGGCGTCCTGATGCTCGACGAGCCGTTCTCGAGCCTCGACGCGCGCATGCGCGAAAGCGTGCGCGGCGAAACGCTGGCGGTGCTGCGCGAGACCAACGCCACGACGATCATCGTCACCCACGACCCCGAGGAGGCGATGCTGCTCGGCGACCGCGTGGCGCTGCTCAGGCACGGGCATATCGCGCAGGTCGACAGCGCCGCGGCGATCTATGCCGCGCCGGTCGATCTCAGCGCCGCGCGCTTCTTCTCGCCCCTGAGCGAAATTGCCGCAACCGTGCGCAACCGCGCCGCCGAGACGCCGCTCGGGCACGTGCCGACGCCCGGCTTTGCCGAGGGCGCACATGTCGTCGTCGCCGTGCGGCCGGTCGGCGTGCTCGAAATGGCACGGGAGGGGCAGGGGATTCCGGGGCGCATCGTGTCGAAGCGCGCCGCCATCGGCATCGACCTGTGCGAGGTCAAGGTCGCAGGGCTGGAGCGGCCGCTGCAAGTGCGGCAGCGCTCCGACCCGCATTTCGCGCCGGGAAATGACGTGTTGCTCACCCTCAACGCCAACCGCGTCCTTGTGTTCGCGGCCGATTGAACCTATTTCTGGGCCCTCTAACCTTCCCCGCGTGAAAGGAGTTTTGCCAATGCACGGTCCGGGACTTTGGGGCATCATCGTCGTTGCCGTCGTCGTGGTCCTGCTGTTCGGTCGCGGCAAGATCTCCGGTATGATGGGCGAAATGGCCCAGGGCATCAAAGCCTTCCAGAAGGGCATGCGCGACGAGGACAAGCCGCCGCCGCAGGTCACCACCAATGCGCAGGTGGACGCCCGCGAGGCCGAGAAGGCCAAGGACGCCTGAGCGGCCGGCCCGCCCCACTAGGATAAACCCATGTTCGGTGTCGGCTGGACGGAGATGCTGGTGCTCGGCGTCGTGGCGCTGATCGTCATCGGCCCGAAGGACTTGCCTGTCGTCATGCGGCGGCTGGGCAAGGCGCTGTCGACCATCCGCAAGATGGGCAGCGAGTTCCAGCGCGAGCTCAACAAGGCGACGGGGCTCGACCAGGTGACAGACATCAGGCGCTCGATCACCGAGCCATTGAAGCAGACCGCCGCCGAGATCCGCAACGAGTTCAACAAGCCGCTGCCGGGTGGCGGGGTGGCGCCCTCCGGGGTGGTGAAGCCGACCGATCCCAAGGTGGAAAGCGTCGTCGACGCCATCAACGAAAAGGTCGGCCTGCCGCCGGCCGCGCCGAAACCGGTGGTGCCCGCCAAGGCCGCTCCGCCCGCCAAGACAACGAAGCCGATCGAGAGCCCAGCGCCCGCCGAGGCCGTCGCGCCGGCGAAGAAGCCGCGCAAGTCGCGCGCCAAGCCCAAGCCGGTGGAGCCCAGGCCGGCCGCGCCCAAGGCGACCAACGTTGCCGAGGCCAAGCCGAAGACGCCGGCCGCGCCGCGCAAGCGCCGCGCCAAGCCGGCCGAGCCGGAGGCCTGAGATGGCCGATCCCAAGGCGCTGCCGAAGCCCGAAACCGAGGAAGACGAGCTCAAGGGCTCGGAAGCCCCGCTGCTCGACCACCTGATCGAGCTGCGCAAGCGGCTCATCTATTCGGCCATCGCCATCGGCGTGTTCTTCGTGGGTTGCTTCGCCATTGCGACGCACATCTACAACCTGCTGCTGCTGCCGTTCGTGTGGGCGGCGGGCGGTGCCGAGAACGTGAAGATGATCACGACCTCGCCGCAGGAGCAGTTCTTCACCAACATGAACGTGGCGCTGTTCGGCGCGCTGTTCCTCGGCTTCCCATTCATCGCTGCGCAGATCTACGCCTTCGTCGCGCCGGGGCTCTACAAGAAGGAACGCAAGGCGTTCGTCCCGTATCTCATCGCCACGCCGATCTTCTTCCTGCTCGGCGCGCTGATGGTCTATTTCGTCGTCGGGCCGATGGCGCTGCATTTCTTCCTCGGCATGCAGCAGACCGGCGATGGGCAGGTGCAGATCGAGATGCAGACGCGCGTCAGCGAATATCTGGGCTTCATCATGACCCTGATCTTCGCCTTCGGCATCTGCTTCCAGCTCCCGGTGATCCTGACGCTGCTCGCGCGCATCGACCTCGTCAGCGTCAAGACGCTGGCCAAGGGGCGGCGCTACGCCATCGTCATCATCCTGGCGCTGGCGGCGTTCCTCACGCCGCCCGATCCGATCTCGCAGATCGGGCTCAGCCTGCCGATGTACGCGCTCTACGAGCTGTCCATCCTCTCCGTGCGCTTCGTCGAGAAGCAGCGCGCCGCCAAGCTCGCCGCCGAGGCCGCAGCGAACTCTTAATTCCCCCGGCGCCCGGCGCGCCTCTTGCCTTCCAGGGCCTCGTCCCGCAAAAGACGGCCCTGCCTTTCAGGGACTCCCCGCCATGCTCGACATCACCTGGATCAGGGCCAACACGGCCGCCGCCGATGCGGCGCTCGCACGCCGCAAGAACGTGCCCTTTTCCGCCTCCGAGCTGGTCGCGATGGACGACAGGCGCCGCGCCGTCATCACGCGGCTGGAGGAGGCGCAGGCCGCCCGCAACGCCTTCTCCAAGCAGATCGGCCAGGCCAAGGCGCAGAAGGACGAGGTCAGGGCGGCCGAGCTCATGGATACGGTCGGGCATCTGAAGGACGTCATCCAGCAGGGCGAGGACGAGCGCCGCGCCGCCGAGGAGGCGCTGCGCAGCGCGCTATCGGTCATGCCGAACCTGCCCAAGGACGAGGTGCCGCCCGGCGACGACGAGAGTGCCAATGTCGACTATTTCGGCCCGAACGGCAACGCCGCGACCGCCGCCGCGGCCCGCCCGGCCAAGCCGCGCTTCGCCTTTGCGCCGAAGGAACATTTCGAGATCGGCGAAGCGCTGGGGCTGATGGATTTCGAGGCCGCCGCGAAGCTCTCCGGCGCGCGCTTCGTCGTGCTCAAGGGGCAACTCGCCCGCATGGAGCGGGCCCTCGGCCAGTTCATGCTCGACCTGCACACCAATGAGCACGGCTACACCGAGGTGCAGCCACCGCTGCTCGTGCGCGACGAGGCGCTGTTCGGTACCGGGCAATTGCCGAAGTTCCGCGAGGACCAGTTCGCTGCCATCAAGAACATCGTGGCCTTCGAGGCGGGCGAGCGCGACCAGCTCTGGCTCATCCCCACGGCCGAGGTGCCGCTGACCAACCTCGTGCGCGACTCCATCCAGCGCGAGGAGGATCTGCCGCTGCGCTTCACCGCGCTCACGCCGTGCTTCCGCTCCGAGGCCGGCTCGGCCGGGCGCGATACGCGCGGCATGCTGCGCCAGCATCAGTTCGACAAGGTCGAGTTGGTGTCGATCACGACGCCCGAGCAGTCGGCCGACGAGCACGAGCGGATGCTGACCGCGGCCGAGGCGGTGCTCAAGCGGCTCGACATCCATTATCGGGTGATGACGCTCTCGACGGGCGACATGGGGTTCGGCGCGCAGAAGACCTACGACATCGAAGTCTGGCTGCCGGGGCAGGACACGTATCGCGAGATTTCGTCGTGCTCGGTGTGCGGCGATTTCCAGGCGCGGCGCATGGAGGCGCGCTATCGCGATGCCGAGGGCAAGGTGCGCCACGTGCACACGCTCAACGGCTCGGCGCTGGCGGTGGGCCGCGCGCTCATCGCGGTGATGGAGAATTACCAGCAGGAGGGCGGCGCCATCGCCGTGCCCGCCGCGCTGCAACCCTATATGGGCGGGCTGACCGTCATCGGCGCGCAATGAGCGGGCCGCGCATTCTCATCACCAATGACGACGGCGTCGATGCACCGGGCATCGGCGTGATGGAAGCTATCGCGCGCGGGCTCAGCGATGATGTGTGGATCGTCGCACCCGACGGCAACGAGTCCGGCGCCTCGCACCGCTTCACGCTCAGGCGCGAGCTCGAGCTGATCGAGCGCCGTCCGCGCGTCTTCGCGCTGCCGCACGGCTCGCCGGCCGACTGCGTCGTTGCTGGAATGACGTTCCTGCTCAGGGAGAAGCCGGCCGACATCGTGCTGTCGGGCGTCAACAACGGGCAGAATGTCGGCGACATCGTCTATTGCTCGGGCACCGCCGCCGGCGCGCGCGAAGGGGCGCTGCAGGGGGCGCTCGGCATCGCCATGAGCCAGGGCGTGGACTACGAGGCCGGCCGCGACATCGACTGGTCGGTGGCGCACCGGTTCGGCCGCCGCGTCGTGGAAGGCATAAGGCAGCACGCGGGGCAGGGGCACTGGTACAACGTCAACTTCCCGTTCTGCGCGCCCGAGGACGTCGCGGCCATCCGCGCCGTGCCGATGCAGCGGTTCACGCGCTCGCCGGTGCAGTACTACCCGTCGGATACGCCGGGGAAGTTCTTCATCGCCGTGCCCCATACGCCGACGCCGTCCGACCCCGCCAACGACTTCTTCCAGCTCCTCCACGGCCGGGCCATTACCGTCACGCCGGTGTCGCTGCAGGCCAGCGACCTCGCTTTTGCCCGCACCCTCGACGCGCAGCTGCGCCTCTAGCCCTTAACCCTAACCACCCCTGAATCCGCCGGCCGCGCGCCCCTGCAAATCGCAAGGGCCTTAAACTCGTCTTTACCTAAAATGCCTAACGTTGGGGCATCGAGTACCTGTGTGACGAGTGGACTGATGAGTGATCGCGTTGCCGGCAAGGCGTTGAGGATCGCCGCCATGGCTGGCCTGCTGCTGGGGTCGACCGCGCTGGCGGGCTGCTCCTCGCTCGGTCTGGGCATGGGGGGTGGCGACGTCACCGGCTCCATCGCGCCGCAGGCGTCGATCGGCGGCCAGCAGGCGATGCCGCCCACGCTCAAGCCCATCGCGACAAGCACGCAGGTTGCCGCGGGTCCCTTCATTCCGCCAGCGGACATCGGTGGTGGGTCCGGTGGCTTCGTCACCGGCAGCGCGCCGGTGGGCGTCGTATCGAGTTCCGCCCTGCCGCCCCTCACAGGAAACAGCACCATGCCAGCCCAGCCCTCCTACGCTCCGGTCCAGCAGACCATGTCGGCCTCGCTGGGCGCGACTTCCTCGCCGCTGCCGCCCACGGCGCCCGCCCCCAGTCTCACCGTCGTGCCGGACAATGCCTATGTCCACGTCATCGAGAGTGGAGAGTCGCTCTACACCATCGCGCGGCACTATGACGTGACGGCGCAGGCCATCGTGCAGGCCAACGGCATGTCGTCGCCCGATAAGATCTTCGTCGGTCAGAAGATCATCATTCCGGGCCGCGCCGACCTGCTCGCCGCCAAGGGTGGGCAGAAGGTGCAGGTCGCCTCCGCCGCGCCCGAAGCGCCGGCCAGGATCGCGCCGGTCGAAAAGACCGCTGCCATCAAGGACGCGACACTGGTCGATCCCGAGAAATCGGTGGCGCAGCCGGTGCCGACCAAGACCGCCAATGTCGAGCCCGTCATGTCGGGTGCCGACAAGTTCCGCTGGCCGGTGTCGGGCAAGGTCATCACCGACTTCATCGCCTCCAAGGGCACCGGCATCAATATCGAGGCGCCGGAAGGCACCGCTGTGCGCGCCGCCGAGAACGGCCAGGTGATCTATGTCGGCTCCGGCGTCGAGGGCTATGGCAACCTCATCCTGATCCGCCACCCCAACGGCTACGTGTCGGCCTATGCGCATCTCAAGACGACGAGCGTCGCCAAGGGCGACAACGTCACGCGCGGCGACAGCATCGGCACTGCCGGCATGACCGGCTCGGTCAGCCGCCCGC
>JBDHTK010000183.1:0-6081 GCA_039808625.1 Devosia sp. | reverse complement strand
CTCGCCTCGTCGCCGCCGTTTCCCCTTAGCGTTGCCCATCGGGTGCTGGCAAGGTCGCCCTTCGGCATGGAGCGCGGTCGGGTGAGCACCATGCGGTCCGGCATCGCCGTGAAGGTCGTCTCCACCTGCTGCATGGCGGTGATGTTCACCATCGTCAAGGTCGTCAGCCCGCGCCTGCCGGCCGGCGAGATCGTCTTCCTGCGCGCACTGGTCAGCATGCTGGTGATCATGGGCATCGTCTGGTGCGGCCGCGACGGCCTCGGCGCGCTGCGCACCTCCGAGCCGTGGGGGCACATCCTGCGCTCCGGGCTGGGCGCCGGCAGCATGTTCCTTGCCTTCTTCGCCATCTCGGCGCTGCCGCTGGCCACCGCCTCGGCCAGCAGCGCCACCACGCCGATGATGATCACCCTGCTGGCGGTGCTGATCCTGCGCGAAACGCCGGGGCCGGCGCGCTGGGCGGCGGCGGGGCTGGGCATCGCCGGCGTGCTGCTGATCCTGGGGGACGGGCACGGCTGGACCGGCGACGCCGCTCCGATCGGCGTCGTCGCGGCGCTGCGCTCGGCCACGCTGGCGGCCGGCGCCATGATCGCGCTGCGCCGTATCGCGTTGCGCGAGCGGGCCGAGCGCATCACCTTCTACTTCATGCTGATCGCCATGCTCATGGGGCTCGCCTCGCTCCCCGCCGGCTGGGTCTGGCCGAGCCCTGGCGACGGCCTGCTGATGCTGCTGGCCGGCATCATCGGCGCCGTCGGCCAGTTCCTCATGTCGCTGAGCTACCGCTACGCGCCCGCCTCGGTGCTGGCGCCGTTCGACTATCTCAACCTGCTCTGGCTGACGCTGATCGCCGCCGTCCTGCTGGGCGAACCGGTCGGCTCGCTGTTCTATGCCGGCGCGGCACTGATCGTCGTCGGGGGCCTGCTGGTCAGCCTCGAGCACCGGCGCAAGGGAGGCCCGCGGTGAGCGCCCGCGCCACGCCGGTTCCCCATATCCGGCTCATCGTCGCCCCCAATGCCGGGCCGAGCACGCATGACGGCACCAATACCTACCTCATCGACGAGGCGGACGGGGTCACCGTCATCGACGCCGGCCCGGCGATCGACGCGCATGTCGAGGCCATCGTGGCCGCGGCCGGCCGGCCCATCCGCCGCATCCTCACCACGCACGGCCATCGCGATCACGCTGGCGCCACCCGCGCGCTGGCGGCGCGGACGGGGGCGCCGGTCCTCGCCTATCGCGTGCCCCTCCACGCCGAATACGCGCCCGACATCGCGCTCGACGACAGAGCGCGCATCGGCGCGCTGACCGCGATCCACACGCCGGGGCACGCGCCGGACCATCTGTGCTTTTCCCATGCCGGCACGGTGCTGTTCAGCGGCGACACGGTGCTCGACTGGGCGAGCTCGCTGGTGATGCCGCCGCATGGCGACATGGGTCACTATATGGACAGCCTCGCCCGGCTCGGTGCACGCAGCGAAGCGCTCTGCCTGCCCGGCCACGGGCCGCCGGTCACCGATCCCCGAGCCCGCATCGCCGACCTGCTGGCGCGGCGCCAGCACCGCGAGGCCACCGTCCTGGCGCAGCTCGCCGGCAGCGGCGCCACGCTCGACGCGCTCACCGCCCGCTTTTACGGGCGCAAGCCAGACCTGCAAGTCACCGGGCGTGGCATCCTCGAAGCGCATCTCATCAAGCTCCAGCGCGAGGGCCGCGCCGCTATCGGTGCCGACGGCCTGTGGGTCGCCCTGCCGCCGCGCCCTGGAGATTCGTAGCCTCCCCGCCTGTCGCATGGCGCCCCTGCCGATCTTTGCGCTTTCCTTTTTCGCCCGCACGTGACTTCATCGCGCGCGTATGCAGCATGTCGGAGTACGGCATTACGTCGGCCGCCCTCCCGCATCGCTGATCGCCTCGCAGCACGATCAGGAGCCCTGTCCATGTTTCCCCGCATCCGAACCGCCGCGCTCGCGGCCGCGCTGGCGCTTGCCGTGTCGCCGGCCGCCGCGCTCGACGCCGTCACCTTCGGCACCAACTGGCTGGCCCAGGCCGAGCATGGCGGCTTCTACCAGGCCGTCGCCGACGGCACCTACGAGAAATACGGGCTCGCCGTCACCATCCGCCAGGGCGGGCCGCAGGCCGCCAATCGGGCGCTGCTCACCGGCGGCAAACTCGACTTCTATCTCGGCGGCATGAACAGCGCCATCGCCGCCGTCGAGCAGGGCCTGCCCACCCTCACCCTCGCGGCGATGTTCCAGAAGGACCCGCAGATGCTGATGGCGCATCCCGACGCCGGCTTCGAGACCTTCGCCGACCTGGCCGGGGCGTCGAAATACATCCTCTCCAAGGATGGCTACATCGCCTATTTCGGCTGGATGAAATCGGCCTTCCCCGGCTTCGTCGACGAGAAGGTCGAGCCCTACACCTTCAACCCGGCGCCGTTCATCGCCGACAGGCAGGCGATCCAGCAGGGCTATGTCACCTCCGAGCCGCTGGCGGTCGAGAAGGCGGCGGGCTGGACGCCGAAGGTGTTCCTGCTCGCCGACAACGGCTACCGCACCTACGCCACCACCATCGAGGTGATGCGGCCGTGGTACGAGGCGCACAGGGACATCGCACGGCGCTTCGTCGAGGCCTCCATCATCGGCTGGTACGGCTACCTCTACGGCGACAACAGCGCCGCCAACGCGCTCATCAAGGCCGACAACCCCGAAATGACCGACGAGCAGCTCGCCTACGGCCTGGCGAAGATGAAGGAATACGGCATCGTCGTATCGGGCGACGCCGTGGACCAGGGCATCGGCTGCATGACGGACGCGCGCTGGCACGATTTCTACGACCAGATGGCGGCGGTCGGCCTGTTCGCGGCCGGCCTCGACGTGAGCCGCGCCTATACCACCGAGCTCGTCTGCCACGGGCTCGGCACCGACCTCGCCGACTAGCCGTCCGGTCCCCCGGGGAGCGCCAGCGATGACGCATGTGACCGACCCATCGGCGGCAGCGGGCCCGGTCGTCGCCCTCCGCGACGTCTCGAAGGTCTTCGCCAACGGCACCGAGGCGCTGCGCGGCCTGACGCTCGACGTCGCGCGCGGCGAGTTTCTGAGCCTGCTCGGGCCCTCGGGCTGCGGCAAGACGACGGCGCTGCGCCTCATGGCAGGGCTCGCCGCGCCCAGCGCCGGCCGCATCACCTGGGCCGGCGGCGCCGCCGGGCCGGCGCGCGGCGAGATCGGCTTCGTCTTCCAGGAGCCGACGCTGATGCCGTGGGCGCGCGTCTTCGACAATGTGCGCCTGCCGCTCAAGCTCCAGCACGTACCGCCGGCCGAGGCGCGGGCGCGCGTCCTCGCGGCGCTGGCCGATGTCGGCCTCGCCGAGGTGGCGCGGGCCTTTCCGCGCGAATTGTCGGGCGGCATGAAGATGCGTGTCGCCATCGCCCGCGCGCTGGTCACGCGGCCGCGCCTGCTGCTCATGGACGAGCCCTTCGCGGCGCTCGACGAGATCACCCGCCAGCGGCTCAACGACGACGTGCTGCGCCTGTGGGCGCAGTCGGGCATCACCGTCGTCTTCGTCACCCATTCGGTGTTCGAGAGTGCGTATCTCGCGCGCCGCATCGTGGTGCTGCGGCCGCGGCCGGGGCGCGTGGTCGAGGAGATCGCGCTCGACGATCCCGGCCCCCGCGACGCGGCGTGGCGCACCTCCGAGGCCTATCGCGCCGCCACGGCGCGCGTGGCCGCCGCGCTGCAGCGGGCCATGAGCCTGGGAGGCGAAGATGGCCGCGCCTGAGCGGAGCCGGCGCATCGAGGCGGTGCTGCGCATCGCCGTGCCCGTGGCGATGCTCGCCCTCGCCGTGGCCGGCTGGCAGGCCGCGGTCACGCTGGGGCAGATCCCGCCCTACATCCTGCCGGGCCCGGCCGCCGTCGCCGCGGCGCTCGCCACCGACTGGCCGACCCTGTTGCCGGCGCTATTGGTCACGCTGCGCATCACGCTGCTGGCGCTGGCGCTGGCGCTGGCCGGCGGCGTCGCCGTCGCCGTGCTGCTCGTGCAGAGCAAGTGGGTCGAGGTGGCGCTGCTCCCCTTCGCGGTGATCCTGCAGGTGACGCCCATCGTCGCCATCGCGCCGCTGCTGCTGGTCTACGCGCCGGACACGCAGACGGCGCTGCTAATCTGCGCCTTCCTCGTCGCCTTCTTTCCGGTGCTCGCCAACATGGTCACCGGCCTCAAGAGCGTCGACCACAACCTCGTCAGCCTGTTCGAGCTCTACGGCGCAAGCCGCTGGCAGATCCTCGTGTCGCTGCGCCTGCCGGCGTCGATGCCCTATTTCATGGCCGGGCTGCGCATCGCCGGCGGGCTGGCGCTGATCGCCGCCGTGGTGGCCGAGCTCGCCGCCGGCAGCGCCGGTGCCGGCTCGGGCCTCGCCTTCCGGCTGCTGGAGGCGCAGTACCGGCTCAACATGCCGCGGCTCTTCGCGGCGCTGCTGCTGCTGACGCTCACCGGCGTCCTCCTCTACGCCGCCACCTCCCTCGTCGCCTGGCTCACCCTCCGCCACTGGCACGAAAGCGCGGTGAAGCGGGAGGAGTGATCAAGCCGTCTGCTCGAGCTTGTCGCGCGCGGCGGCGGAAGGCCGGTGTCGAGCACGAGCGGCACGCAGACGAGCACCGGGCCGGCTTCCACCTCACCGGACTGCGCATCAGTCTGGGCAAGCTCAATGTCGCGCTCAGGCCACGTCCAGCGTGGGAATGTGCGACACGTCGATGAGGCGCCGGGCCTGTTCCAGGTCGTAGCGCTTCTGAAGGTTGAGCCAGAGGTCAGGCCCATTGCCGCACAACTTGCCGAGACGCATGGCCATAGCCGCGGAAACCGGCTGCTTCTCGTCGAGAATGTCGTAAAGCGTCTGCCGCGAGATGCCCAGGAGCCTCGCAATCTCCGTCTTGGGCCGACCGAGGGCCGGCAGGATGTCGTCGCGCAGCAGCTCACCGGGGTGCATCGCGGGGCGCTTGCGGTCACGAACGGCGCGGTACTCGGCCATGACTGTCTCCATCAGTGATATTGCTCGAGATCGACGCGCAACGCACCGCCGTCGTCGAATTCGAAGGTGATGCACCACGGCCCGTTGACGTGCACGCTGTAGCGTGTCGGGCGAAACCCGTGCAGCGCATGAAAGTCGAAGCCGGGGAGATTCACGTCTTCCGGCCGCTCCGCATCGTTCAGCGCCTCAAGGCGGACAAGGATGCGGCGCGCCAGTCGCGCGTCGATCTTGGCCGGGCGGCTGGTTCGCCACAGCGCTGCCAAAGCCTTGCTTCGGAACGACTGGATCACCCAAGAAATGTAAGGTCATACCTGACGTATGTCAACTTTTTCCTTACATCTGCGCAAGGCTACACCACCTTGGCGCGGCGCTTGAACGCGGGGGTGTCCCAGGCGCGGGTCTGCATCACCTCGCCGAGGATCTCGGCGGCGCGGGCGACGTCGGCAAAGCGCAGGTACAGCGGGGTGAGGCCGAAGCGCATGATGTCGGGCTCGCGGAAATCGCCGATGACGCCGCGGGCGATCAGCGCCTGCATCACGGCGTAGGCCTCGGGGTGGCGCAGCGACACCTGCGTGCCACGGCGGGCGGCGTCGCGTGGCGTCAGCAGCTCGAGCTCGGGACAGCGCGCCGCCACCTCGGTCGTGAACAGCTCGAACAGCGCGTCGGCCTTCTGCCGCACGACGGCGAGGTCCACGCCCGCGTAGGCGTCGAGCGCCGCGTCGAGGGCGCTCATCGACAGGATGGGCGGGGTGCCGACGCGCAGCGCGTCGATGCCGGCTGCCGGCTCGTAGTCCGCGGCGAAGGAGAACGGCGCTCTATGGCCGAGCCAGCCGCTGAGCGGCTGCCGGAGGCCCGGCAGGTGCTGTGGCGCGACATAGGCGAAGGCCGGCGCGCCGGGGCCGCCATTGAGGTATTTGTAGCCGCAGCCCACGGCGAAGTCGGCGTCGCAGCCGCCGAGGTCGATGGGGAAGGCGCCAGCCGAGTGGCAGAGGTCCCAGATGACCAGCGCCCCCTGCGCGTGGGCATGGGCGGTGAGCGCCGCCATGTCGAGCTTCGCGCCGGTGCGGTAG
>JBDHTK010000182.1:0-6083 GCA_039808625.1 Devosia sp. | reverse complement strand
CGGTTCGAGCCCGAGCGCGCCGAGCAGCGCCGGCGTCAGCGCCGTCGTCTCGCCGCGCCCGTCGAGATCGGCCGCCGCCGCGATCGCCGCCTGATGGCCCAGCCAGTAGCCCGAGCCGAGATCGCCGAGCAGCCAGCCCACCGCGTCGGCCACCCGGCCGATGGCGCCGGCGCGGATGCGCACCGCCCCCGCCCCCGTGCCGGCGACGATGCAATAGCCGCTTTCGGCGGCGGTGACCGAGGCGAGCATCGCCTGCAGATCCCCCGCGAACAGCAGCGGGCCGGTGAGCCCCATGTCCCGGAACGCCGTTTCGAGGCGCGCCGTATCGACATGCGCCCGCGGCCCGGCCAGCGCGATCAGCGCCACCTCGATGGCGAGCGGCCCATCCGCCTCGGCGCGCGCCGCCGCGACCGCCGAGATGATCGCCCCGGCGGCGTCCGCCGGCGTGTTCGAGGCCGGGTTGCCGCCCAGGTTGCGGCCGCGCCCGAGGCACGTCCCGGCCCGGTCGACGAGCAGCGCCCGCGAGGTCGAGCCGCCCACGTCGATGGCCAGCAGCGCCGTGCTCATGATGCGCGCCCCGCTTGCCTTTGCCGCTTTTGCCCGCTAAGAATTGTTTTCAGCAATTCGTCGACCGTCTTGAGAGTGATTTTCAGGGTTGGGCTCGTAGCACAGATGGCCGAAGCGGCAAAGACGTTCAGCGTGCTGAACCGCATCATGACCTATCAGTCACAGATGCCGGCGACGATCGCCAAGATCGCCGCAGTGCTCATCGACGACCCCAAGGCGCCCCTCAGCCTCTCCATCACCGAATTGGCCGAGCGGGCCGGCACCTCGCCCGCCAGCGTCACCCGCTTCTGCCGGCTGATCGGCTATGGCGGCTATTCCGAGCTGCGCGTCGGCATCGCCGAGGACGTCGGCCGCGGCGGTGGCGAGGCCGCCTGGATCGCCGACATCGGCCGCTCCTTCGGCCCCGACGATCCGCCCGAGGAAATCCGCAACACGCTGTTCAACACGCATGTGCAGTCCTTGCAGACGACCGCCGGGCTGGTCGATATCCCGACCGCCATGCGCGTCGCCAAGCGCATCGTCGCGGCGCGCCATCTCGACGTCTACGGCGTCGGCGGCAGCGCCCTCACCGCGCTCGAGACCGAGCAGCGGCTCTACCGCATCGGCATCAACGTGCATGCCTGGTCGGAAATCCATGACGGGCTGACCAGCGGCGCCATCCTCGACCGGAACTGCGTCGCCATCGCCATCTCCAATACCGGCCAGACCGACGAGACCATCCAGATGCTGACGGTGGCCAAGGCGTCGGGCGCCTATGCCGTGGCCATCACCGCCAACCCGGAATCGCCGCTGGCGCGCCTCGCCGACGACGTGCTCATCGCCGCCTCGCCGCATGGCTATCTGCAACCGGCGGATCTGTCGGCGCGCTTCTGCCAGCTCTTCGTGGTCGACCTGCTCTACCTGCTCATCGCCCAATCCGATTTCGACCGCACGACCCGCCTGCTCGCCGCCACCGGGGCGGCCGTGGCGCCGCGCCGCCGGCCGCTGCGCGGCGCCGTTTCGCATGCCGCCATGCGCCGCACTATGCCTCACCGAGCCAAGGAACCGAGTGAATTATGACCGACCTCGCCACGCAATACCTCAATGAAGTCACGACGCGCCTCACGCGCCTCGCGGGCCCGAGCGGCCCGATCGATGACGCCATCGCGGTGATTGCCGACGCGCTCGAAGCCGGCGGCGTGGTGCAGGCCTTCGGCACCGGCCATTCGGAAGCCTTCGCCATGGAGATCGCCGGGCGCGCCGGCGGCCTCATCGCCACCAACCGCATTCCGCTCAGGACCCTGGCGCTGCGCGGCGGCCGCGACCCTTCGATCCTCGGCGGCGCCGAGCTGGAGCGCGACCCCAATGTCGCCGAGGACCTGCTCGGCCTGTTCGACCTCAACCCGCGCGACGTCTTCATCATCGCCTCCAATTCCGGCGTCAACGGCTCGATCGTCGGCATGGCGCTGGCCGCCAAGGCGCGCGGCCACACGCTCATCGCCGTCACCAGCCTCGAGCACACGCGCCGCGTCACCCCCAAGCATCCGAGCGGCAAGCGGCTCAGCGAGGTGGCCGACATCGTCATCGACAATCTCGCCCCGTTCGGCGACAGCACCATGGAGCTCGAGGGCGGCATCGGCGTCGGCGCCGTGTCCTCGCTCACCGCCGCCTTTATTGCGCAGCGCATCACCATCGGCGTGGCCGAGACGATGCGCCGGCGCGGTAAAACACCCCCCGTCTACATCTCGGCGAACATTCCAGGAGGCGACGAGCACAATCGTGCGCTCGAAGATCTCTACGGCGAGAGGATCCGCAGGGAAGCATAAAGCTTGCAGAACCCGTCGACGTGGGGTGAACTACTGTCAAATACGACAAGGGAAGGACTAGACATGACCATCAATAAGACTTTCGACCGTCGCACGTTCCTCAAGGGCACGACGGCCCTCGCCGCAGCAGCGCCGTTCGCCGGCCTGCTGGGCTCGACCGGCCGCGCCTTCGCGCAGGATGCGGCCAACCCGTTCGGCGTCGCCGACGGCTCCACCGTGGATTCGGTGATCTTCAACGGCGGCTACGGCATCGACTATGTCGAGTTCGCCGCCGAAGTCATGCGCAAGAACCACCCCGGCGTGACGGTCAACGTCGCGCCCTCGACGCTGATCGCGACCGAATTGCAGCCGCGTTTCCTCGGCGGCAACCCGCCCGACCTGATCGACAATTCCGGCCGCGACCTCATCGGCATCTCGTCCATCGCCGACCAGCTCGAAGACCTGAACTCGATCCTCGACGCGCCCAACCTCGAAGGCGTCAAGATCCGCGACACGCTGTTCGGCGGCATCGAGGCCCCCGGCACCTATGACGGCCGCTTCGTGCGCCTCAACTACGTGATGACCGTCTACGCCATCTGGTACTCGGAGCAGCTCTTCGGGGACAATGGCTGGACCGCGCCGACCACCTGGGCCGAGGCCATCGAGCTGGGCAAGAAGGCCAAGGAAAAGGGCCTCTATCTGTTCGGCTGGGGCAAGGAAGCGGCGACCTACTACCGCACCAGCGCCATCGCCTCGGCGATCAAGGAAGGCGGCGACGAGGTGCGCCTCGGCGTCGACAACTTCACGCCGGGCTTCTGGACCCATCCGGCCATGCAGGCCGTGTTCAACGCCCTCTACGAGATCATCCAGGGCGGCATGATGAAGCCGGGCGGCGCCGGCACGCAGTTCACCGCGGCACAGGCCCAGTGGTCGAACGACCAGTCCTTCCTGCTCTATCCCTCGGGCTCGTGGATTGAGAACGAGATGAAGAACGCCACCAAGGACGGCTTCCGCATGGTGGGCACGCCGGAGCTCTCCGTCTCCGACCACGGCGCGCTCCCCAAGACCGCCGTGCACGCCCAGCCCGGCGAAGGCTTCATCGTGCCGACCAACAGCCTCAACTCGGCCGGCGGCAAGGAGCTGCTGCGCACCATGCTGTCCAAGGAAGCGGCGGCGAACTTCGCCAAGACCAAGCTCGCCCCGACCATCGTCAAGGACACCGTGCCCGCCGACGGCTTCGGCTCGACGGCCCTGGTGTCGCAGAGCAAGCTCCTCGCCGATGCCGGCCCGAACGTCTTCAGCTGGAACTCGTTCGACATCTACGGCACCAACCAGGACGAGCTGGTCGTGTGGAACAGCTTCCTCGACGGCAAGCTCGACGTGGCGGCCTTCACCGCCGCGCTCGCCCAGATCACCGACGCCGTCTACAACGACCCGTCGGTCGCCAAAGTCGTCGTGAAGTAAATGGACAGCACGATGGCGGGACTGCGGACCTCGGACCGCAAGTGGAAATTGCCCAGTTTCGAGAATGCCAGCTTCATGCTGGTATTCCTCGGGCTTCCGCTCGCGATCTATCTGATCTTCGTGGTCTCGCCATTCGTGCAGGCCTTCTACTACTCGCTCACCGACTGGTCGGGCTTCTCGAAGACCATGAACTTCGTGGGCTTCGACAACTATCTGGCGCTGACGCAGGACCCGGTCTTCATCAAGGCCGTGCTCAACAGCCTTGTGCTGGTCGTGGTCCTGCCGCCGCTGGTCATCGTGTTGTCGCTGACGCTCGCCACCCTGGTGACCGTCGGCGGCACCAGCCGCGGCCAGATCGCCGGGCTCAAGCATTCCGACTTCTACCGCGTCATCTCCTTCTTCCCCTACACGGTGCCGGCCATCATCATCGGCATCCTGTGGGCGCAGATGTACGATCCCTCCAGCGGCCTCTTGAACGGCATTCTGACGGCGCTCGGCTTCGATTTCTTCAAATCCTTCGCCTGGCTCGGCGACGAGCGCACGGCGATGGGCGCCTCGATCTTCGTCATCTCCTGGTCGATGGTCGGCTTCTACATGGTGCTGTTCATCGCCGCCATCAAAGGCATCCCCTCGGAGGTCTATGAGGCAGCGCGCGTCGACGGCGCCGGGCGCTTCCGCACCGCCATCAGCGTCACCGTGCCGATGATCCGCGACACCATCCGCACGGCCTATATCTATCTCGGCATCCTCGCCCTCGACGCCTTCGTCTACATGCAGGCGATGAACCCCGAGGGCGGCCCCGCCAACTCCACCGTGGTGATCTCCCAGCACCTGCTCAACACCGCGTTCCGCAAGGGCAAGTTCGGCTACGCCACCTCGATGGGCGCCACCCTCGCCATCATCACCCTGCTCTTTGCCGCCACGGTGTTCCTCGTCTTCTGGCTGACCGGCGAGAAAAAGCCCAAGCCGGCGAAGGCTTCGCCGACCACCCCGCGCGACGTGCAGAGCGCCGTCGCGGCGCTGGCCGGCGATACGGCGCGCCCGCCGCGCGTCGCGCGCGCCAGCAAACCCGGTTTCTTCACCGACCGGACCGTGGCGACCATCGCCCATGTGGCGCTGATCGCCTGGGTCGTCATCATCATTGCGCCGCTGCTCTGGGTGCTGATGTCGTCGTTCAAGACGACCAAGGAGATTTTCGCTTCACCCTTCACGCTGCCGGCCGACTGGAATTTCGACAATTACGTCTCGGCCTGGACCACGGCGAGCATCGGCACCTATTTCTTCAACACGGTGATCGTCGTCGGCAGCGCGCTGGTCATCGTCATGCTGCTCGGCGCCATGTGCGCCTATTACCTCGCGCGCTACCAGTTCAAGGGCAGCCAGGTCATCTACTACCTGATGCTGGCCGGCCTCACCTTCCCGATCTTCCTCGCCGTGGTGCCGCTGTTCAACACGCTCAAGGGTTTTGGGCTGCTCAACACCCTGCCGGGCCTCACCCTCACCTATGTCGCCTTCGCCCTGCCCTTCACGGTCTTCTTCCTCTTCGCCTTCTTCAAGACGCTGCCGCAGGAAGTGGCCGAGGCGGCGGCGCTCGACGGCTGCGGGCCGTGGCGCATCTTCTTCCAGATCATGCTGCCCATGGCCAAGCCCGGCATGGCCTCGGTGGCGATCTTCAACTTCCTCGGACTGTGGAACCAGTTTCTGCTGCCCATCGCCCTCAACACCAACGCCAAGAACTACGTGCTGTCGCAGGGCATGGCGTCCTTCGCCTCGCAGGCCGGCTACGCCGTCAATTTCGGCGCGCTGTTCGCCGCCGTGGTGATCACCGTGCTGCCGGTGCTCGTCACCTACATCATCTTCCAGCGCCAGTTGCAGGGCTCCGTCGCCCCCGGCCTGATGAAGTAGCGCATGGGCCGGCCCGCGCGGCCGGCCCGCCTTCCCCTCAGAGGCGCCGCGCCGTCCAGGTGGCGCTGCCATACTGGCTGTAGCTCACCTCGCCGCGCGTCCCCGGCGTCGTGCTGCCGAGCAGGACGGTGCCCGACATCGCCTCGCCCGCGACCGTGCCGGCAAAGCGGAAGGTCATGATGGCGCCCTCATAGAGCGCCTCGATGACCAGCGTCACGGCATCGCCGGCGACGCGCCCGCTGACCTCGCCGGCGAAGGCCCCGGCGCGCTGCGTGCCGGCGAGCGCCGGCCCCTCCTGGCGCAGCTGCAGCACGTGCCGGCGCGCCGCCGGCGTCAGCGCCACGTCGAGCTGCCAGGCGCCCG
>JBDHTK010000181.1:0-6085 GCA_039808625.1 Devosia sp. | reverse complement strand
CGATAGAGGAGCGGTTCGCCGCGGGACATGCGGCCGTGGTTCTCGACGACGATGTCGGCGAGGTAGTCGTAGATCTTCGGCGTGGCCGAGGCGTTGTTGGGCATGACGAGCACGTTGGGCAGATCCCACAGGGCGCTCGTGGGCGACAGCTCCTCGAGGCTGCGCAGATCGCCGCGGCCGGGCGTGCCGAAGGTGTCGAGCGCGGCGCCGGCGATGGTGCCGGAGGTGAGAGCGGCAACGAGATCGGCCTCGACCACCACCTCGCCGCGCGAGATGTTGACGAGGACGGCGCCGGGCTTCATCAGCGCGAGACGGCGGGCGTCGATGAGGCCGCGCGTCGACTCGTTGAGCGAGCAGGCGAGGACGACATGGTCGGCGCGCGCCAGCACCTCGTCGACGCGGTCGGCGCCGAAGGCCTCGTGCGCCGCGCCGGCATAGCCGGCGGCGCTGCGGCGGGTGCCGATGACGTGCATGCCGAAGGCGCGGCCGAGCTCGGCGACGCGCTCGCCGATGCCGCCCAGGCCGATGACGGCGAGGGTGGTGCCGTGGAGCTCCGCGCCCATGAAGATGTCCCAGTGGTGGCGCTCCTGCTGGCGCACGGCGCGCGGCACGCCGCGGCTCATGGCGAGCAGCATGGCGAAGACGTGCTCGCCGATGACGATGCGGGTGACGCCCGACGCCTTGGTGAGGACGACGCCGCGCGCCGCGATCTCGGCGAGGGTGGGGTCGGAGGAGCGCAGGAAATGGTCGATGCCGGCGCTGGCGGCCTGAATCCAGCGGAGCCGGCCGGCCCGGGCGAAGTCGGCGCCGTTGAGCGAATAAGTGACGAGAGCCTCGGCCTCACGCAGCAGCGCCGCGGTCTCGGCGGCGTCTTGCGGCAGCAGCAGGTCGACGGAGCCATCGCGCGCGGCGATGGCGTCGGCGAGCTTGCGGCCGGTCGCCTCGTAGGGCAGGGGCTGGCCCGGCGGGTAGTATTTGTAGAAGCCGAAATCGTGCGGGATCAGGAGTCTCATGCGCCACGATGGTCGTGGGGCCGCGCAAAGTGCAAGAAGAGTTCTGCGATGACAGCCATGCCGATCTGCTATAGATCGCCGGCATGGATGTCCGGCAATTGCGGTACTTCGTGGCGGCGGTGGACAGCGGCAGCTTCGTGGGCGCCGCTGCGCAGCTGCGCATCGCGCAGCCGGCCATCAGCCGGCAGGTGATGCTGCTCGAGGAGGAGCTGGGCGAGCAGTTGCTCGAACGCTCGGTGCGCGGCGTGCGGATCACGGCGGCGGGCGAGATCGTCTACGAGAAGGCGCGCAGCATCCTGCAGCAGGTGAGCGCGCTCGAAAGCCACTTCTCGGGGCCGCAGGAGCGGCGGCGGCACCGGCTGCGGCTGGGCGTGCCGCCCTCGTTCAGCGCCATCGCCAACGCCGAATCCGTCGATGCGCTGGCGCCGCAGCTGCCGCGCACGGATCTCTACATCCAGGAGATGTGGACCGGGCAGATCGCGGCAATGATCGCCAATCGCAGCCTCGACCTCGGCATCGTGTGCCAGAGCCAGCTCGCCAACGGCTACTGGCGGCAGCCGCTCAATCGCGAGCGGCTGCACCTGATCGAGGCGGCGGGGGGCGGCAGCGGGCCGGTGACGCTGGCCGAGGTGGCGGCGCGCACGCTGGTGCTGCCGACGCCGATCCAGGGGATGCGGGCGGTGATCGACCAGCATTTCGCCGTGCATGGCGTGCCGCTGGCGGTGGCGCAGGAGGCCGACAGCTGGGGCACGATCTTCAGCCTCACCAAGCTCGGACGGGCGGCGACCATCCTGCCGCGGCGCGAGGCGTGGGAGGGAATCGCCGGCGGCACGCTGGTGGCGCGGCCCATCGACACGGCGCCGATGAACACGTTCTACCTCGCGGCGAGCCGGGCGCTGAACGACCAGCCGGAGCTGCTGGCGGCGGCGCAGGTGGTGCATGGCTGGCTCGCGGCGCTGCTGCGGGACGATCTCGCCGAATAGGCTCAGTGTCGACATATCTGCGGCGCGCACCGGCATTGACGTGGGGCGGCAGATGGGCCAATCGCTGTTGTGTCTACACTTCAGGCGGGAGAGTCATGTCGGTCCGGTTGGCATATGAGAGCGTGGGCGATGGCCCGGCGCTGGTGCTGCTGCATCCGGTGGGGCTCGACCGGAGCTTCTGGGGCCCCCTGCTGCCGCAGGCGGCGGCGCGCCAGCGGGTCATCGCCGTCGATCTTGCCGGGCACGGCGAGTCGCCGTCGGCGCCGGCAGGACGCGACGTCGCCGCCTATGCCGCGGACGTGCTGGCGCTGCTCGACGAATTGGGGCTCGAGGCGGTGACGCTGCTCGGGCTGTCGTTCGGCGGGATGATTGCGCAGGAGCTGGCGGTGACGGCGCCGCAGCGGGTGGCGCGGCTGATCGTCGGGGCCTGCGGCACGCATATTCCCGAGGCGGCGCGCGCGGCGGTGCGGGCGCGCGGCACGGCGGCGCTGACGGGCGGCATGGACGCGGTGATCGAGGCGACGCTGGCGCGCTGGTTCACGGCGCCGTTCCTTGGCGCGCCGGAGGTGGGGCGGGTGCGGGCGCGCCTCGCCGCCAACCGGCCCGAGGACTGGGCGGCGGGCTGGCATGCCATCTCGACCTTCGACGTCGCGGCGCGACTCGGGCAGGTGCGGAGGCCGGCGCTGGTCATCGCCGGCGAGCACGACGCAGGCACGGCGGTGCCGGCGACGCGCGCCATCGCCGAGGCCATCGCCGGCGCCGAGTTCGTGCTGCTCGAAGGGGCGCCGCACATGATGCAGATCGAGTGCGCGGCGCGCTTCACGGCGCGCGTCCTCGCCTATCTCGAGCGCTGAAAGGAGGCCGCGATGCCGAACAAGGGGTTGCTGCTGGTCGTCTCCGACCCGCCGGCAGAGTTCGAGGAAGAGTTCAACGCCTGGTACGATACCGAGCACGTGCCGGAGCGGCTCGGCATTCCCGGCTTCGAGAGCGGCCTGCGCTATGTGTCGGCCGACCGGCCGCGACGCTACCTGGCGCTCTACGACCTGGCCAGCGTCGCGGTGCTCGACACGCCGGCCTACCTGGCCCGCGCCGGGGTGAACTTCACGCCGTGGTCGAAGCGCGTCGTGGCGCGCTGCCGCATCGACCGGGTGGCGGCGGTGCAGGCGTTCCCGGGCGAACACCTGACCGTGCCGGGGGCGCGGCTGCTGCATATGCGGCTGACGGGATCGGCGGCAGCGGCGGAACGGTTCGTGCGCGGCTGCCTCGCGGGCAGGCCGGCGGTGCAGCAGATTCGCGGCTTCGCCGACACGGCGAGCGCGCGGCTCGACGTGCTGGTGAGCGGCGCGGGCGACCTGGCGGCGCTGGTGGAGCCCGCGGCGGCACAGGAGGCGGGCGTCGCGCTGGTCGGGATCGAGACCTATCTTCCCTACTAAAAGTCGACAGTTTGTGCAGAATGATTTCCGCTGCTGTGCAGTGGGATGGTCATATTCTATTTATAAATCAGCATATTAAACGGAAACTTTGCTGATCGCGGCGCGTGTTGCTCGACTTGACAGGCGCGCGAATGTCGACTTTATGACTCGTAACGAGTGACGACGAGAACGGGAGTTGCAGCGATGGGGTCCGGCTTGATTTCAGGGACGCTTCACTATCTGAGGGCGCCGCTGGCCGCGAACATCGCGCGGGGCAAGCGCGTGCTGGTGCTGTCGGATTTCGACCACGATCCGCGCGTGTGGCAGGCGGTGATGACCATCCTCGCCGACCTCGGCGCCGACGCGACGCTGGCGCTGTTCGACCGCCGGCCGGCCGACTATTACGACCCGCCCTCGGCCGTGTGCGAGGCCATGCTGCGCTCGGACTTCAACATCCTGCTGGCGTCGACCGGCATGCTGCATTCGTCGGCGAGCTTCAACGCGATGGCGGCGGGCATCCCGTCGATCTGCATGGACGGCGGCATGACGCTGGAGATGTTCCAGTCGGGCGCCGTCACCGACGACATGAAGATGATCGCGCTGCGCAAGCACTATGTGTCGAAGAACGTCTTCGGCAAGGCCCCCAAGCTCTGCCGCGTGACCTCGGACCATGGCACCGACTTCACCTACAGCGTCGAGAACCGCATCACCTGCCCGCCGCTGCCGGGCGACGATTTCGACCCATATAAGATCATCGACTTCGCCAAGGACGAGAACCGGCCGGGCAACAACCTGCTCTACTACCTGTTCCCGACGGGCGAGTTCAACGTCGCGCCGGTGGAGGGCAGCGCCAACGGCAAGCTGGTGATCGACCTCACCATGCACCATATCGGCCGGCTCTATACGCCGATCGAGCTGACGGTGAAGGACGGCCGCGTCATCGCCATCGAGGGCGGGCCGGAGGCGCGCATCCTGCGCGACTATCTCGCCACCTATGGCGACGAGAACGCCTATATGTGCCCGGCCGAGGCATCGGTGGGCGTCAACGCCAAGGCGGTGGTGCGCGGCATCCAGCGCGAGGACAAGAACATCTGGGGCACGCTGCATTTCGGGCTGGGTACCAATGTCGATGTCGGCGGCTCGGTGAAGTCGAAGATCCACATGGACGGCGTGATCCTGCACCCGACGCTCGAGGTGGACGGGGTGAAGAAGATCGAGCGCGGCACCTTCCTCGTGCCGATCGAGAAGGACATCGACTGAGATGACGGCGCGGCTCAGCGGAAAAGTCGCGGTCGTCACGGCGGCGGCGGCGGGCATCGGCCGTGCCATCGCCGAGCGGCTGGCGCGCGAGGGCGCCAGCGTCCACGCAACCGACCGGGAGCCGGGCGCGCGCTACGAGGCGGCTGGCATCAGCGTCGCGACGCTCGACGTGACGGACGGCGCGGCGGTGACGGCGCTGGCGGCGGCGATCGGACCCGTCGACATCCTCGTCAACGCCGCCGGCATCGTGCCGCACGGCTCGGTGCTGGAAGCGACCGAGGCGGAGTGGGACCGCACCTTCGACATCAACGTCAAGGGCATGCACCGCATGGTGCAGGCGTTCCTGCCGGGCATGCTGGAGCGGGCCGAGGCGCAGCAGAGCAGCGGCTCGATCATCAACATCGCCTCGTGCGCGTCGTCGCTCAAGGGTATCCCCAACCGCTATGTCTATGGCGCGACGAAGGGAGCGGTGCTGGGGCTGACCAAGGCCGTCGCCGTCGATTTCGTGGCACGCCGCATCCGCTGCAACGCCATCTGCCCCGGCCCGGTGCGCACGCCCTCGTGGAGCGGCCGGGTCGAGGCCTTCGCCACGGCGCTGGGCAGCGTCGAGCAGGCCCTGGACGTCTATCTGTCGCGCCAGCCGATGGGCCGGGTCGGGGAGGCGGACGAGATCGCCGCGCTCGCCGCCTATCTCGCCGCCGACGAATCCGCCTTCATGACCGGGGGGATCATCCCGATCGACGGCGGGCTGTCGCTCTGAGGGCGGGGCGATGACGGAGCTTCTGCATTACGTCGAGCAGGGGCCGGCAGACGGCATGCCGCTGGTGCTGGTGCACCCGCTCGGCGCCGACCGGCACTTCTGGGACGAGGCGGTGGCGCGTCTGGGCCCGCAGGTGCGCAGCATCCAGCTCGACCTGCGCGGCAGCGGGCAGTCGCCCGACCTCGACGCGCCGCTGACGCTGCAGCGCACCGTCGACGACATCGAGGCGGTGCGGCGGCACCTGGGGCTGCCGCGGCTGGTGGTCGCCGGCTGCGCCATCGGGGCGATGGCGGCGGCGCTCTATGCGGCGCGCCAGGCCGACCACACGCTGGGGCTCGTCATGTCCAACCCGGCGATCCGCATCACCAAGGCGGCGGGTGAGGCCCTCGCGGCGCGTGCCGCCAGGGTGCGCGCCGAGGGCATGCGCGCGCTCCTGCCCGATGCCATCGACAACGCCTTCGTCGGCTACGAGGCGGGCGAGGCGCGGCGACGCTACGAGGCGCGCTTCGTGGCGCAGGGAACGGAGAACTACGCGCTCGCCTGCCTCGGCGCGGTGGGGGCCGACATCGCCGGCGAATTGACGCGCGTCCTATGCCCGACGCTGCTCGTCGTCGGCGCGCATGACCGGCTGATGGCGCCCAGCAATGCGGTGGAGAT
>JBDHTK010000180.1:0-6108 GCA_039808625.1 Devosia sp. | reverse complement strand
CAACACCGCCATCTTCACGCGCTCGGGCGGTTCGGTCGGCATCGGCTTCGCCATTCCCGCCAACATGGCGCGCACCGTGGCGGCGGCGGGCGAGGCGGGCGGGCCGATCGTGCGCCCGTGGTTCGGCGCGCGGCTGCAGGAGGTGACGACGGACATTGCCGACAGCCTTGCCATCGACCCGCCGCACGGCGCGCTCGTGACCGAGGTGGCGCCGGGCAGTCCCGCCGACAAGGCCGGACTCAAGCCGGGCGACGCCATCGTCGAGATCGACGGCGTCGACGTGGACGCGCCGCAGGGGTTCGACTTCCGCTTCGCCACCAAGGCACTGGGAAGCACCTCGACCCTCACCTATGTGCGCGCCGGCAAGACGGCGGAGGCGCAGGTTGCGGTCAGCGCGTCGCCGGCCGCAGCCGCGGGGCAGACGGCCGAGATCGGCGGCAATACGCGCTTCGCCGGCACGACGGTGCAGGTGCTGACGCCGGCGCTGGCCCAGGAGATGAACCTGCCCTTCGACAGCACGGGCGTGGTGGTGAGCCAGGTGACGGCGGGCTCGCCGGCCGACCGCATGGGGCTGAGGCCCGGTGACATCATCGTGGCGATCAACGGCCAGCGCATCGAAGACGTGGAGACGTTCCGCAATCTGGTGTCGACGCGGACGGAGGGATGGCAGATTGTGCTGCAACGCAACGGGCAGACGATCCAGTCCTATGTCAGCGGTTGAACCGACGGGCTCCTGATGGCCGACCTTTTTGCCGACGCGGCCGCCCCGGGGGCCGACAGCCCGCTGGCGGACCGCCTGCGGCCGAAATCGCTGGACGAGGTGATCGGCCAGCGCCACCTGCTCGGGCCGGACGGGACGCTGCGGCGGATGATCGCCTCCGGGCGGCTCGGCTCGCTGATCCTGTGGGGGCCGCCGGGCACCGGCAAGACGACCATCGCGCGGCTGCTGGCCGACGCGGTGGGCTATCGCTTCAAGCAGATCTCGGCGGTCTTCTCGGGCGTCGCGGACCTCAAGAAGGCGTTCGACGAGGCACGCTTCGAGCGGCTCAGCGGGCACCGCACCCTGCTGTTCGTCGACGAGATCCATCGTTTCAACCGGGCGCAGCAGGACGGTTTCCTGCCGGTGATGGAGGACGGCACGGTGGTGCTGGTGGGCGCCACCACGGAGAATCCGAGTTTCGAGCTCAATGCGGCGCTCCTGTCGCGGGCGCAGGTGCTGCGGCTCGAGCCGTTCTCGGCCGACGAGCTGGAGCTGATGGCGCAGCGCGCCGAGGCGGCGCTGGGGCGGAAGCTGCCGCTCGACGAGGGCGCGCGCGCTGGCCTGCTGACGCTCGCCGATGGCGACGGGCGGGCGCTGCTCGGGCTGGTGGAGGAGGTGTTCGCGGCGGCGAAGCCCGGCGAGGTGCTCGACCAGGCGGGGCTGCTGCAGGTGGTGCAGCGGCGGGCGCCAATCTACGACAAGAAGCAGGACGGGCACTACAACCTCATCTCGGCGCTGCACAAGACGGTGCGCGGCTCGGACCCCGACGCGGCGCTCTACTACCTGGCGCGCATGCTGGTGGCGGGCGAGGACCCGCTGTTCCTCGCGCGGCGGCTGATCCGCATGGCCAGCGAGGACATCGGCATGGCCGACCCGCAGGCGCTGCCGCTCGCCATCGCGGCGCGCGACGCCTACGAGATGCTGGGCTCGCCGGAGGGCGAGCTGGCGCTGGCGGAGGCGACGGTCTATCTCGCCGTGGCGCCGAAATCGAACGCCGTCTACAAGGCCTTCGGCGAGGCGATGGCGCTGGCCAAATCCTCGGGCTCACCGATGCCGCCGATGACCATCCTCAACGCCCCGACCAAGCTGATGAAGGGGCAGGGCTATGGCGCGGGCTATGTCTACGACCACGACACGCCCGAGGGATTTTCGGGGCAGGAGTATTTCCCCGAGGCGCTGGGGCGGCGGGAATTCTATGCGCCGGTGGATCGCGGCTTCGAACGCGAGGTGAAAAAGCGCCTCGACTATTTCGCGCGGCTCAGGGCGCAGAGGGGCGAAGACGGCTAGAGGCCGACAGCTTGCGTTTGGACGGGCGCCGGAGGCACGGTTTTCACCGTAGCGTAGAGCCCCGAACTATCGCTTCGCAGCCGGCGGATGGCCATCACGTCGTGTGCAGGGACGGCAGGAACAAGCTGGCGGGGTCCGGTGCCTGCGGGATGAGCCCGTCGGCAAGGGACCAGGCAATCATGCGCTCGAGCACTTTGCGATTGGCGCCGAGGCCGGCCGGCCAGAAGTCCCGCCCCATGAGAGCGGTCGTTTCGGCCATCGCCGCCCCGACCCAGGGAAGCGAGATTTTCAGGGCCTGTTCGTAGCGCAGATCATCCAGGGCCAAGGCCTGCGAGTGGGCAAATGCATCGTACACCGCGCGCCCCAGAGCGGGATCGGTTTCGGCGTGATCCTTGCGCAAGCCCATGAGGTGCATCACCGGGAAGACCCCGGTCTTGCGATAGTACAGCTTTTCGGCATCGACATAATCGGCAAACAGGCGGCGCAGGCGCGGCTGAGGCGCGCTGAGTTCCGCCGGCGGCTTGTAGGCGAGGATGGCATCGATGTCGCCGCCGAGCAGCCGGTCGATCAACAGGTCGCCCGAGGCCAGAGCTTCGATGGCGACGTGCTTATACAGCCGAGGCAGGGGAATGGCCTGGCGCTCGATCTCGTCAATGTCGCCGACGACCCAGTGAATCCGGGTGGTGTCGATGTCGAAGCCGTCGCGGAGCGCGCCGCGGGCGGCAAGTGCAGCGGTCATCGAATACTCGCGCACACCAACGCGACCGCCGACGAGCTGCGACGGTTCGGTTATGCTGCCATCGGATCGCACGTAGAAGGCGCCGTGGCGAAAGCTGCGCGAGGGAAACACCGGTATTCCGACATAGGGGCAGGTGCCGGCTACGGTGAGGCGAAGGAAGTTTGAAAAGCTCAGCTCGCTCACGTCGAACTCGCCATGCTCGAAGGCACGGCTGAAGATTTCTTCCAGAGGTGCGTCGATGAAACGAGGTGCGTAGCCGGCGACGGGGACGCGACCATCGAGCAGCGGCTGCGTACGATCGGAACGCCAGACGGCAATCGTGACGGGCCTTGCGGTGTCGGACACGGCGATCTCCTGAACAGTGCTCTAGACGGCAGTGGCTGCGGTGCCCTCGACCGGCGGCCGCCAGCTCAGGGCCCGCCGTTCGATGAAGGAGACGATGGCGTTGAGCGCCATCATCAGCGCCATCATCACCAGCAGCATGGCGAAGGTGCCGTTGGTGTTGTACGCGGTGCTGTAGGCATTGAGGCGGTAGCCAAGGCCGCTGGAGGAGATGAGGAATTCGCCGACGATCACGCCGATCAGCGCGTAGGGCAAGCTCATCTTGAGACCGTTGATGATCCATGCGGAGGCGCCGGGCAGCACGACATGGCGGAAGATTTGCCGCTCGTTGGCGCCGACGACCCGCGCCACATCGATGAGCGACTTTTCGACGTCGCGGATGCCCGAAAGCGTGCAGTAGAAGGTGAGAAAGAACACCAGCGTTGCTGCGAGGACGATCTTGGGCATCAGGTCAATGCCGAACCAGATGACAAGCAGCGGCGCCAGCGCGATGCGCGGGATGCTGTTGAGCGCGGAGAAGTACGGATCGAGGATTTCGGCAACGAGCCGCCACTGCGACAGCAGGATGCCGAGAATGATTCCGCCAAGGGCGCCACCGAGATAGCCGGCGCCCATTTCGACCGCGGTGACCCACAGGTCGCGGTAGAACCGCGGGCTGGAAAAATCCTGGAACAGTACGGCGGCGACGCCCGTCGGCGTTCCCATGTAAAAAGGATCAAACAGCACGCCGGATCCAAAATGCCAGAGCGCCAGGAGCGCGAGAAGAAGCCCCACCTGCCCGCCGAAGACGATGCGCCGATGATTGCGCGCCGCGGCTCGCGCGAAAGCCGGATCGTGGCCGTCGTTTGCCGTCTCGCCGGGACCGGTCATTGAGCTTCCCCCTGATTAAGGACCTGGCGCTCGAGTTCGCTCCAGATGTTGTCATAGAGCCGACGGAAATCCTGCTGGTCATGCATGCGGAATATGTCGCGCGGGCGCGGCATGGGCACCTCATCGATGCGAACCAGCCGCCCTGGGTGAGCGCTGAGCAGGGCGACACGGTCGCCAAGACCGATGGCCTCGTGCAGGTCGTGGGTGATGAAGATGATAGTGACCCCAGTCTGCTCCCAGAGCCGCAGGAGTTGATCCTGCAGCACGACGCGGGTCTGGGCGTCGAGCGGCCCGAACGGCTCGTCCATCAGGATGATGCGCGGCGAGTAGATGAGCGTGCGGATGATGTTGCCGCGCTGGCGCATGCCCCCGGAAAGCTCATGCGGATAAGAGTTCTCGAAGCCCGAGAGGCCGGCCGTGGCAATGAGGGCGAGAGCCTTGTCGTAGCGCTCGCTTTTTCCGATCCCCGCGACTTCGAGCGGAAAGGCCACATTGTCGATGAGCGTTCGCCACGGCATCAGATTGTGCTGCTGCGTCACATAGCCGATGTCGCGCGTGACACCATGTATCGCCACGCCGTTGACTTCGACACTGCCCGTGCTCGGCTGCATCAAACCGGAGACGATGTTGAGGATTGTCGACTTGCCGCAGCCCGATGGGCCAACCATCGTGAGAAACTCACCTGCGGCGACGTCCATGGAGATGCCACGGATCGCTTCGACCACGCGCTCCTGGGTGACGAAACGCTTGCCGAGATTCCTGAGGCGAAGAATGGGCTGGGTCATGCGAGGTCCCTGGCGCCGATGGGTGGGGCGGAACGAAGACGTATGAGCCGCTGGCGGTGGCTCGGCCCGTCTCAGCGGTGCCTAGCCGAGTGCGGCGATGGCGTCGATCTCGACCATCAGTTCAGGCTGCGCGAGGCGCCTGACCTCGACGGTGGTGCTGGTGGGCATGGCATGCGAATAGTATTTCATGCGGACATCGACATGCCTGAAGTATTCCTCGATGTCGGTGACGTAGGTGTTGGTGCGCACGAGGTCGGCGAGTTCCGCCCCGGCTGCGGCGAGCGCGGCCTTGAGGTTCTCGAGCGTCTGCGTGAGTTGAGCCCGCATGTCGCCGGCACCGACAATGGCACCGCCGAGATCGCGTGACAGCTGACCGGAGATGAAGACAAGCTTCTGCGGGCGATCGAGGACGACCACGGGCGAATAGAGGGCGAGACCATCGACGCGCCGTTGATGCAGGGTTTCCGGCACCAGGTTCTGGCGAGCCGCGCGAGTCGACATGACGATGTTCCTTTCATGGGCAGGAGCGGCTGCGCACCGAAGGCGGGCGCGCAGCTTTTGCGAGGACGTCAGTTGGGAAGATAGTCGTTGCTGACGATCTTGTCGTAGGGCGCGCCGACATTCACCGCACCGGTGCCGACGAGGAACTTGGTGACCTTGTCGAGCGACTCCTCGGTCACCTTGCCGTCACGCGGGAAGATGCCGCGCAGATTGTCGAGGATGCTGCTCAGCATCGCATCATCGACGCCACTGAAGCGCTCCCGCAGGAGCGGCAACTGGTCGGCCGTCGGCGTGTCATGCAGGTCGGCGATGGCCGCCAGCAGCGCGCGCGACACACGCTTCGTGAGGTCGGGGTTCGCCTCTGCGAAATCGGGGCGCACGTACAGCAGCTCGAACAGGAAGTTCTCGTAGTCCGGGTCACCTCCCACCGAGTTGTGGGTGAACATGATCGCATTGGCTTGCTTGACCATCATGTCGGTCGTCGGGCTGGTGTTGCAGGCGACGTCGATCAGGCCGTTCTGCACTGCGGAGATCATCGATTGCCCGCCGCCGGCCCCGAGGATCTGCAGATCTTCCTGCGGCACGAGCCCGGCGCGGTGGGCATAGTCAACGAGCACGAGACTGGTGAATGCGCCCGGGCGGGTGCCAGCCGTCTTCAGCCCCTTGAGGGCTGCGAGCTTGTCGGAAAGCGGGCTGTCGGAGGTGATGCCCGCCCGTTCCGCCGCCGCCTTGGTGATGACGCAGTCGATGGCATTGCGATTGGCGAGGTTCATGATCGCCAGCAGGGGCTTGCCCTGCTCGTAGCTGGTGAGGAGGCGGTTGGC
>JBDHTK010000179.1:0-6133 GCA_039808625.1 Devosia sp. | reverse complement strand
ATGCAGCAGTCGGACTATTTCGACTTTCGCGGACAGGTGGCCGGTACGGCGGCGGGCGAGGCGGCGCTGCGGCGCGGCGAGGCCAATTTCGTCATCGTCTTTCCGCGCGATTTCGAGCGCGACGTGGTGCGCGGGCTGAGCCCCGAAATCCTCGTCGCCGCCGACGCCTCCGACCCCTCGGCGGTGGGGGGCGCGGCGGCGGCGCTGAGCGGCATCGTCGACGTGGCGCTGCGCGAGGCGCTGGCCGGCCCGCTCGCCCGGCCGGCCGCGGCGCCGGCCTTCTCGGTCGTGGTGCAGCGCGAATACAATCCCGAGGGGCGCACGGCGACCAATATCGTGCCCGGCCTGCTCGCCATCATCCTTTCCATGACGATGGTGATGATCACCGCCGTCGCCATCGTCAAGGAAACCGAGCGCGGCACGATGGAGATGCTGATCGCGACGCCCGTGCGGCCGTTCGAGGTGATGCTGGGCAAGATCCTGCCCTATGTCATGGTCGGCTACGTGCAGACGGCGGTGTTCCTCGTTTCGGCCTATGCGGTGTTCCGCGTGCCGTTCGAAGGCGGGTGGGGCGCCTTCTTCGTCGGCTTCAACCTGTTCATCGTGGTCAATCTGGCGCTCGGCTTCCTCATCTCCACCGTGGCGCGCAACCAGATGCAGGCGATGCAACTGAGCTTTTTCACCATCCTGCCGTCCATCCTGCTGTCGGGCTTCATGTTCCCCTTCGCCGGCATGCCGGGCTGGGCGCAGGTGATCGGCGAGGGCGTGCCGGCCACGCATTTCCTGCGCGTCATCCGCGCCGTGATGCTGAAGGGCGGCGACCTCATCGACGTCGCCGGCCCGTGCTGGGCGCTGGCGGCGATCCTCCTGGTCATTTCCGGCATCGCCATGCTGCGCTACCGGCAGACGCTGGACTGATCTTGCCATATGGCAGCCCTTGATCTATATGCTGCCATATGGAGCCACAACTCGTGCCCGTCGCGCAGGACGTGCCGGATTTCGCGCCGGCGCCGATCACCGAGGCGGAGGCCGCGGCGATGTTCCGCGCGGCGCGCAGCCTGTTCCAACTGTGGGGGCTCAGCGATGAGCAGGCGGCGACGCTGCTCGACCTGCCGGTGCGCACCTATCGGCGCTGGAAGGCCGAGGGGGCGGGCCGCATCGGCCGCGACGGGCGGGCGCGGCTCTCCAACCTCATGGGCATCCACAAGGCGCTGCGCCTCATCTTCAACGAGAAGGAGCGCGCCTACGGCTGGATCCGCAAGGCCAACGACGCCTTTGGCGGCCGCAGCGCGCTCGAGGTCATGCTGGGCGGCGAACTGACCGACCTCATGCGGGTGCGCCGGTATCTCGACGCCGAGCGGGGCTGGTGAGCCCGCCGGTCACGGAGGTCGCCTGGCCGGGGGCGGTGCGCATCATCCGCAGCCGCTATCCGCCCATCGACCTGTTCGAGGACATCGCCGATCCGGCCGACTGGCCGCTGCTCATCGCGGCCGAGCAGAAGACCAATCCGCGCCTCATGGCGAGCCTCGGCCAGCTCGACCTGGTGCCGCCGGCCCGGCGCGTCTCCGGCCCCGGCGCGAGCTATCTCATGGCGCCCTTCGTCCACGCCACGCCCGATCGGCCGAGCCGCTTCTCGGACGGGCGCTTCGGCGTGCTCTATGTGGCGCGCGACTTCGACACGGCGCTGTTCGAGACCATCCACCATCACCAGGCGTTCATGGCGCGCACGCGCGAGCCGGCGGGCTGGACGTCGCAGTTCCGCGAGCTCGTGCTCGACGTCGCGGCGGCGCTCCACGACCTGCGCGGCACGGCCTCGCCGGCGCTGGCGCCCGACGACTACCGCGCCGGCCAGCAGCTTGGCGCGGCGCTCAGGGCAGCGGGGAGCGAGGGGATCGTCTATCCGAGCGTCAGGCGGCCGGGCGGCGCGTGTGCCGGGCTGTTCTACCCCGACCTGGCCCGCAGCGTCGTGCAGGCGCGCCATCTCGACTATCACTGGAACGGCGCGCGCGTCGATTTCGTGCGCGATGCCGGCACGCGCGCGGTCTATGCGATCGCGCCGGCTCAGGCGTAGCCGAGCATGCGATCTTGCAGCCCGCGCAGCGCGTAGAGGCGGGTCGTCGTGTCGGGAGCGGCGTTGGCGAGGGTCAGCAGCGCGCCCTTCTTAACCGGTGCCACCACCTTGCCGCCTTCGAGCAGGCCCACCGGCACGGCGCGCTTCGCGCGCGCCTCGGCGGCGGTGAGGATGAAGCTCCTGTAGCAGGTCTCGCCGATGGCATCGAAGGTCTCGCCCGCGGCGAGGTCGCGCTTGGCCACGGCGCACACCTCGGCCACCGGGGTGGGCAGCGGCACCATGTCGGGCCTGCCGTAGAGCATGATGCGCGCCGCCGTCAGCGGCACTTCGAGCGAGGTCAGATGGTAGGGGCGGAAGAAGGCGTAATACGGCCCCTTGCCGATATGCAGGTCGTCCATGCGCTCGATGATGCGCGGATGCTCGGCCTCGACGATGACGAAGACGCCCGGCGCCACGCCCTTGCCGACGGTGAAATCGACGACACCCTTGCGATTGAGGATGCCGCCATCCTCGCGCGGGATGAGGACCTTCGCCAGCCGCTCGCGGTCGGCGGCGGGGCCGTGCATGCCCGGCACGTCGGGCACGAGGCCGGTGGCGTTGGCGATGCAGGCCATCTCGACCATCGTCTTGCTGCCGTCGACGAACTCGACCAGCATGCGCGGATTCATGTTCCGCCGCTCGGCTTCCTCGCGGTAGTCGTCGGGCACGGCGTCGCGGTTGAAGGCGTTGTTCTTGCCCTTGCCGGCGGCGACGATGCGATAGCCCAGCGCCGCGGCGAATTCGATCAGCTCCATGCACGAGCTCGGCTCGTCGCCGGCGCCCACCGAGTAGACGACGCCCAGCCGGTCGGCCTCGTGTCTCAGATAGGGGCCGATGGTGACGTCGGCCTCGACGTTCATCATCACCAGATGCTTGCCGTGCTGCATGGCGACGAGGTCGTGGTCGGCGGCGACGCCGGGCTTGCCGGTGGCGTCGATCACCACGTCGATCTGCGGGGCGCGCACCAGCGTCTCGGCCGAGGTGACGGCGATCCGGCCGGCAGCGATGGCGGCGGCGACCTGCGCCTCGGTCTCGGCCTCGACCGCATGGTCGTCGTCGCCATAGGCGATGGTCATGGCGGCGCGGGCGGTGTGCGGGCGGCGCGTGGCGATGGCGCACATGTCGATGCCCGGCATCAGCATGCCCTGCGTCACGAGGTCGGTGCCCATTTCGCCCGAGCCGATGACGCCGATGCGGATGGGGCGGTTCTCCTCGGCGCGGCGGGCGAGATCGCGGGCGAGGCCCGTCAGGTGGACATTGGCGAGGGGAGCGTAGCTGGGCATCAGAGGTGGCTGTAGCACCGGCCGCCTGCTAAGGGAATTGCCAATAGCGGCAGGGAGGTGCGGGTGGACGAGGAGCTCCAGATCACGACTGAGGGCGGGCTCGGCTGCATCGCGCTCGACCGGCCGAAGGCCATCAATGCGCTCAGCCTCGGCATGATCGAGGGGATCAGCGCGGCGCTCGAGCGCTGGCGCGCCGACCCGGCCATCGGCGCCGTGCTGTTCGAGGGGCGCGGCGACAAGGGGTTCTGCGCCGGCGGCGACGTGCGCGAGGCGCGCCGCCTCGTGCTCGCCGGCACGCCCGAGCTGGCCGACGCCTATTTCGCCACCGAGTACCGGATGAACGCGCTGATCGCGCGGTACGACAAGCCGCTGGTGGCGCTCACCCACGGCATCGTCATGGGCGGCGGCATCGGCATCGCCGGCCATTGCGGCTTCCGCCTCACCCAGCCCGGCGCGCGCTTCGCCATGCCGGAATCGGCTATCGGCTTTTTCGCCGATGTCGGGGTCAACGCCATCCTCGCCAAGGCGCCGCTCAACCGGGCGCTGCTGTTCCTGCTCTCGGGCGTCAGCGTCGGCGCGGCCGATGCGCTGGCGCTCGGCCTCGCCGACGCGGTGGTGCTGCCCGAGCGGGTCGCGGCCGTGCGCGCCGATCTCGCCGCGGCCGCCGCCGCGCCGCGGCCGGCCGACGCCATCGTGCGGCTGATGCAGGCCGAAAGCGTCGAGGCCGGCGAGGCGCCGTTCTGCGCCCTCGCCGACCTGCTGCCGCCCTTCGTCCCCGACTCGCCGGCGGCGTTCCTCGCCGCCGTGGCGGGGGTGCCGGCGCTCGCCGAGATCAGCGCGCTGCTCGCGACGCGCGCGCCGGGCTCGCTCCATGCCACCTTCTTCGCGCAGCTGCAGGCCCGCCGGCTGATGGACGTCGACGCCACGCTGGCGCGCGACGTGCGGGTCGCGGCGCTCATGGCGCGCCGGCCCGATTTCGCCGAGGGCGTGCGCGCCGTGCTGGTGGACAAGGACAACGCCCCCGCATGGAGTCCGCCGAGCCTTGCCGCGTTCGCCGGCTCGGCGGCGGCCGCGGCGCTCGAAACCCCCTGAAACCGGGCGCCTTCACGCCGGCCCGGCACGGTGCCGATTAGGAGTTCTTAAACCGTTCGCGTGGAGACTGCCCGCCGGGTTTACCAACCCGCGGGGGTCAGCTTTTCATGACCGAAACTGCCGAAGACAGGATCGTGGCGCTGCCGCCGGTCGTCGATCTCGACGCGCTGGACATGGTGCGCGACGGGCTGATCGAGGCGCTGGAGCAGGGGGCGGTCACGGTCGATGCGTCGCGCGTCGAGCGGCTCGCCACCAATGCGCTGCTGATGCTGGTCAGCGCCGCCGAGACGGCGCGGCGCACCGGGCTCGGCTTCGCCATCGCCGCCGTCAGCGCGCCGATGCAGGCGGCCATCGACCGGCTGGGCCTCAGGGCCACCTTCGCGGACATGATGAGAGGCTGATGCATGCGCGTACTGACCGTCGATGATTCCCGCACCATCCTCGCCATGCTGCATCACACCCTGTCGAATGCCGGGTTCGAGGTGCTGCAGGCCGAGGACGGCCAGAAGGGCCTCGACGTGCTGCAGCGCGAAGCCGTGGACGTGGTCATCACCGACATCAACATGCCGGTGATGGACGGCATCGAGTTCATCAGGCAGGTGCGGGCCACCGGCGCGCACAATTCGCTGCCCATCCTGATCCTCACCACCGAAACCAGCCAGGACAAGCGCGACCAGGGGCGCGCGGCCGGCGGTACCGGCTGGATCGTGAAGCCCTTCGATCCCGAAAAGCTGATCTCGGTGATCCATCGCGTGGTGCACTAGGCCAAGGACCCAGAAGGGTTTCGCATTTTGAGCGATCTCGACGATTTCAAGGCGACCTATTTCGACGAGTGCGCGGAGCTGCTGCTCGACCTCGAGGAGCAGTTCGCCGCCATCGCGGCGGGCGATCGCGGCCCGGAGCGGCTGCATGCGGTGTTTCGCGCCATCCATTCGATCAAGGGCGGCGGCGGGGCGTTCGGCTTCGCCGAGCTCGTCGCCTTCGCGCATGCCTATGAGACGCTGCTCGACCATGTGCGCGACGGCCGCGTCGAGCTCAGCGAGCCGGTCGTGCTGCTGTGCGTCAGGGCCAACGACATCGTCGCCGACTTCGTCGCCGCGGCCAGGGCCGGCAGCAGCCTCGGCGCCGCCTACGGCGCCGACGAGCGGGCGCAGTTCGACGCCCTGACCGCCGCTGGCGGCGCGGCGCCCGCCGGGGCCGATGCGCCGCCGCTCGAGGAGTTCGACATCGACTTCGTGCCGGTGCGCGTCGATCTCGCGGCGCTGGCCGGGGCCGGCGAGGACGACCGCTTCGCCGAGGCGCCGCTCGCGGTCGAGAAGACCCAGTGGGAAATCCGCTTCGCCCCGCACAGCGAGCTCTACGCGCGCGCCAACGATCCGCTGCTGCTGTTCCGCGAGCTCGGCAATCTGGGCGAGCTCGGCGTCGTCGCGCGCCTCGCCGACGTGCCGCCGCTCGCCGATTTCGAGCCCTTCGGCGTCTATTGCACCTGGGAGCTGACGCTCGTCTCGGCCAGCGCCAGCCTCGAGCAGATCGCCGAGGTGTTCGAGTTCGTCGAGGGCAATTGCGAGCTCTCCATCGCGCAGCTGGCCAGAACCGCGCCGCCTGCCCCAGTGGCGGCGGCGGAGGAGGCGGAGGAACCGCCGCCGCC
>JBDHTK010000178.1:0-6153 GCA_039808625.1 Devosia sp. | reverse complement strand
GAGCACCATGATGCCGCTGGTGGGGGCGGCGAAGCGCGGCGCCTCGGCATGGCTGCCACGGCGCGCCGGGGCCGGGTCGAAGCGGCCGAGCACCAGGGCGACGAGCACGACGACCAGCGGAATGGCGGCGAGCAGATGCAGCTGCGGCGACAGCCCGCGCTGCGCCACGAGCCCGCCGACGAGGCCGGCGCCGAAGAAGCCGAAGCTCCAGAAGGCGTGGGCGCGGTTCATGATGCGCCGGCCGACCAGCGCCTCGGTGCGGTCGGCCTCGAGATTGAGGATGATCTCGATGCAGCCGAGCAGGAGGCCGACGGGCAGCAGCAGGGCGAAGAACCACAGCGGGCTCGGCGCGAAGCTGGCCAGCGCATAGGCCACCGACAGCAGCGGGATGAGCATGAGGATGGCGCGGCGATAGCCGATGCGCTCGAGCAGGGGCGGCGCGAAGGTGAGCGCCACCAGCGTGCCGACCGGGGCGCCGATGAGGCCGAAACCGAAGGCCCCCTCCTCGACGCCCATCGCGTCGCGCAGCTCGGCGAAGCGCGGAAAGATATTGCCCATCGTGAACGAATAAATGGCGAACGCGCCGAACACCTTGTGCTGAGGCGCGAGATCGAGGCCGAATCTCATGACGGAAGGAGCTTTCAAATATAGACGGCCGAGCCTAGCGGATTGCCGGCCGCGACGGAAGCGGCAGCCTAGACGAAGAGGTCGACCAGCGCGAAGCGGCGCACATCGACGAGGCCGAGATCGGTGACGCGCAGCTCGGGAATCACCGGCAGGGCGAGGAACATGTGCTGCATCACGGCATTGTTGAGCCGGCAGCCGCAGGCGGCCATCGCAGCGACCAGCCCTGCCGATTTCTCGGCAACGATTTCGGCGCGTTCGTCGGACATCAGCCCGGCGATGGGCAATTCGACGAGCGCCAGCTCCGCGCCGCCGCGCACGACGACGAGGCCGCCGCCGACCTCCTGCAGGCGGTTGGCGGCGCGGGCCATGTCGGCATGGTCGGTGCCGACGACGATCATCTGGTGGCTGTCATGGGCGACGGTCGACGCCACGGCGCAGTCGGCGGTGTAGCCGAAACCGGTGACGAAGGCGTTGACCACCCCGCCGGTGCCGCGATGGCGCTCGATGACGGCGACCTGGCAGACATCGCGGGCGCGGTCCATCTGGACCGCTCCGTCCCTGACCGCCAGCTCGCGCTCGAGGGCGCGCGAGGGGGCCTGGTTCTCGACCACGCCGATGACGCGCGCGGTGACGCTGCGGCGCCCGGCCGGTGCGGGAATGGTGAAATCGGCGGGCGCGATGGCGCGGCCGACCTTGACGGTGCCGCGCGCGAAGTCGGGATAGGCATAGGGCGCGATGTCGTGCACCAGAACGCCGTTCTCGGCCAGCACCTCGCCGCGCGCGACCACCATCTCGATGGGGAGGCTCGCCAGGTCGGAGCTCAGGATCAGGTCGGCGCGGCGGCCGGGCGTGATCGAGCCGAGCTCGCGTTCGAGGCCGAAATGCGTGGCGGTGTTGAGCGTCGCCATCTGGATGGCGGTGAGCGGCTTCAGCCCCTGCGCGATGGCGTGGCGCACGGTGTGGTCCATGTGCCCGTCATTGACGAGGGTCGCCGCGAAGCGGTCGTCGGTGCACAGGATGACGTTGCGCGGGTCGAGCCCGTGCTCGAGGATGGCCTTGACCTGCGGGGCGACGTCGTACCAGGCCGAGCCGAAGCGCAGCATGGCGCGCAGGCCGAGCCGCACGCGGGCGATGGGGTCGAGGGGGCGCGTGCCCTCGTGATCGTCGGCCGGGCCGCCCGCCACATAGCCGTAGAAGGGCCGGCCGAGATCGGGCGAGGCGTAGTGGCCGCCCACGGTCTTGCCGGCGCGCTGCGTGGCGGCGATCTCGGCCAGCATGGTGGCGTCGCCGGCGGCGACGCCGGGAAAATTCATCATCTCGCCGAGCCCGATGATGTTCGGCCAGGTCATGGCCTCGGCCACGTCCCTTTCGTCGAGCGTGGCGGCGGCGTTCTCGAGGCCGGGCGCGGCCGGCACGCAGCTCGGCATCTGCACATAGACATTGACGGGCATGGCGAGCGCCTCGTCATGCATCAGCCGCACGCCGGCGAGGCCCAGCACATTGGCGATCTCGTGCGGGTCGATGAACATCGAGGTGGTGCCGTGCGGAATGACGGCGCGGCAGAACTCGGTGACGGTCACCATGCCGCTTTCGACATGCATGTGCCCGTCGCACAGGCCCGGCACGAGATAGCGGCCGGCGGCGTCGATCACCTTCGTATGGGGCCCGCGCGCATAGCCGAGGTCGGTGCCGATGGCGGCGAAGCGCCCCGCCGCGACGGCGACGTCGGTGCCGGCGATGATCTCGCCGGAATGGACGTTCACCCAGCGCCCGTTGGTGATGAGCATGTCGGCCGGGGCGCGGCCGGTGGCGACGGCGACGAGGTGCGGGGCGGTGTCTGACCAGGGGGCGACGGGCATGGGCGCGTCCCTAGATCAGGTCGGGGTGGCGGAAGACCAGAGTGGCGTTGGTGCCGCCGAAGCCGAAGGAGTTGGAGAGGGCGATGCCGACATCGACGTCGTCGCAGCGGGCGCGCAGGATCGGCATGTCCGCGAAGGCCGGATCGAGCGTTTCGATATTGGCGCTTTCGCACAGGAAGCGGTGCTGCATCATGAGGATGCAGTAGATGGATTCCTGCACGCCGGTGGCGCCCAGCGAGTGGCCAGTGAGCGATTTGGTGGCGGAAATCGGCGGGCAGGACTCGCCCGTGCCGAACACCTCGCGCAGCGCCTCGATCTCGCGCGCGTCGCCGATGGGCGTCGAGGTGGCGTGCGGGTTGATGTAGTCGACCTTCTCGCGCACCGTTTCGAGCGCCATCCGCATGCAGCGCACGGCGCCCTCGCCCGAAGGGGCGACCATGTCGTAGCCGTCCGAGGTCGCGCCATAGCCGACGAGCTCGGCGAGGATGGTGGCGCCGCGGGCCCTGGCGTGCGCCAGCTCCTCGAGGACGAGCACGCCGGCGCCGCCGGCGATGACGAAGCCGTCGCGCGCGGCGTCGTAGGCGCGCGAGGCCTTTTGCGGCGTGTCGTTGAAATCGGAGGACATGGCGCCCATCGCGTCGAACAGCATGCTGAGCGACCAGTCGAGATCCTCGTGGCCGCCGGCGAAGACGATGTCCTGCTTGCCCATCTGGATCTGCTCATAGGCATTGCCGATGCAGTGCTTGGAGGTGGCGCAGGCCGAGGTGATGGAATAGTTGATGCCCTTGATGCCGAAGGGCGTCGCCAGCGTCGCCGAGGCGGTGGAGCTCATGGCCTTGGGCACGGCGAGCGGGCCGATGCGCTTGGGGCCCCTGTCGCGGGTGATGTCGGCGGCCTCGACCAGGGTGCGCGTCGAGGGGCCGCCCGAGCCCATGACGATGCCGGTGCGCGGGCTCTGGATGTCCCCGGGCTCGAGCCCGGCCTGCGCGATCGCCTGCTGCATGGCGATGTAGTTCCAGGCGGCGCCCTTGCCCATGAAGCGCGTGGTGCGCCGGTCGAGCACCTCGAACGGGTCGAGCTTGGGCGCGCCATGCACCTGGCAGCGGAAATGCAGGTCGGCATAGTCCTGGGCGAAGACGATGCCGGGCGTGGCCGTGCGCAGGCTGTGGAGCACCTCGGCGAGATTGTTGCCGATCGAAGAGACGATCCCCATGCCGGTGACGACGACCCGTCTCATGCGCTCTTACGCCTCCCCGCGCGTGCTGGTGGTCAGAGGCTCTCGCTCGCCGGGAACAGCCCGACGCGCAGATCCCTGGCCTCGTAGATGATTTTGCCGTCGGCCTTGACGAAGCCCTCGGCGATGCCGAGGGCGACGCGCGAGCGCACGACACGCTTGATGTCGATGCCGTATTCGACGAGCTTCACGTCGTCGGTGACCTGGCCGGTGAACTTGATGTCGCCGCCGAGCGCCCGGCCGCGGCCGGGCGAGCCGCCCCAGCCGAGGAAGAAGCCGGTCATCTGCCACAGGGCGTCGAGCCCGAGGCAGCCGGGCATCACCGGGTCGCCGGCGAAATGGCAGGCGAAGAACCACAGCTTCGGATCGACGTCGAGCTCGGCCCGGACGAAACCGCGATTGTGGGTGCCGCCGGCCTCTTCGATCCGGGTGATGCGGTCGAACATCAGCATGGGTGGCAGCGGCAATTGCGCGTTGCCGGGGCCGAACAGCTCGCCGCGTCCGCAGGCCAGCAATTCGTCATAGGCATAGGCGTGTTGGCGATCCGCCATGGCGCGGGCTTTCGTTATGGCTATCGAGGCGTCTTAGAGAGCGCCCCCCAGCCGGTCAAGGACCGCGGCCGGGCGGCAAGCCCATGCTTGTGCGCAAGTGCCGCGAAAGCTATAAGTTCCGCGAGTTTCAGGGTCTTCGAGCACCGATGCACGACCGCCATCCGTTCAGCCGCCCCGTGCCGTCGCGCCGGCCGTGCCTCACGGCGGTGCTGCGCATGGCGGGCCTGCGGCCGACGCGCCAGCGCGTGGCGCTGGCCGAGATCCTGTTCGGCGGCGCGCATCGGCATGTGAGCGCCGAGGAACTTCTCGCCGAGGCCAATGCGGCCAAGGTCAACGTGTCGCTGGCGACCATCTACAACACGCTGCACCAGTTCCGCGCCGCGGGCCTGCTGCGGGAGGTCGCGGTCGACGCCTCGCGCAGCTATTTCGACACCGACACCTCGGACCACCACCATTTCTATCTCGAGGACGAGCAGCGCGTGGTGGACATTCCCGCCTCGTCGATCGTCATCCAGAACCTGCCCGAGCCGCCCAGGGGCATGACGGTGACGCATGTCGACGTGGTGGTGCGGGTGCGCCGGACGCCGCAGGACTGAGCGCCCGCCGGCCGGTCAGTCGAAGCTTTCGCCGCGATAGACGCCCCAGATGTCGCCTTCGGGCAGATAGCCCGAATAGGTGGCGACGGGGCCGCCGGGCGGATGGTCGGTGGCGGTGACGGCGCACCAGCCGGAAGCGCAGCTCTTGATGCGCACCGGAAAGCCCGGCCCGACCCAGGCGGCGACGCCCGCTTCCTCGGCCGCGGCGCTGCGCAGCGCGATGCGGTCGGTATTGGCCTCGGGCAGCACATAGCCGGCGCGATTGCCCGACAGCATGTTCTGGTGCACCCAGCCCTCGGAGCCGTCGACGTCGCGGATCTTCCGCCAGACGTCGAATTCCTGGAGGATCTCCACCGGCGTGCCGGCGACCTTGTAGATCCAGCTCACGCCATATTTGAAGCCCGGCCCGACGCGCACGTTGATCGGCGTCGAACGGGTGGTGACGAAGCGCGGCAGCGGCAGGCCGCTGGGCGTTTCGGCCGCCATGACGGGGAGGGGCGCGAGCGCGAGCGGAAGGGCGAGGAGCAGCCGCAGGGCACGGAGAGGCATGGACGAACGGGGCTCGACGGGTCGGGGTGGCAGCGGCGCGCGCAAAACCGGTAGCCAGCTTCGCGCGCGATGCTCTATCGTTACCCGACAGACCTTAATGGTCCCTTGAAAGGCGTTGCCCGTGCCGGCCAGCAAGCCCAGGATCCTGGTGACACGACGGCTGCCGGCGGCCGTGGAGCAGCGCATGGCGACGCTGTTCGAGGCGCGCTTCAACCCCACCGACACGCCCTATGCGCCCGAGGCGCTGCCGGCGGCGCTGGCGGGTTGTGACGTGCTGGTCTCCTCGATCACCGACCGGCTCGACGCGGAACGGCTCGCGGCGCTCCCCGGATCGGTCAAGCTCATCGCCCAGTTCGGCAACGGCTTCGACAATATCGACATCGCCGCCGCCTACCGGGCGGGCCTCACCGTCACCAATACGCCCAGCGTCCTGACCGAGGACACGGCCGACATGGCGATGATGCTGATGCTGGCGCTGCCGCGCCGGCTGGTCGAGGGCGCCGAGGTGCTGCCGCGCGAGGGGAGCTGGCCGGGCTGGGCGCCGACCTGGATGCTGGGGCGGCGGCTGCGCGGCAAGGCGCTCGGCATCGTCGGGCTCGGCCGCATCGGCAGCGCCGTGGCAAGCCGGGCGCGCGGCTTCGGCCTCGCCATCCACTATTACGCGCGCGAGCGCCGGCCGGCGCAGCTCGAGGAGCGGCTGGAAGCGGTGTTCCACCCCTCGCTCGACGAGATGGTGG
>JBDHTK010000177.1:0-6375 GCA_039808625.1 Devosia sp. | reverse complement strand
GGCCCGAGCCCGATGACGAGGCTCGCGAAGGGCAGGGCGAGGGCGATGCGCTCGAGCCGCGGCGCCGCGTGCGGCGCCTTGCCGGTCGGCAGCCGCGAGTAGAAGCGCAGCCCCATGACGAGGTCGGCGGCGAGGTGCGGCTCTTCGTCCGCCACGGCATGGTTGTCGTTGATCGGGGGCGGCGTCAGGCGCAATCGGGCTTCTCAGGCAGGGCGGGATATGCGAGGCCCCGCTTGTCCCACCTTTGCCGGGAGTCGCGCAACCTTGGCCAATCCCTTCGCCGAAATCCTCGATCTCATCATGCTGGTGCCCGAGGGCGACGAGGAGGCCGTCGATGCCGTGCGCATCCGCGACCGCCAGCTCACCAAGCCGCCAGGATCGCTCGGCCGCCTCGAGGCGCTGGTCGAGTGGCTGGCGCGCTGGCAGGGCAAGGCGCCGCCGACCCTGGCGGATCCGATGGTCGCCATCTTCGCCGCCAATCACGGGGTCACGGCGCAGGGGGTGAGCGCCTTCCCGCCCGAGGTGACGGCGCAGATGGTGCGCAACTTCACCGATGGCGGTGCCGCCATCAGCCAGATCTGCGCGCAGCACGAGCTCAATTTGCGCGTTTTCGAGCTGGCGCTGGAGCTGCCCACCGGCGACATCACGCGGGAAGCGGCGATGGACGAGCGCATGTGCGCCGCCACCATCGCCTATGGCATGGAGGCCATCGCCGGCACCCCGGACGGTCTCGCCTTGGGCGAGATGGGCATCGGCAACACCACCGTCGCCGCGGCCCTGTTCGCCGCGCTCTACGGCGGCACGGGCGCCGACTGGGTCGGCCGCGGCACCGGGGTCGACGATGCCGGCCTCGCCCGCAAGGCCGACGCGGTGGACCGCGCGCTGGCGCTCCACGCCGACGCGCTGGGCGATCCGCTGGCGCTCCTGGCGCGGCTCGGCGGCCGCGAGATCGCCGCCATGCTCGGCGCGCTCACCGCTGCCCGCCACCAGAAGATCCCCGTCGTCATCGACGGCTTCGTCGCGACCGCCGCGGCCGCCGTGGCGCATGCCGTCAACCCCGACGCCATCGCCCATTGCCTGTTCGGCCATCTTTCCGCCGAGCCCGGGCACGCGCAGGCGTTGCAGCGCCTCGGCGTCACGCCGCTGCTGTCGCTCGACATGCGGCTGGGCGAGGGTACCGGCGCGGCGCTGGCGCTGGTCCTCGCCAAGACGGCCCTCAACCTGCACCAGAACATGGCGACCTTCGAAGGCGCCAGGGTGAGCGGCAGGGCCTGAGCCGGCGCCTTCCGCCCGCCGGTGTGCGGGTCCTACCGCCGGCCGGCCTCCGAATAGATCTGCAACCGCGCCGGCTTCTCGACCACCGGGGCCAGCGCGTCCATCACGCGGGCGCGCGGGAAGGTGGCGATGGCCTCGGTGCCGAAGCGCAGCTTCGAGAACAGGTCGAACCGCCCCTGGTGCAGTTCCATGATCTTCTGCACGATCGGCAATCCCAGCCCGGCGCCCTGTTCGGCCGTCTTCTGCGCCAGCGATCCCTGGCCGAACGAGCTCAGCACCGTCTCGATCTCGTCCTCGGGAATGCCCGGCCCGGTGTCGCGCACCGAGAGCAACTGTCCGCCATCGGTCGAGCGCGCCACCATCAGCGCCACCTTGCCAGACTGCGGCGTGAACTTGATGGCGTTGCTCAGCAGGTTCAGCACCACCTGGCGGATGGCACGCTCGTCCCCCCACAGCTTGGGCAGGTTGTTGCCGTAGGAGCAGGTGAGTTCGATGCCCTTGGCCTTGGCGCGAATCTCCACCATGCGCCGGCAATCCTCGGCGATGTCGACGAGCGACACCGCCTCCTCGTTGAGCTCGTACTTGCCCGCCTCGATGCGGCTCAGGTCGAGCAGCTCGTTGATGAGGTTGAGCAGGTGCTGCCCCGAGCGGTGGATGTCGCCCGCATATTCCTTGTACTGCGGCACGGCATGCGGGCCGAGCAGCTCCGATTGCAGCACCTCCGAAAAGCCGATGATGGCGTTGAGCGGCGTGCGCAGCTCGTGGCTCATCGTGGCGAGGAACTGCGACTTGGCGATGTTGGCCTGCTCGGCGTGCCGGCGCGCCTCGTCCGACATCTGCCGGGCCTCCTCCAGCTCGTTGATGAGCTGGTCCTTCTCGGCCTGGTGCATGATCTCCTCGAGCTTCGAGGCATGCATGGTGCGCGCCAGGTAGACGAAGAAGATCTCCGCCCCCAGCGTCACCGCCGCCAGCGACCAGTTGAGCATCCCGCCCAGGACCACGAGGTTGAAGGCCACCGTCAGCGCCACCGGCAGCGTCGCCATCAGCGTCGCGGCGGGCAGCGTCCGCGTCGATACGGCGTTGGCGGCGATGCCGACCAGCGCCAGCGCGAACATCACCACCGCCAGCCCCGCCGATTCCTTGCCGAACAGCGTGAAGGTGGCGAGCAGCGACCACGCCACGCCATAGGTCGTCTCGACGGTGATGAAGGTGGCCGTCCAGCGGCTGGCGATGAACTGCTCGGGCGGCGTGCGCTTGAACTGCCGGGCCGCCAGTACCGCCGCGACATTGGCGGCCGCCACCAGCCCGGCCCACGCCGCCGCCGCGAAGGGCTGCACCCACAGCGCCGAGAATGCCGCGAGGATGACGAACATCACCGGCAGCACCAGCGCGCTGGAGTTGCGCGCATCGGCATATTCGTCGAGCAGCTCGAAATCGAAGCTGGCGCGGGTACCCGAGGAGGAGGTGAGGCGCTGGCGCGCCTCGAATACCGTCCGCTGCGCCGTGCGGCGCAGGTCGCGCCCCATCTGGGAGCGCACATCGCCCTGGGGCGCGGGCTCGAACGGCATTACGCTGAACTCAACTCACTCGATGCTGCGAACCGGCTACGCATTCGCTACGCTGGGGTAAAAGCCTAGGCCGAACGTGGTTAAGGGGAGGTGAAATGCGCTTTGCGCTCGGGGGCCGGCGCGGGCGTGCCCGCAACCCGCTGGGCGCCGTCGCCGTGCTCGTCGCCATCGCCCTCGTGGCGGGGCTGGTGAGCCTCCTGCAACCGCCCGAAAAGCCCCTCAGCGGCACCGCCACGGCCATCGACGGCGACACGCTGCGCCTCGCCGGCCAACGCGTCAGGCTTACCGGCCTCGACGCCGTCGAGCGCGCGCAGACATGCGCGGTCGATGGCCGCGACTGGCCGTGCGGCGAAGCGGCGCACGCCTTTCTCGCCGCCGCTGTCGGCGGCACGACGACGACCTGCACGCCGGCCGGACATGACCGCTACGGGCGCGTCCTCGCCACCTGCACGGCGGGCGGCCGCGACCTTGGCGACGCGCTGGTGCGCGCCGGCTGGGCGGTGGCCGATCCCGGCTACGCCCTGGCGCTGGCCGAGGCGCGCCTCGCGCGTCGCGGCATCTGGGCCGGCCGCTTCGACGATCCGGCCGACTGGCGCCGCCGCCACGACGCCGGCGAGGACGATTTCTGGGGCTGGCTGCGGTCGCTCGTCGCGCGCTGATTTGCGCAACGGGTTTGCGTTGACTACGGCGATCCGGCGGGGCAATTTGCGCGCCGCCGGGGCTGAGACGGCGTTTCCCGCAAACTGATTTCAAATTGAGGGGCACATGGCGCTTGACAAGATCGACCGCAAGATACTTGCGCTTCTGCAGAAGGATGCGACCACGCCGGTGGCTGAAATCGGCCGCAAGGTGGGGCTTTCGACCACCCCGTGCTGGCGCCGCATCCAGAAGATGGAAGAAGACGGCGTCATTCGCGGCCGCGTTGCCGTGCTCAACCCCGCCAAGATCAATGCCGGCGTCACCGTCTTCGTGTCGGTGAAGACGAACGAGCACAACGACGCCTGGATGCGCAAGTTCTCGGCCGTGGTGGAGGACTTCACCGAGGTGGTCGAATTCTACCGCATGAGCGGCGAGGTCGACTACCTGCTGCGCGTCGTCGTGCCCGACATCGCCGCTTATGACGCGTTCTACAAGAAGCTCATCGGCAAGATTAACCTCACCGACGTCAGCTCGTCCTTCGCGATGGGCCAGATCAAATACACCACTGCGCTGCCGCTCGAATTCGTCAACGTCGGCGACGAGGACAAGTAGCGCCGTCGCGGTCCGGCCCCGGGGCGAGGCCAAAAAAAGGCCGGGCGCATGGCCCGGCCGCGTTCCGTTGCCGTAGCGCCTTAGTGGCGGACGACGATGAGGGCGCCGACCTGCACGCGGTCGTAGAGGTCGATGATGTCCTCGTTGGTGAGCCGGATGCAGCCCGATGACACGGCCTGGCCGATGGTCCACGGCTCCGAGGTGCCATGCACCCGGTACAGCGTCGAGCCGATATAGAGGGCGCGTGCGCCGAGCGGGTTCTGCGGGCCGCCGGGCATGTAGGCCGGCAGGTCGGGCACGCGCTTCCGCATGGCGGCGGGCGGCGTCCAGCCCGGCCACTCGGCCTTGCGGGTGATGTGGTGCTGGCCGGTCCAGGTGAAACCGTCGCGGCCGACGCCGATCCCGTAGCGCAGCGCCTTGCCGTCGGGGAGCACGAGATAGAGCCGCCGCTCGCCCGTCTCGATGACGATCGAGCCGACCTTGAGCTTGGTCTCGTAAGGCACGATTTCCTTGGGGATGGCCTTGCCGCGGCGGCCGCCCGAGGACACCTCGCGTTCTTCCCACATATTGGTGTCGGGATTGTAGTAGAGCTTGGCCATGGCCGGCGTCGCCGCCGCACCCGCCAGCGCGGCCAGCGCCGCCACCGTGAACTTCCGTCTGTCCATAATCTGCCTCTGAGCCGAATCCGGAAGCGAGCACTTCCGGCAAACCGTGTGTATCGATTAGCGAATTCGTTCCCGCGCTAAAAGTACTGTGTGCCGTGATTTCGCGTCACTTCTGGGTGTAGAGGACGACTCTGCTGCGGCTCTGTTGCGACAAAACGACATATTCGCTCACGCCCGCGTGAACGGGGCCGATTGACAGCCGCCCCGGCGCCCCTGTAGCTGCCCGCGGCACGAGGGGGGCGCGGTGAGCGACGAACTGAAGCGACAGGCGGCCGCAGCGGCCCTGGCCGAGCTCCGGCCGGGCCAGCGGCTCGGACTCGGCACCGGTTCCACGGCGCGCCATTTCGTCGATCTGCTCGGCGAGCAGGTGCGCGCCGGCTTTGCGTGCATCTGCGTGCCGACCTCCGAGGCGACGGCAGCACAGGCGCGCGCGCTCGGCATCCCGCTCACCACCCTCGACGAGACGCCCGAGCTCGACCTCACCGTCGACGGCGCCGACGAGATCGGGCCCGGCCTCAGCCTCATCAAGGGCGGCGGCGCCGCGCTGCTGCGCGAGAAGATCGTCGCCGCCGCCAGCGCCCGCATGGTGGTGATCGCCGATGCGACCAAGCGCGTCGAGGCGCTCGGCGCCTTCCCGCTGCCCATCGAGGTCAATCGCTTCGGGCTGGGCGCCACGCGCCGCCTGATCGAGCGCGTGGCCCGCCGCCACGCCGCCGCCGGCGCCGTCACGCTGCGCCTCAAGCCCGACGGGATGCCGGTCGAAACCGATGGCGGCCACCTCGTCGTCGATGCATTATTCGGCCGCATTTCCAATCCAGAAGCGCTCTCGGCCGACCTGCACGATGTGCCGGGCGTGGTCGAGCACGGGCTGTTCCTGGGGCTTTGCGCCAGAGCCTATGTCGCCGGACCGCATGGCATCGAAACACTGGACGCCTGAGGCGCGTCCGCCGAACTAGGGGGATCACCACTCACATGCAGACTTTCCGCCTGACCACAGTCGCGGCCGCCTTCGGCCTCGCCCTGTCGCTGGCCTTCGGCGCCGTCGCCCCGGCGCTGGCGCAGGAAATCCCGCCCGAGCAGCTGGCGCTGGCCCGCAAATATGTCGACCTGACCAACAAGGCCGGTATCTACGAGGCCATTCTGGTGCAGACGGCGGCGCAGACCAGCAAGCTGTTCTCGCAGTCCAACCCCGAGATCACCAAGCAGATCGACGACACGATCGGCCAGGTGCTCGAGACCTACAAGGGCAAGAACGACGAGCTGTTCAACCAGTTCGCGCGCGTCTACGCGGTGGAGTTCACCACCCAGGAGCTGGCCGAAATCGTCGCCTTCTACGAGACCCCCGCCGGCCAGAAGCTCGCCGATTCTGCCCAGACGGTGAATGCCGGCATCCGCGCCGTGATGCAGGTCTACACCAACAACTTCGGCACCGAATTCGTCACCAAGGTGCGTGCCGCGCTCAAGGCGCAGGGCTACAACCTCTAGAGCCAATCGACATTCAGAGGATTCCTCGAAGCGGTGATGCGTGATTCATGGGCGTCCGCGATTTGCGGAGACTGATGGATGGCGGCCAAGCGGTACGAGTTGAACGATGCGCAGTGGCAGCGGATTGCGCC
>JBDHTK010000176.1:0-6516 GCA_039808625.1 Devosia sp. | reverse complement strand
GTCGAGCCGCCAGTAGACGAGGCCCGCCAGCGCCCAGGTGGCGAGCGACAGCCAGAGCGCGGGCGCGGCCGGATCGACGGCATAGGTGAGATGGTTCTCGACCGGCCCGCCGAGCACGGCGGCGGCCATCGGGGCGAGGATGAAGTCGCCGTACGCGCCGAGCGCGAAGACGACGGCGAGGCCGAGGAGGCCGAGCAGCGCCGGCCCGATCCACAGGGCGAAGCCGCCCTCGTGCGGCGTCTCGGGCGTCGGCTTCGGCGCACCCATGAAGGGCTTCAGCGCCACGGCGATGGCGACGGCGCCGAGGAGCGCGTTGCCGACGAGCAGCGTCGCGACGGTGACGACGGCCCAGGAATCGGCGAAGCCGAGCGCCGCATAGATCTGCTCCTTGGCGAGATAGCCGAGCAGGGGCGGCACGCCGAGCATGGAGAGGCCGGCGAGCGCGGCGCAGATGAAGCTGATGGTGAGGCTGTCCCGCAGGCCGCCCAGCACGGTGATGTCGCGCGTGCCGGTGCCGTGGTCGACGATGCCGGTGACGAGGAACAGCGCCGCCTTGTAGAGGGCGTGGGCGACGAAATAGGCGCAGGCGGCGAGCACCCCGGCCGCGCCGCCGAGCACGAGCAGCAGCACGGTGAGGCCGAGCGAGGCGATGGTGGTGTGCGCCAGCATCTGCTTGAGGTCGGTCTGGCGCAGTGCCGTCAGCGCGCCCCACAGCAGCGTCACGCCGCCGAAGCCGGCGAGCAGCGCCTGCCAGAGCGGCGAGCCGGAGAGCAGCGGCGTCAGGCGCGCGAGCAGGTAGATGCCGGCCTGCACCATCGTCGCCGAGTGCAGATAGGCCGAGACCGGCGTCGGGGCCTCCATGGCGTTGGGCAGCCAGAAGTGGAACGGCCATTGCGCCGACTTGGTGAAGGCGGCGGCGAGCATGAAGCCGAGCACGAGCGGATAGGCCCAGCCGGCCGTGACGAGGCCGGGCGCGCCGGCGAGCGCGGCGATCTCCCACGTGCCGGTGAGCGACCAGAGCAGCACGCCGCCGGCCATCAGCGCCAGCCCGCCGATGGCGGTGACGATCAGCGCCTGGATGGCGCCGCGCCGCGCCGCCTGGCGCTCATGGTCGAAGCCGATGAGCAGGAAGGAGGCGATGCTGGTCAATTCCCAGAAGACGAAGAGCGTGACGAGGCTGTCGGCCAGCACCAGCCCGAGCATGGCGCCCATGAAGGCGAAGAGGAAGGCGAGGAAGCGGCCGCGCTGCGGATGGCCGTCGAGATAGCTGGCAGAATAGAGGACGATGAGCGCGCCGATGCCGGTGACGAGCAGCGCGAAGACGAGGGCGAGGCCGTCGACGAGGACGCCGAAGCGGAGCTCGAGGCTCGGCACCCAGGCGACGGACGCGGCCAGCGGCCGGCCGGCGGCGATGTCGCCGATGGTGGTCGCGAGGGCGGCACAGAGGCCGGCGGGGACGAGGGCGAGGATCCAGCCGGCGACGCGGCCGGTGGCGCCGGCGATGGCCGGGGCGAGGAGCGCCACCGCGAAGGGGCTGAGCAGCAGCATGAGGACGAAGCTGTCGAAGCTCAGGGACACGCCGCTCTCCGGGGGATTCGATGGGGGCAGATTAGCGGCGGACGGCGGGATTGGTAGGGGTTTGTTCGGCGGGGGTGACAGGGCGCCGGCCACGGTCTATCTAGCGCGGATGACAGCCCCCCTCGCCCACCTGGCGCCGCCCGTCGCCGACCGCCGCCAGCACACCGTCACCCAGCACGGGGTGAGCCGGCAGGATCCCTATGCCTGGCTGCGCGCCGAGAACTGGCAGGAGGTCATGCAGGACCATGAACTTCTGCCAGGCGACGTGCGCGACTATCTCATGGCCGAGAACGCCTATGTCGAGGCGGCGTTCGAGACACCGCATGCGGCGCTGATCGAGACGCTCTATCGCGAGATGCGCGGGCGCATCAAGGAGGACGACAGCGGCGTGCCGACGCCGGACGGACCGTTCGCCTACAATATGCGCATGGCGGAGGGCCAGCAGTACCCGCTGATCGTGCGCACGGCGCGCGCCGGCGGGCCCGAGACGGTGCTGCTCGACTGCAACGCCGAGGCCGGGGACGGCTATTTCGGCTTCGGCGGGGCGGCGCATTCGCCGGACCACCGGCTGCTGGCCTGGGCGGCGGACCGCACCGGCGCCGAGACCTACACGATCACCCTGCGCGACCTCGAGATGGGGGCGGATACGGGCGAGGCCATCGTCGAGGCCGGCGATGGCGGCCTGTGGGCCCCAGACGGCAAGGCGCTCTACTATGTCGAGCTGGACGAGAGCCACCGGCCGTTCCGCGTGCGGCGGCACCGGCTCGGCACGGCGCAGGCCGAGGACGAGATCGTCTACGAGGAGGCCGATCCGGGGTTCTTCGTGTCGGTGGGCGAAACGCTCGACCGGCGCTTCGTCGTCATCGACGTGCACGACCACCAGACGGCGGAGAGCTGGGTGATCGACGCCGAAGGCGGCGCGCCGCGCCTGGTGGCGCCGCGGCTCGCGGGCCGCGAATACGACGTCGAGTCGCGCGGCGGGCTGTTCTACATCCTCACCAATGCCGACGGCGCCGAAGACTTCAAGATCGTCACCGCGCCGGTGGATGCGCCGGGCGCCGAGAACTGGGCCGACCTCGTGCCGCACCGGCCGGGGGTGCTGATCCTCGACATCGTCGTCGTCGCCGACCACCTGGTGCGGCTCGAGCGGGTGGAGGGGCTGCCGCGCATCGTCGTGCGCGACCTGCGCGAGCAGCGCGAATGGACCGTGGCGTTCGAGGAGGAGGCCTATGCACTGGGCATGGCGGCGGGCTACGAGTTCGACACCGCGACGATCCACATGACCTATTCGTCGCCGACGACGCCGCAGCGCACCTACGAGCTCAACCTCGACACGGGCAGCCGGCTGCTGCGCAAGGAGCAGGAGGTGCCGAGCGGGCACGACCCGGCCGACTATGTGACGCGGCGCATCTTCGCCACGGCGCCGGACGGCGCGCAGGTGCCGGTGACGCTGCTCTACCGGCGGACGACCCCGCTCGACGGCTCGGCGCCCGCCCTGCTCTACGGCTACGGCGCCTACGGGCACGCGCTGCCGGCGGCGTTTTCGACCAGCGTGCTGTCGCTGGTGGATCGCGGATTCGTGTCGGCGACGGCGCATGTGCGTGGCGGCATGGAGAAGGGCTATGGCTGGTACAAGGCCGGGCGGGCGGAGAAAAAGCCCAACAGCTTCAGCGATTTCATCGCCGCGGCGGAGAAACTGATTCAGGACGGCTACACCTCGGCCGGGCGCATCGTGGCCGAGGGCGGCTCGGCCGGCGGCCTGCTCATGGGGGCGGTGACCAACATGCGGCCGGACCTATGGGCCGGTGTGCTGGCGCTGGTGCCGTTCGTCGACGTGCTCAACACGATGAGCGATGCGAGCCTGCCGCTGACACCGCCGGAATGGCCGGAATGGGGCAACCCCATCGAGTCGGAGGCCGATTTCCGGCTGATCGCGAGCTATGCGCCCTATGAGCAGGTGCGGGCGCAGGCCTATCCGCCGATCCTCGCGCTGGCCGGGGTGAGCGACCCGCGCGTCACCTATTGGGAGCCGGCCAAGTGGGTGGCGAAGCTGCGCGCCACCAAGACCGACGCCAACCCCATCTATCTCAAGACGCATATGGGCGCCGGGCATGGCGGGCCGTCGGGGCGTTTCGAGCGGCTGCGCGAGACGGCGCTGGCGCATGCCTTTGCGCTCAGCGTCACCGGGCGGGCATAACGTTCCGGAGGCTTGTGGTTGGCGGGCCCCGGCAAAAAGCCTATATCGGGGCCAGGCCGCCCTTACGGCCCGCAAAATCAATAGTTTGGAGCGATCCTCATGGCCCTCACCCTCCCCGAGCTGCCCTATGCCTACGACGCCCTTCAGCCCTACATGTCCAAGGAGACGCTGGAGTACCACCACGACAAGCACCACCAGGCCTATGTCACCAACGCCAACAAGCTGATGGAAGGCAAGGGGCTCGAGATCCTCGAGCTGCCCGACCTGGTGCAGGAGGTGTTCGGCAAGGACCAGGGCCTCTTCAACAACGTCGCCCAGCACTACAACCACGTGCATTTCTGGAACTGGATGAAGCCCAATGGCGGCGGCGGCGCGAGCAAGGTGCCGGGCGACCTGCTGAAGGCGATCGAGAGCGACCTCGGCGGCTTCGACAAGTTCCGCGCCGATTTCCTCAATGCCGGCGCGACGCAGTTCGGCTCGGGCTGGGCCTGGCTCGGCCTCAGGAACGGCAAGCTCGAAGTCACCAAGACGCCGAATGGCGAGAACCCGCTGGTGCATGGCGGCAAGCCGCTGCTCGGCGTCGATGTGTGGGAGCACAGCTATTACATCGACTACCGCAATGCGCGGCCGAAATATCTCGAGGCCTGGTTCGACAATCTCGTGAACTGGGAGCATGTCGGCAAGATGTACGAAGAGGCGAAGTAAGCCCTTCTCATTGCTGGAATTTTCGACCCGCCGGTGCAAGCCGGCGGGTTTTTCGTCGTTTTGTCTGGTCGCGTTTCCGAACGGGAAAAGCCTCACAACTTTTCCTGGAAACGCTCCGGGCCGCTTCCGGGGCGCGGGCGGCGCTGTTAAGCTTTGCTTAACCATGCGCGAAAGCCTCAAGACCGTTGCCCTGCTGGTCGCCAACCCGGCGCTGTCGTCGATCCTCGCGACGACGCTGGCGGGCGTGCCGATGCTGCGCGTCAGGCCCTTCGAGAGCGAGGTGGCGCTGGCGACCTATCTGAAACTGGCCCCGGCCGACCTGGTGGTGGCCGATTTCGACAGCCTGCCGGACGGCGCCGAACGGCTGGCCGGGCCGCTGCGGCGGGCGGCGGGGATGGGCGGCCGGCTCCGGGTGCTGGCGCTGGCCAGCGAGCGCACCGCGGCGCGCGGGCGGGCGGCGCTCGGCGCCGGGTTCGACGAGATCATCATGAAGCCGATGTCGCCGAAATATCTGGTCGAGCGCGTATTGGCGCGGCTCGCCGGGCGGCCGCGCCTGCCGCCGCGCCGCCCGCCGCTGCCGCGCGACTGGTCGGCATTCGGGGACAATGTGGTGCCGCTGTTTCGATAGCGAATCGGGATGGGGCGCTGGCGCCGCGTCGTTCCCGCGAGACTTCCTAGGCGGCGCTGGTGGCGTTCTGGTCGATGAGCCAGGTGATCTTGCCCCACATGTCCTCGACCGAATCCGCGAACTGCACGTAGCGGTCGTGGTTGGGGATGGAGTTGGAGATGATGTCGGCGGCGTAGCCGCGCACCACCTTGAAGGCGTTGTTGCGGTCGAGAAAGACCACCGGCCGGCGGCCGGGGCCGCCGCCGCCGCGCACCCAGGTGCGATAGAGCGCCACGGCCGAGGCCAGCGAGCCGGGCAAGGCGATGTAGAGGCTCGACAGCTCCGCGAGGCGGGGGGGGCGCCCTTCGAGCGTCGCCACGTGCTCGACGGTGACGCCGCTCAGATAGGAGGGCGACGCAAAGGCCTCGTCGGCGATGAGGGTGACCTCGCCGCCGGCGGTGCGGGCGCTGGTGATGAGCGGTACCGGCATCTCGTCGGGATCGGCGAGGCAGGCGAGGCGCGCGCCGCGGCGTGCGAGATAGGAGCCGGCCTGCGACATGAGCGTCGAGCGCTCGGCGTCGCCCGGCCCGAAATCGGAGGCGAAGACGCCGAGCATCGGGCGCTTGCCGGACATGGTCAACGCCCGCGACTCAGGCCGCCCAATATGCCGCGCACGATGGCGCGGCCAAGCTGGGTGGCCATCGAGCGCGCCGCCGACTTCATCGCCGCCTCCGCGACGCTGTCGCCGCGCGAGGTGCGCGGGCGGGTGGCGCTCGTCGTCTCGCGCGGCGGGGCGGCGCGCGCGGCGGCCTCCTCGGCGCGGCGCTTCTCCTCGGCCTCGGCCTGGGCGCGGGCCTTCCGGGTCAAGACCTCATAGGCGGAGTCGCGATCCTCGGGCGTGTCGTAGACGGCGCCGACCGGCGAGGCGGCCATGACGGCCTGCCGCTCGGCGGTGGTGATGGTGCCGACGCGGGCCGAGGGCGGGCGGATGAAGGTGCGCTGCACGATGGAGGGGATGCCCTTGGCCTCGAGCACGGAGACCAGCGCCTCGCCCACGGCGAGCTGGGTGATGGCCTCGGCGGTGCTGAACTCGGGATTGGGGCGGAAGGTATCGGCGGCGACGCGCACCGCCTTCTGGTCGCGCGGCGTATAGGCGCGCAGCGCGTGCTGCACGCGGTTGGAGAGCTGCGAGAGCACGGTATCGGGGATGTCCACCGGGTTCTGCGTGACGAAATAGACGCCGACGCCCTTGGAGCGCACCAGCTTCACCACCTGCTCGACCTTGTCGACGAGGGCCTTGGGCGCGTCGTCGAAGAGCAGGTGCGCCTCGTCGAAGAAGAAGACGAGGGTGGGCTTGTCGGGGTCGCCGACCTCGGGCAGCTCCTCGAACAGCTCGGAGAGCATCCACAGCAGGAAGGTGGCGTAGAGG
>JBDHTK010000175.1:0-6531 GCA_039808625.1 Devosia sp. | reverse complement strand
GTGCCGAAGTTCAGATCTTCGTAGAGCCGCTCGCAGCCGCGCGGATACTGCGCGTTGCACGGCCAGCGCACGGCGCCCATGTCGAGGATCAGCTCGTAGCTCATGCCCGAATAGTCGCAGGGCCGGCCCTGCGAGACGCGGCGCCACTCCGCGAAGGCGTCGCGCGGCTCGGCAAAGCCGATGAGCGGCGCGCCGTCGCGATCCGAGAAGCCCAGCCGCCTCGCCACTTCGATGGCGATGTCGAAATCGCTGCGCGCCTCGCCCGGCGGCTCGACCGCCTTGAGCAGCAGGTTGACGCTGCGATCGGCATTGGTAATGCAGCCCGTCTTCTCGCCCCACATCGCGGCAGGGAAATAGATGTCGGCGAGGTCGACCGTCTCGGTGTCGATGAACGGGTCTTGGACGACGAGGACGAGCTGCTCGAGGATGCGGCGGGAGCGGTTCTGGTCGGGCAGGCTGACCAGCGGGTTGGTGCCCACCACCCACATGAATTCGATCTCGCCGCGCTCGGCGCTCTCCATCATCGACATGATGTCGACGGGGGCTTCGTGACGGAAATGGTCGTAGTCGAGGTTCCAGAGCGCGGCGAGATCGCGCATCTGCCGTTCGTTCTGCGGGTTGCGGTAGGCGGGATAGGAGCCGCCGGCGCCGGCCTCGCGGTTGCACATCGCGGAGGGCTGGCCGGCCATCAGCAGCGGCCCGGCGCCGGGCTTGCCGATCGCCCCGCGCAGCAAATGCACCGAGTTGACCAGCGACGAGGCCGCCGTCGCCTCGACGCTCTGGTAGACGCCCTGCAGCACCGTCGAGACGAAACGCCCGGTGGTGCCGATCCATTCGGCGGCGGTTTCCAGATCGGCCTGGGGGATCGCGCAGATTCCGGCGACGCGCGCCGGCGGATAGTCACCGGCCATCGCCTCCATCTCGGCAAAGCCGACGGTATGCCCGTCGATGAAATTGCGGTCGATCCAGCCATTGCGGATCAACAGATGGATGATGCCGTTCATCAGCGCGACATTGGTGCCGGGGGCGATTTGCAGATGCAGGTCGGCCCCTTGCCGCACGGTCGGCGATTTGCGCGGGTCGACGACGATGATCCGGCCGTTGTTCTGCTGCTTCGACGCGAGCATCCGCTCCCACAGGACGGTCTGCACCTCGGCGACGTTGTGGCCGTAGAGGCAGAGCAGTTCCGCCTGGTCGATGTCGGCATAGGAAGCGACCGGCCCGTCGGTGCCGAAATTGGCCATGAGGCCGGTGGCCGAGGTCGCCGTGCACAGGCGCGTATTGCCGTCGATGTTGGGGGACTGGAGCCCGCCGCGCCACAGCTTGCCCAGCGTATAGAGCTCCTCGAGGGTGAGCTGACCGGAATTGTAGCAGGCGAGGTTGGTGTGGCCCTGGGCGGCGGCATCGCGGAAGCGCTCGACGAAAAAGTCCATCGCTTCCGCCCAGCTCGCCGGCTGCAAGGGCTCGCCCTTGCGGCGGCGGATCAGCGGCGTCGTGCCGCGACGCCTGGAGTGGTTGGCGACCCAGGCGTGCTCGCCCTTGGGGCCGAGATGGCCGAAGCTCACCGGATGGTCGATCTGCCCGCGCACGCCGACAATGCGGCCGTCCTTGACCGCGATGTCGACGCCGCAGCCGTTCGAGCAGAGCAGGCAGGCCGAATGCACCCATTTGTCGGGTTCGCCGGAAATGCCGAGATTGCCGTCGAGTCTGGGCTGCATCACCGACCTCCCTGCCTCCGTCGAGCCGGGGAGTGTGGGCGCCGCGGCACGATGCTGTCAATGAAACCGGCGGCCCGGCCGGCCGTTCCGCCAGGGAGCGGCCGGTAATTTTCGGCCATGACAGGCAAGGGAGCGTTGGAAATGGCGAAGATATTCAAGGTCGGCGACCATGTGAGCTGGAACTCGGAGGCTGGCCGCGTGTCCGGCAGGATCATCAAGATCCATACGCGCGACTTCGACTACAAGGGCCATACGCATCACGCGTCCGGGGACGATCCTCAATACGAGATCAAGAGCGACAAATCCGACCACGTGGCCGCCCATAAGGGCAGCGCGCTCGACCACGTGTGACAGGACGGGCGGCGCTCCCGCGAGCCGCCGTCGGGGAGTGCGCGCCGGCCTCTTGCACTTCGGTGCCCGATCGTTATACTGCACCATATGGTTCAGTATTCATCGCCCCGCTTCGACACCGCTTTCGGCGCGCTCGCCGACGTCACCCGGCGTGGCGTGCTCGAACATCTGGGGCGCAGGGACGCCTCGATCACGGAGCTGGCCGACAGGTTCCACATGACCCTCACGGGCATGAAGAAGCATGTCGGCGTCCTGGAGCAGGCGGGGCTCGTCACCACGCAGAAGGTCGGGCGCGTGCGCACCTGCCGGCTCGGGCGCAGTCGGCTGGACGAGGAGGCGGCATGGATCGAGCGATACCGCCAGCTCTGGGAGGCGCGCTTCAACGCGCTGGACAAGGTCATCGAAGACTTGAAACAGAAGGAGGAAGACGATGGACGACACGCGAACCGGTGAGGGCGGCAGGGCCGAAACCGATGTGAGCCGGCGCTCCGAGCGCGAGCTCGTGGTGACGCGCACCTTTGACGGGCCGGCGCGCCTCGTCTTCGATGCCTGGACCACGCCCGAGCTGCTCATGCGCTGGTGGGCGCCCAAATCGTTCGGCATCACCTTCATTTCGTGCGAGGCGGACGTCCGGCCCGGCGGCACGTACCGCTTCGTCTTCGGCCACCCGCAGGCGGACCAGCCGGCGACGTTCTTCGGCCGCTATCTCGAGGTCGTCCCGAACCGGCGCCTCGTGTGGACGAACGAGGAAAGCGAGGACGGTGCGGTGACGACCGTCACATTCGAGGAGAAGGACGGCAAGACGCTGCTGGTGCTCACCGACCTCTATCCCTCGAAGGATGCGCTCGACGCGGCGATGGCCTCCGGCAGCATCGGCGGCTTCAGCGAGCAGTTCGAGGCCCTGGACGGCCTGCTGGCCGAAATCGACGCGGCGACGTGACGGTTTCGGGCCGAGACCGGCGCTATTCCGGCGCCGGCCGGGCGGCGCCGGCGATGCAGCGCCAGGCCGCGACCGTGGCGGCGAGCAGATAGGGCATGCCCCCGGCAATGGCCGTCAGCGCGCCGCCGAAATGCTGGTCGGGCTCGGGCTGCACCCGCTCGATAACGAAGTCCGCCGCCAGCGCGGGGAAGAGCAGGAGGGGGCGCACGGAGCCGGCGGCGGCGAAATGCACGGTGAAGCGATCCGGCGCCTCCCAGCGCGATGCGGGGTAGTCGGCCGTCGCCCCCGGCAACGCGGCGCTGCCGCGCGCAAACACGCCGCTATCGCCGGTCGGGCCCAACGCCCGGCCGAAGGGTGCATCGGCACGCACGAAGACCCGATCGGGCCCGCAGCGCCTCGCGCTGCTGCCAGATGGCGGGGACAGTCCTGAAGGCGGCGGTGCGCCCCGGTCAGCGCCAGAAGCCGGGGGCCACCATGCGCAGGATGACGTCGGCGACGAGCGCGAGCACGAACCAGTTGCTGAACGCCTTGTCGTGCACGAAGCAGACCGTCGAATACCAGCGCGGCCAGACGCCCTCCGGGTAGTCCTGCGGGCGGGTGGCGGGCCGCGGGGTCGAGAGGCGGCGCAGCGCGGGCAGCGCCTTGGGCAGGGCCAGCCCCACCAGGAGCATGACCGGCGTGAAGAACGGGACGGCGAAGATCAGCGCCAGCGTGATCAGGTAGGCGGCGACGATCATGCCCTGCGTCAGGCGCCGCGCCGCCGTCTCGCCGATCACCACCGGCAGCGTGCGCATGCCGCGCTCCACGTCGTCGCCACGCTTGTCGGTGTGCTTGCCCACGTTCACTGCCGCCACGACCAGCCCGATCGGCAGGCTGGCGGCTATCACCAGCCAGTTCCACTGCGCGGTGAGCACATAATAGACGCCGCCCACCATCAGCGGTCCCCAGATCAGGAAGATCGAGAACTCCCCGAGCGCCAGGTTCTTCAGCGGGTAGGTGTAGAACAGCAGCACCAGCGCACCGAAAAGGAACAGCCACCACACGGGGCCTGCAAAGCTGGTGTAAAAGAGCGCGTAAATGCCCGAGAGCACCGCCACGACGCCGCTCACGCCGAAATAGGCGAGCTGGGTGCGCTTGCTCCAGAATTTCTGCGCCAGCGGATGGGTGGCGTATTGCGTGCGGAAGTAGTTGTCGTCGTCGATGCCGCGGACGAAGTCGGTATAGTCGTTCAGCAGGTTGTTGGTGCCGTGCGCCACGAACAGCCCGAGCGTCACGATGAGCCAGGCAAGGAGGCTCTGCCAGATCCGGTCGCCCTGTGCCGTCTCGTAGAGATGGCGCCACGCCAGCAGGCCACCAACCGCCGCCGAATAGAAGGTGATCATGGTGACGGCCGAGCGCGTGGCGATCAGCCATTTCGACAGGAGATCCAGCGCCTCCCACTCGCGGCGCTCCCGGATCATCACCAGTTGCGTGAACGCACGCTTCCACATCCGAGCATTCCCGTCCATCGGACATCCTTGCGCAATTGCGGCCAGTTGCACGGGCCGGGCGGCCCGTCTTGCCCGCCCGCTGTAAAGCGCCGATCGCCCAAGAAAAAAATGCGGCATCGTGAAGCGCACACGCACCGCGGCGCCCATCGTTCCGGGATATGCGGGCTGGTGAACCAACCTGAGTTCTGGTTTGGGCCTCCTGCAGCTTATTGAATAAGCTGCATTTTTTTGGCCAAATTTCTCCGTCAACCTAAGTTCTGTGTGCCAGTCAACCTAAGTTTTGAGTTGGCCGCCTTTGAATCAAAACCCACTGTTACCTTCCGGATCCGAGCCATTTTTGCAAGGCGGTGTGGGGCTTTCACGCGGTTTGGGCTAGAACCCTGGCTTCCACGGCATTGGGCACCAACATGCTGACGCACGACACCATCCCGCAGGACATCAAGGAGACGGCCTTCGAGCTGCTCTACTGGTTCTCTAGGTTCGAGTACGCTCTGAAGGAATGCTACTTCCTTCGGTCCACAACGCCCGGAGCTGAAGCGCAGGTGAGCTGGTCGAAGTTCGTAGAGGCCCATCAGGGCGATTATGAACTGTCAGATGCGGGGCAAGCGCTGATCGCGGCCTCGCCACAAGTTCAGATCGTGGGCCAGGGCGGTGATCTGGACTTCCGCCCCTTCGAATTCGCCGAGGGCGCTACCGCCCTCGCGAAAGTGAGCAGCCTAGCCAAGGTCGTGCGTAACAACCTTTTCCACGGCGGCAAGCACTCGGTGGAGGGGTGGGATGATCCGGAGCGGGTCAGGAAGCTGCTGCCGCTCGTGGTGGTCTGCCTCGACGAGATGTCGAAACTGGGCGACCTGAGTGCTCCCTACCGCCGCGAGTACTAGGCACCCCCACGATGCTGGACCGCGGATCAAGCCGCTAGCGAGCCTGTCACCGCGGCCTCAACTGACGACCGTTCATACACGAAGGCCAGAATCGCCGTGGGATCGAATGCCGTTGGAACGCCAAGTCTTCTCAGCATGGCCTCGCCTCGCTTGGCATTGAAGCCGTGCTGCCTGCAGAATTCCCCCAAGGTGGTATACCGGCGCATGAAGGCCAATGCGCTGGATCGGGGAATGACGCGGACCTTGCGCCGGGCTTGCGGGCTGAATTCCGTGGTGGTCGACAAGGCACCGGCCTCAATGAGCCGCGGGATGGACTCCGCCTTGAGACCCGGGATGAACACCGCAGCTTCGCCTGCCGTCAGTCCATCGCGAGGGGGCTCGACGCGTACCAGGCCGATGATCTCGTCGGCGTCGACGAGCACGGACGCGTAGTCCGAGCGCGCGGCGAGCCGCCCCTTCCATGCGAGCCGCCGGTCGAGGATCATCGACAGCACGTTCTCGAGCGATGTGCATGCTGCGGCCCTGGCGTCCCAGATCGTCAGTTGCCTAGGCGTGGGGACAGGCACCTCTTCAGCACCTTCGAGCAGCCGCTCCATCAACCGGGCCACGTCGGTTCGCGCGAAACGATGCTTCGTCGACGGACCGCCGCCAGCGAGTCTGAGAGACGGCAGGGCGCCGATGGCGATCAGGGCGGTCAGATGGGTGCGGGGGATCTGGAACTCGCGCTTGATCTGCGAGGAGAACAGGGACCCGTTCAGCCGGGAAAACGTTTCGTCGACCTGGTCCACCAGGACTGTGACGCGGTGGTTGGTCAGGCCGCCCTCCAAGCCGGCCCTGCCAAGGCCTTTCTGCTCGAACAGTTTGCGGGCAGTGTTGTCGTGGATGCCGGCCGATCTGGCGATCGAGCGGACCGTGGCGAGTGCTGGCTTGTCGATAGCCCTTCCCAGCACGACGATGCCGGGATCCATCGGGACATTGGCGATGGCGAACGTTCGCACCAGGTCGCGGATGGGGCCGAAGCTCGCATCCTCGGCGGTCTTCTGCAGGAGAGCGTAGGCGGGCCCAAAAGTGTCGCGAAGTCCCCAGACTCCCAAGGTACGACGCTGGCCGCCATTGAGAGTGTTCAACAGGTCGGTGATCCCGTGCCCGCC
>JBDHTK010000174.1:0-6625 GCA_039808625.1 Devosia sp. | reverse complement strand
GGCCAGCGTCACGGCGTGGTCGTAGCCGGTGCCGCCCTCGGCGGTGAGAAGATAGTACCAGCCGTCGCGCTTGTAGAGGTGGGGGCCCTCGACGAGCTTCAGCGCCGTGCCCTGGAAGATGTTCCGGCGCGGGCCGACGAGCTGCTGCGCCACGGGGTCGTATTGCTGGAGCGCGATGCCGGCAAACAGCAGCGGGCGGGCGCGATGGTCCCACAGCATGTTGACGATCCATTTGCGCTCGTCCGTGTCGTGGAACAGCGAGGGATCGAAGCCCGAGGAATTGACGTAGACCGGGTCCGACCACGGCCCCTCGATGGCCGGCGCGGTGACGATGTAGTTGTGCGCGTCCTTGAACGAGCCGTCCTTGCGCTTGACGTCCGTGTAGACTAGCCAGAACTGCGTTCCATCATGGCTGAGGCAGGGCGCCCAGACGCCGCAGCTGTCGGGGTCGCCGCGCATGTCGAGCTGGCTCCGGCGATTGAGCGGCCGCGTCGCCAGCCGCCAGTTGGCGAGGTCGCGCGAATGATGGATCTGGACGCCCGGATACCATTCGAAGGTCGAGGTCGCGATGTAGTAGTCGTCGCCGACGCGACAGATGGAGGGGTCGGGGTTGAAGCCCGGCAGGATGGGATTGCGAAGGATGGGCATGACGTTCCCTTGCGCGCGGCCGCAGCCCCGCGCTCACACGAAGCGGTTCACCAGGTTCTCGAGATATTCCTGGCGGCCGGAACGCGGGACCGGATTGATGTTCTGGCGCTCGACGCGGGCGGCGATGTCGGCGAGGCTCTGGGTCGTCAGCATGGCCTGGGCCTCCGGCGTCTGCCAGCCGGCATAGCGCTCGGCGAGGGCCCTGTCGAAGCTGCCCTCCTCGATCATGGCGGCAGCGGCCTTGAGGCCGCGCGCCAGGACGTCGAGGCCGCCGATATGGCCATAGAGCAGGTCGGCCGGAGCGAGCGACTGGCGGCGCAGCTTGGCGTCGAAATTGAAGCCGCCCGAGCCGAGCCCGCCATTCTTCAGGATCTGGTAGAAGGCGAGCGCCATCTCGCCGGGATTGTTGGGGAACTGGTCGGTGTCCCAGCCCGATTGCAGGTCGTTGCGGTTGGCGTCGACCGAGCCGAAGATGCCGAGCGCGCGGGCCGTCGCCAGCTCGTGCTCGAAGCTGTGGCCGGCGAGGAAGGCGTGGCCGACCTCGATATTGACCTTCACCTCCTGTTCGAGCCCGTAGGTCCTGAGGAAGCCATAGACCGTGGCGACGTCGAAATCATACTGGTGCTTGGTCGGCTCCTGCGGCTTGGGCTCGATGAGCAGCTGGCCGGTGAAGCCGATCTTCTTTGCGTGCTCGATGACGAGGCCGAGGAAGCGCGCCGCCTGGTCCTGCTCGCGGCGCAGGTCGGTGTTGAGCAGCGTTTCATAACCCTCGCGGCCGCCCCATAGAACATAGTTCGCCCCGCCCAGCTCGTGGGTCAGCTCCAAGACGTTCTTCACCTGTCCGGCGGCATAGGCGAAGACGTCGGGGTCGGGATTGGTGGCGGCGCCGGCCATGTAGCGGCGGTTGGAGAAGAGATTGGCCGTGCCCCACAGGAGGCGCGTGCGGCTCGTTTCCATCTTGCGCGCGAAAATCTCGCCGATGGCGCGCACATTGCGGTTGCTCTCGGCGAGGGTTTCGCCCTCGGGCGCGATGTCGGCGTCGTGGAAGCAGAAGAACGGCATGTCGAGCAGCGCGAACAGCTCGAAGGCCACGTCGGCCTTGAGGCGCGCGCCGTCCATGCCCTTGTCGAACCAGGGGCGGTCGAAGGTGCGCCCGCCAAACGGGTCGCCGCCCTCCCAGGCGAAGCTGTGCCAATAGGCGATGGCCGGCCTGATATGGTCCTCCATGCGCTTGCCGAGCACCAGCTCGTCCTTGTCGTAGTGGCGATAGGCCAGCGGGTTGGCGCTGCCGGGCCCCTCGAACTTGACGGGCGCGAGCCCCTTGAAGAAATCGGTCATTTGCGGGCCTCCTCGATGGCGGGATAGAGCGCGCGATAGCGCTGATATTGGTCGGTGTAGGCGGCGCTGAGCGCCGGGTCGGGGGCGACGACCTGCCTTATGGCCGGCGGCGTCATGATGGCGAGCGGGTCGGCGCCCTCGGCGGCGCACAGGCCGAGCCGGGCGGCGCCGAGCGCGCCGCCGAAATCGCCGTCCGCGGGCAGCGCCACCTCGATGTCGAGATTGGTCGCGATGAGGCGGAGCCAGAGCGGCGAGCGGCTGCCGCCGCCCACCGCGATGAGGCGCGAAAATTCCGTTCCCGCCGCGGCGAGGACGCGCTGGCCGTCGCGGAAGGCGAAGGCGACGCCCTCCATCACCGCCTGGGCGAGGCGCGCCGGATCGCTCAGATGCGACAGCCCGACCAGGCTGCCGCGCGCCATGGCGTTGTTGTGCGGGGTGCGCTCGCCGCTGAGATAGGGCAGGAAGATTTCCTCGCCCGGCCCGGCGAAGCCGGCCTCGGCGCGGGCGGCGAGGTCGGCCGGCGACGCGCCGGTGACGGCGGCCAGCCAGTTGAGGCTGTCGGTGGCGGAGAGGATCACGGCCATCTGGTGCCAGGTGGCGGGGATGGCGTGGCAGAAGGCGTGCACGGCGCCCTCGGTATTGGGCCGGAAGCGGTCGTTGGAGACGAACAGCACGCCCGAGGTGCCGAGCGAGACGAAGCCCTCGCCCGGGCGCACCGCGCCGATGCCGCAGGCGGCGGCGGCGTTGTCGCCCGCCCCGCCGGCGACGACGACGGCCGGGCCCATGCCCCAGCGCCGCGCGAGCTCGGGGCGGAGCGTGCCCGACACCGCCGTGCCCTCGACGAGGCGCGGCATGTGGGCGCGGCCGAGGCCGGTCAGCGCCAGGAGGTCGTCGGACCAGTCGCGGCGCGCCACGTCGAGCCACAGCGTGCCGGCGGCGTCGGACATCTCCTCGACATGCTCGCCGGTCAGCAGCAGGCGGATATAGGCCTTGGGCAGCAGCACCTTCGCCACCCGCGCGAAGATGTCGGGCTCGTGCCTGCGCACCCAGGCGAGCTTGGGGGCGGTGAAACCGGGCATGGCGATGTTGCCGGCGATCTGCCGGAGGCTGGGCAGCGCCGCTTCCATTTCGGCGCATTCGGCGGCGGCACGGCCGTCATTCCACAGGATGCAGGGACGCAGCACGCGGTCGTCGGCATCGAGCAGCGTCGCCCCATGCATGTGGCCGGAAAGGCCGATGCCGCGCACCGCCGCCAGCTCCGCGGGGTGGCTGGCCCTGAGGCCGTCGAGCGCGGCGGTGACGGCGGTCCACCAGTCGGCCGGGTCCTGCTCCGACCAGGCGGGATGCGGGCGCACCGGCTCGACCGCCCTGGCCGTCGCCTCGCCCAGCGCCCGGCCGTCGGCGCCCAGCAGCAGCGCCTTGACGCCCGAGGTGCCGATGTCGATGCCCAGATAGGTCATGAGGCACGTACCTCATTGTGCGCCGCCGATTTCACGCCTTCTGCCTCCCGCCGGTTCAGCGCAGATTGTCGCGCAGGAAGATGCCGATTTCAATGGGCTCCGAATGCACCTTGGCGGCGGGGGCCAGCGCCACCTGGCGGGCGGCGGCGATGGCGGCGCGAATCTCGCCGTCCGGGTTCTGGTCGAGCACCACGTCGAGCGTGCCGGCGCGCAGGGCGCCGCGCGTCGTGTCGCTCAATTCATGCGCCACCACGCGCACATTGCCGGCGCGATGGGTGCGGCCGAGCGCCGCGACGAGGCCGGCATTGCCGGCGCCGAGATTGTAGATGCCGGCGAGGTCGCGATGGGTGGCGAGCAGCGTCATCGCCGCCGCCTCGGTCGCCGCCTCGTCGTCGAAGCCCTCGAGCGGGCCGACGATCCGGAGGTGCGGGAATTCGCGGCCGAGCACGCCGGCAAAGCCCTCGAAGCGCTCGCGGTGGTCGCGCAGGCCCAGCGAGCCGGCGACGACGCCGATGCGGCCGGGCGCGGCGCAGAAGCGGCCGAGGAGCGAGGCGGCGGTGCGCCCGGCCGCCTGGTTGTCGATGCCGATGAAGTGCCGGCGCGCCGAATTGGGCAGGTCGGAGACCAGCGTGACGATGGCGACGCCGCGCCGGCTCGCCGCATCCACCGCCTTGACCACGGCCGGATCGTCGGGGGCGACGAGCACGGCGCAATCGGTGGCGTTGGCGTCGAGCCCGTCGAGCCGGGCGACCAGCGCGGCCGGATCGAGCGCCGGGTACTGCTCGGCGCTGAGCGTCAGCCTTTCGTTGCGCGAGGCGCGCACGCGCCGGCCGATGGCGGCGACGAGGCTGTCCATGAAGGCATTGCCGCCGCCGGGGATGAGGAAGCTGACGCGCAGATCGCGGGCCCGGGCGAGCAGCGAGGCGGACAGGTCGCGCCGGAAGTCGAGGGCCTTGATCGCCGCCTCGACCTTTTCGGCCGTCGCCGCGCGCACGCCGGGACGGGCATTGAGCACGCGGTCGACGGTGGCGAGCGACACGCCGGCGGTGCGCGCCACGTCATGCACGGTTGCCCGCTTCGCCTCGGCGACGTCGTCCACGGTGTTTCCCCTCCGTCCTGCGCGGGGCCGAGATTTGGCGGCGGCGGCGCGGCGCGTCAACCGCTTTCGCGCCGGCCGGGCTCTGGCGAGGGACGGGCTTTGCCGCTACACCGGCGCCGGACCGGCACGAGGAGGGACAGGATGGTCGTCGTCAAACCGTTCGGAGCGTTCGGCGGGCGGCGCGTCGAGCAGTTCACGCTGGTCTCGGCCAGCGGCGTCGAGGTCGACATCCTCAACTGGGGCGTGGTGGTGCGCGACTGGCGCGTGCCGGTCGGCGGGGCGCGGCGCTCGGTGGTGCTGGGCTTCGACAGCTTCGCGCCCTACCCCGCCCATTCGCCGCATTTCGGCGCCGTGACGGGGCGCGTCGCCAACCGCATCGCCGGCGCCCGGTTCACGCTGGGCGGCCGGACCTACCGGCTGGTCGCCAATGAAGGGCCGAACACCCTGCATGGCGGACCCGAGGGGCTCGGCCGGCTGGTGTGGGACGCCGAGGCGGACGACGCCACCAACACCGTGGTGTTCTCGCTGGTCTCGCCGCATGGCGCGATGGGCTTTCCGGGCACGGTGCGGCTCACGGCGACCTACCGGCTCGACGGCAACCGGCTGCGCCTCGAATTCGGCGCCACCACCGACCGGCCGACCATCCTCAGCCTCGTGCAGCACCAGTATTTCAACCTCGGCAGCGGCGCCGACGTGCTCGACCACCGCTACCAGCTCGCGGCAGGCGCCTATACCGAGGTCGACCCGGCCGACCTCATCCCGACCGGCAACATCCTCGAGGCCAAACCCGGCGCGGCAGAGGATTTTCGCGCGCCGCGCACGCTGCGCGACGCGGCCGGGGCGCCCATCGCCTATGACGTCAATTTCGTCCTCGATGCCGGGCGCGACCCCGCCGACCCGGTGGCCGTCGTCACCGCGCCCGATGGCAGCCTGACGCTCCGGCAATGGACCGACCGGCCGGGGCTGCAGTTCTACAACGGCGTCACCACCGATGTGCCGGTGCCCGGCCTCGCCGGCCGGCGCTACGGCAGATATTCGGGCTTCTGCCTCGAGGACCAGAGCTTTCCCGACGCCCCGCACCACCCGCATTTCCCCGCCATCGTCATCACGCCGCAGCGGCCCTATGCGCACTGGTCGGAGTTCGAGATCGCCTGAGGGACGCCGCCCGCCCGGCGGCGTCCGCGGGGGGGCGCGGCTCAGCCGGCGACCAGCTCGACCTCATGGGCGAAGCGGATGAGGTTGGAATAGGGGCAGATGTCGTGGGCGAGCCTGATGTTCGCCTCGACGTCGGGCTTCGACCAGCCGGGCACATGGGCGACGAGCCTGGCCACGATGGCGAAGCCGACATTGTCCTCGCGATCGGCGAAGCTCACCTCGGCGTCGACGGTGGCGTCGGCCGGCAGGGCCTTGCCCTGGCGCTTGGCGGCGACGCCCATGGCGCCGAGGAAGCAGGCGGCGTAGCCGACGGCGAAGAGCTGCTCGGGATTGGTGCCCGGGCCGTCATCACCGCCCATCGCCCTGGGCGTCGAGAACTTCACCGCCACCTTGCCGTCATCGGTGCGGCCCTCGCCGACCCCGCGGCCACCCTTCGCTGCCGTGCCGCGTGCTGTGTAGAGAGTCTTCATCGTCTTGCCTTTCTGTTGCGAACTGCCGGCGCGCCGGCCATGCCCTCCCCTGCCCCCAGGCTATATGCCGCAGGGGCCCGGATGTTCCGGACAAAAGCGCGCAGGCCGCGCTTAGGTGCCGGAAAAGCCGATGCGGTAGCACAGCGCCTCGGCGACATGCGGGCGCCGCACGGCGACGGAGCCGGCGAGATCGGCGAGGCTGCGCGCCACTTTCAGCACGCGGTGATAGGCGCGGGCCGACAGGTTGAAGCGTTCGGCGGCCTGGAGCAGCAGCGACCGGCTCTCCGCGTCGGGATCGACCAGGGCTTCGACGAGCGGCGCCGGGGCGGCGGCATTGGTGAGGATCTCGGGGTGGCCGGCGGCGAGGTAGCGCTCGCGCTGGCCGGCCCGCGCCGCGGCGACGCGGGCGGCGACCACGGCCGAGGCCTCCCCCGCGGGCGGGCCGATGAGGTCGG
>JBDHTK010000173.1:0-6627 GCA_039808625.1 Devosia sp. | reverse complement strand
AGCGTCTGCGTCGCCAGCACATGCTCGACCTCGGAGGTGCCGATGCCGTGCGCCAGCGCGCCGAAGGCGCCATGCGTCGACGTGTGCGAATCGCCGCACACGATGGTCATGCCGGGCAGCGTGAAGCCCTGCTCCGGCCCGACGATGTGCACGATCCCCTGCCGCTTGTCGAAGGGATCGTAATATTCGATGCCGAAATCGCGGGTGTTCTCGGCCAGCGTCGCGATCTGGATGGCGCTTTCCGGGTCCGGATTGGGCAGCGAGCGGTCGGTGGTCGGCACATTGTGGTCGACCACGGCGAGCGTGCGCTCGGGAGCCCGCACCTGGCGCTTGCTGAGCCGCAGCCCCTCGAAGGCCTGCGGGCTGGTGACCTCGTGGACGAGGTGCCGGTCGATATAAATGAGCGAAGTGCCGTCCGGGTGGTTCGCGACCAGGTGATCGTCCCAGATTTTATCGTACAGCGTGCGGCCCATTTGGCAACAAAGTCCCGGTTTGTCAGGGGTTACATAGACCGGGGGTCATAAGCTGCAAGCCCCGGCGGGGTCAAGCCGGCCGGTCGGCGAGGCGGTTCACGAGAAAGGCACCGAGCAGCGTCGTGTCGAGGCCGATGCGGCGGCGCGCGAACACCGCGATGGCCAGCTGCGCGCCGATGCGCGCCAGCATGTTGACCGCCGCCGCCCCGACGAGCCCGAACAGCGGGATCACCATGAGCTGCACCAGCATGCCGGCGACCACCACCGCGCCGAACAGGCGCACATAGGCGCGCTCGTGCCCCGTCATCATCAGCACGATGCGCGACGGGCCGGTGGCGGCGTCGACGAGGAGCCCGATGCTGAGCAGGATGAGCAGCGGCTGGCCCGCCTCCTGGCCCGGCCCGAACAGCGACAGGATGAGTTCGCCGAAAAACAGATAGCCGGCGAACACCACGAGCGAGAACAGGAATCCCGCCCAGGCGCACAGCGCCGAGATGGCCTGCGCCTTGCGCATGTCGCCGGCATGGAAGTGCTGCGCCACCATCGGCGCGACGACGAGCTGGATGGCGAACATGAACAGCGTCAGCAGGCCCGCCGTGCGGAAGGCGTTGAAATAGATGCCGGCCGCCGCCGGTGCGACCAGGAGCCCGACAAGGATGATGTCGACATTGAGCGCCGCCGCGTCGAGCACCGTGCCGAAGAAGAACGACCGGCTGGCGCGCCCATGCGCCTGCCAGTAGCTGCCGAGCCCGGCCATGCCCGGCGCGATGGCGCCGCCGCGCCGCCGCGCCAGGAGATATTGCAGCGCCAGCGCCAGGACCAGCACGGCGGCGGTGAGCAGCAGCGCCGCCCAGCCGCTGAGCGGCACCCCGGCATAGTAGAGCGCCACCACGGCGAGCGGCAGGCCGAGCCGCCAGGCGATGTCGCGCGGGCCGAGCGCCGTCCACACCGAGCCCTGGGCGCGCAGCGCCGAGCTCCAGTACTCGGCGAGCGCCAGCGGCAGCACCAGCGCCGCCGCGGCGTAGAGGTGGCTGACCGGCCCCGCCCCGAAACCGCCGGCGAGGCCGGCGACGACGAGGACGGCGAGCGTGAGGCCAGCTCCCGCGATGAGCGTGATGGCGCCGCCGGCGCGCAGCGCCGCCAGCGCCCGCTGCGGCGCGCCGGCGACCATCGCCTCGGGCCAGTAGCGCAATATGGCGGTCTGCTGGCCGAAATCGGCGCCGATGGCGAGGATCGTCGCAAGGCTCAGCCCGAAGGCGAAATAGCCGTAGTCGGTGACGCCCATGAGGCGCGCGAGGATGACGTACATGCCATAGGTCAGCCCCGCCGTCGCCACCTTGATGGCGAGCGAGGCGAGCGACTTGGCGAGGCCCGAGCGCAGCAGGCTCCTGAGGTCCGAACGCGGGTTGTGATCCATGCTGAAGGGGACTATGCCGGTCAATGTCTTCAAAGGTCTTACCGGCTCCCCCTCGACTTTAGCGGGCGCGGGACGCACTTTGGCCGGGCCTGCTGCGTCGGGGGTTGAGGGGGATAGCCGTGGATGCACCGTCCGATACCAGGCGCGGTCTTCTCGACCGCGCCGGCGCCCTCGCGCAAAGCGAACCGAACTTCGCGCGCTTCCTCGCCGCGACGCTCGCCGCCACCGACCCGGCCGATCTGAACGCCACCTCGCCGGAGGTGTTCGAGGCGGCGCTGCGCCAGACCTATGGCCGGTTCGGCCAGCGCGGCGAACGGACCCATGTCGTCTTCGACCTGCCGCCCGCCCATGCCGGGCACAATGAGCGGCTCGAGATCTTTTCGGCCGACATGCCCTTCATCGTCGACTCGGTGCTGGCCGCGATCCGCGCCAAGGGCGGCGTCATCCGCTTCATGGCCCATCCGGTGCTGCATCTCGACCCCGAATCCTACCGCCTGCTCGAGCGGGCCGAGCCGGGCGCCGTCGCCGAAAGCCTGCTCCTGGTCGAGATCGCCGCGCTCGCCGATGCCGAGGCGCGCGCCGCGCTCGTCGCCGAGCTCGACGGCACGCTGACCGAGGTATGGCGCGCCACCAGCGCCTGGCGCCCCATGCTGGAGCGGCTGCGCCGTGTCGTCGAGGACTGGAAGCTCAACCCGCCGTACGCCACCCACGCGGCGATCGGCGAGGCCAAGGAGTTCCTCGCCTGGCTGGCCGAGCACAATTTCACCTTTCTGGGCATGCGCGAGTACCGGCTCGAGGGCAGCGGCGCGGACCAGAGGCTGGTGCCGCTCGTCACCTCCGGCGTCGGCATCCTCGCCGACCAGACGCTGCACTTCCTGCGCACCGGCGCCGACTATGTGGAAATGACCGACCAGCACGTGGCCTGGCTCGCCGAGCCCGACCCGATCATGGTGACCAAGGCCAATGTGCGCACCCGCGTGCACCGGCGCGCCCATATGGACTATGTCGGCGTGAAGCTCTACCGCGCCGGCGGCGAGGTCGCGGGCGAATTGCGCATCGTCGGCCTCTTCACCTCGGCGGCGCTGGCGACGCCGCATGCCGAGGTGCCGCTCATCCGCCGCAAGGTGAACGAGGTGATGCGCCGCTCGGGGTTCGATCCGGCCGGCCATGCCGGCAAGGCGCTGCTTGCCGCGCTCGGCGCCTATCCGCGCGACGAGCTGTTCCAGATCGGCCAGGACCAGCTCTACGATTTCGCCCGTGAGATCGCCGGGCTCGCCGACCGGCCGCGCGTGCTCGTCCTGCCGCGCATCGACCGCTTCGACAATTTCGTCTCCGTGCTCGTCTTCGTGCCGCGCGACCGTTACACCTCGGCCGTGCGCGAGGCCGTCGGGCGCTATCTGGCGCGCCTCTATGACGGGCGGGTCTCGGCCTATTACCCGCATTTTCCCGAAGCCGAATTGGTGCGCGTCCATTTCATCATCGGACGCAATGGCGGGCCGACGCCGCGCCCCGAACGCGGCGTGCTCGAGGCGGCGGTGGGCGAGCTCATCCTCACCTTCGGCGACCGGCTGCTGCGCGCCGCGCCCGATGCGGCCGCCGTCGCCGGCTGGCTCGACGCCTTCTCGCCCGCCTACCAGTCGCGCAACACTGCCGCCGATGCCCTCGCCGACATCGAGGTGATCGGCCGGCTCGCCGGCGAGACGAGCCTCGCGCTGAAGCTCATGGAGCGCGACGGCGCCGACGGCGCCTATGCGCTCAAGGTCTATCACCGCGGCAAGCCCATCCCGCTCTCCGACCGCGTGCCGATGCTCGAGAATTTCGGCTTCCGCGTCATCGACGAGCGCACCTATACGGTCGAGCCCACGGACGGCACGCCGGTGTTCGTCCACGACATGGTGCTCGACGCGCCCAGCGCCGAGGCCTTCGCCGAGCGCGCGCCGCTGGTCGAGGACGCCATCCTCGCCGTCTGGCAGACCGAGGCCGAGAGCGACGGGCTCAACCGGCTGGTGCTCGGCGCCGGCCTCGCCTGGCACGATGTGGCGCTGCTGCGCGCCCTGATGCGCTATCTGAAGCAGGTCGGCGTCACCTGGTCGCGCTCCTATCTCGCCCAGGTGATGAGCGCCCATCCCGACATCGCCCGCGCCCTCGTGACGCTGTTCCACGCGCTGCTCGACCCCGGCTTCGCCGGCAATCGCGACGCCACCGCCGCGGCGGCGCGCGAGACCGTCGCCACCGCCCTCGCCGCCATTCCCTCGCTCGACGAGGACCGCATCGTGCGCCGCGTGCTGAACCTCGTCGAGGCGGCGTTGCGCACCAACGCCTTCCAGCGCGACGCCGAGGGCCGCCGCCGCCCGGCGCTGGCCATCAAGTTCGACTGCGCCAGGGTGGAGGGCCTGCCGGCGCCGCGCCCCTATCGCGAGATCTTCGTCTATGCGCCGCGCGTAGAGGGCCTGCATCTGCGCTTTGGCGCCATCGCCCGCGGCGGCCTGCGCTGGAGCGACCGGCCCGAGGACTTCCGCACCGAGGTGCTGGGGCTGGTCAAGGCCCAGCAGGTCAAGAACGCCATCATCGTGCCGGTGGGCGCCAAGGGCAGCTTCGTGCCGCGCCTCCTGCCCAAGGGCGCCGAACGCGACGTGGTGCTGGCCGAGGGCACGGCATGCTACACCATCTTCGTGCAGACCCTGCTCGACGTCACCGACAATCTCGACGGCGACGTGGTGCTGCCGCCCCCCGATGTACGCCGGCGTGACGGCGACGACCCCTATCTCGTCGTCGCCGCCGACAAGGGCACCGCGAGTTTCTCCGACACCGCCAACGCCATCGCCACGGCGCGCGGCTACTGGCTCGGCGACGCCTTCGCCTCGGGCGGCTCCCACGGCTACAGCCACAAGGCGATGGGCATCACGGCGCGCGGCGCCTGGGAAGCGGTGAAACGTCATTTCAGGGAGCTCGACCGCGACATCCAGGCCTCGCCCTTCACCGTCGTCGGCGTCGGCGACATGTCGGGCGACGTGTTCGGCAACGGCATGCTGCTCAGCCCGCAGATCCGGCTGGTGGCGGCCTTCGACCATCGCGACGTCTTCATCGACCCCGATCCCGACCCGGCGACCGGCCTCGCCGAGCGCCGGCGGCTCTTCGCGCTGCCGCGCTCGAGCTGGCAGGATTACGACAAGAGCCTGCTGTCGAAGGGCGGCGGCGTCTATTCGCGCACGCTGAAGACGGTGCCGCTGTTCCAGGAGGCGCGCCGCGCGCTCGGGCTCGGCAACGACCCGGTGACGCCCGAGGAGGTGATCGCCGCCATCCTCCGCGCCGAGGTCGACCTGCTGTGGTTCGGCGGCATCGGCACCTATGTGCGCGCCAGCACCGAGACCGACGCGCAGGTGGGCGACCGCGCCAATGACGCGGTGCGCATCGCCGGCCGCGACATCCGCGCCAGGGTGGTGGGCGAGGGCGCCAATCTCGGCGTCACCCAGCGCGGCCGCATCGAATATGCGCTGGCCGGCGGCCATATCGACACCGACGCCATCGACAATTCGGCCGGCGTCAACACCTCGGACATCGAGGTCAACGTCAAGATCGCGCTCAACGCGCCGCTGCGCGCCGGCCAGCTCGACCTCGCCGGCCGCAACGACCTGCTTGCCGGGATGACCGACGAGGTGGCGGCGCTCTGCCTTGCCAACAACTACCTGCAGACCCTCGCCCTGTCGCTGGCCGAGCGCGCCGGCGTCGCGGCGCTGCCCGACCATCGCGCCCTGATCGAAACGCTCGAGCAGCGCGGCCAGCTCGACCGCGCCGTCGAGGCGCTGCCCGACGACGCGGCGCTCGACGCCCGCGCCGCTTCCGGCCGCGGCCTTACCCGGCCGGAGCTCGCGGTGCTGCTCGCCTATGCCAAGAACGCGCTCTGCGCCGACCTCCTCGCCGGCGCGGCGCCCGACGACGCCTATCTCGGCCACGACCTCTTCCGCTATTTCCCGCCAAAGCTCGCCGACACCTATCCCGACGCCATCGCCACCCACCGGCTGCGCCGCGAGGTGATCGCCACCGTCCTCGCCAACCAGATCGTCAATCGCGGCGGCCCGGCCTTCGTCGTCCGGCTGATGGCGGCGACCAGCGCCGATGCCGGTCAGGTGGCTGCCGCCTTCTGCCTCGCCCGTGACGCCTATGGGCTCGACCGGCTCTATGCCGAGATCGACGCGCTCGACGGCCAGATTCCCGGCGCGACGCAGCTGGCCCTCTATGCCGAGGTGCAGGCGCTGCTCGAGCGCGAGACGCTGTGGCTGCTGCGCAACGCCGATTTCGGCGAGCCGCTCGCCGAGCTCGTGCTGCGCTACGCCGAGGGCGTGACCGATGTCGCCGGGCTGGTGGCGAGCCTCGTGCCGCCCGGCGTCGAAGCGACGATTGCCGCGCGGGCCGAGAGCTTTGCCGCCGGCGGCGCCCCCACCGGCATCGCCCGGCGCATCGCCGAGCTCAGCGCGCTGAGCTTTGCCAGCGACATCGCCCTCGTCGCCGAACGGACGCATACCCCCACCGCACTGACGGCCGGCGCCTTCTTCGGCGTGCTCGACCTGTTCGGGCTCGCCGGCATCATCGCGGCGGGCAGCCGCATCGTCCTCGCCGACCGCTTCGATCGCATGGCGCTCGACCGCGCCCTCGCCAATCTGATGCGCGCCCAGCGCGACCTGACGGTCGACGTGCTCGGCATGGGCGAGGGCGAAATCGCCGCCCGCCTCGCCGCCT
>JBDHTK010000172.1:0-6682 GCA_039808625.1 Devosia sp. | reverse complement strand
CGGTACGGTGCGCCACCGAGTTTCGCGCCGGCACCTATATCTACAATGACCGCTCGCTGGTCGCCAAAGGGCTGGTCGGCTGGGCGGATTGTGCGCTGGTGGTGGCGGCGACCGTGGTCAGCCGCCCCAGCGCCGACCTCGCCATCATCGATGCCGGCTCGAAGATCCTGACCAGCGACCTGATGGGGCTCGCCGGCTACGGCCATTGCCCCGACTATCCCGGTGCAGTGCTGCGGGCGCTCAACGAGGAGCACGGCTATCTCGATCTCGACGGGGTTGCCGGGCGGCGGCCCGAACTGGGCGAGGCGATCGCCGTCATCCCCAACCATGCCTGCGTCGTCTCCAACATGGTCGATGCGGTGGTGCCGCATCGCGACGGGCAGGTCATGGCGCCGCTCGCCGTTGCGGCGCGCGGCAAGGTGACGTGAGTACACCCTCAGCCATTGACGATTTCATAGATAATCTATAATCTATGTGATTATATGTATTGCTGGCGGCGGGCCGGCGGCTATCGGGGGGACCATGACCAAAGTCACCGACGTGATCGTGCATCACGTGCATCTCAGCCCGAATGCCGAGCGTGCCGCTTATCGCCTGGTGCTGGTCGAAGTCGAGACCGAGAGCGGCGTCACCGGCGTGGGCGAGGTGGGCCTCGCCTACGGCATCGGCGCGGTGGGGGCGATGCAAGTGGTGCTCGAGATGGCGCGCAACTACCTCATCGGGCACGATGCGCGCGCGGTGGCGCGGTTCAGCGAGCGCGTCTACCGCAACGGCTTCTGGCTGCAGGGCGGCGGGCCGGTGATGCACGGCGCCGTGAGCGCTCTCGACCAGGCGCTGTGGGACATCAAGGGCAAGCTGCTCGGTGCGCCGGTCTACGAGCTGCTCGGCGGCGCCATGCGCGAGCGCATCCGGCTCTACTGCAATGGCTGGTCGCGCAGCATCGGCACCATCGGCGGGCTGGCAGAGCGGGCGGCCGAGGAGGCGGAAAAGGGCTATACCGCCCTCAAGTTCGACCCGTTCAAATACGACGCGGCGGGGGCGCGCACGGCACTGGTCGGCGCCATCGAGCCGGCGCTGCACCGGCTCGGCGTCGAGCGGGTGCGCGCCGTGCGCGAGGCCATCGGCCCCGATGTCGACATCCTCATCGAGCTGCACGGCAATCTGATGCCGACCGACGCGCTGCGGGCCTGCCGCGACATGGCGGAGTTCCGCCCGTTCTTCTTCGAGGAGCCGATCGACTGCTCCGATGTCGGCGTGCTCGCCGATTTCGCGGCGCGCGTCGCAACGCCCCTCGCGGCGGGCGAGCGCATCTACACCAATTCCGGCTTCCGGCCCTATCTCGAAAGCGGCGCGCTGGCGGTGATCCAGCCCGATATGGGGCTGTGCGGCGGCATTACCGAGCTGATGCGCATCGCCGGCAGTGCGCAGGCGCACCAGGTGAAGGTGCAGCCGCACAATTGCGGCGGCCCGGTGTCGACGGCGGCGTGCCTGCAGGTCGACGCCGTCATCCCCAACCTGCAGTTCCAGGAGATCTTCCCCTATTTCGCCGATGGCCGGCAGGAGGCGGTGACCGCTGCCTATGAGCGGCGTCTCGTGGACGGCTATCTGGGGCTGCCCGACGGGCCGGGCCTCGGGATCGAGATCAACCACGACTACCTCAAGGGCCACGCCAGCAGCCTGAGGGCGAGCGCATGAGCGGGCCCGTGGACGAGGCGGCAATCGCCGCCGCCTATCGCGACATCGGCCTGTTCATCGACGGGGCATGGAGCCCCGCCGCCGATGGGCAGACCTACGAGACGGTGAACCCGGCGACCGAGGCGGTGCTCGGGCGGGCGCCGCAGGCCGGCGTCGCCGATGCCGAGGCGGCCATCGCGGCGGCCTCCCGCGCCTTCCTGAGCTGGCGGCGTGTGCCGGCGGCGGAGCGGGCGGCGCTGCTGCGCCGGGTGGCCGTCGAGATGCGGGCCCGGCAGGCGCTGATCGCAACGCTCATCACGCTCGAAATGGGCAAGCCCTTCGCGCAGGCGATGGGCGAGGTGGAGTCGTCCATCGGCCAGTTCGAGTGGTTCGCCGAGGAAGCGACCCGCACGGTCGGGCAGGTCCTGCCGCCGCGCGCCGATGGCGGCACGAGCCTCGTGAGCTACGTGCCGGTCGGCGTCGTCGCGGCGCTGACGCCGTGGAACTTCCCGGTGTCGATGCTGGCGCGCAAGCTGGCGACGGCGCTCGCCGCCGGCTGCACCGTCATCGCGCGGCCGGCCGAGGAGGCGCCCTGCGCCGTGGCGGTGTTCTTCAAATGCCTCGAAGCGGCGGGGCTGCCCAGGGGCGTGGCCAATCTCCTGCTGGGCGTGCCCGAGCCGGTGGCGAGCGTGCTGCTCGCCGCCAGGGCGGTGCGCAAGCTGAGCTTCACCGGCTCGGTGGCGGTGGGCAAGCGGCTCTATGCCGCCGCGGCGCCGACGCTCAAGAAGCTCTCGCTCGAGCTGGGCGGGCACGCGCCGGTGATCGTCTTCGACAGGGCGCGGGCCGCCGAGATCGGCGCGCTCGCCGCGCAGCGCAAATTCTCCAATGCCGGGCAGGTCTGCGTGTCGCCGACGCGCTTCTTCGTGCAGCAGGACGCGCTCGGCGCCTTCACCGAGGCCTTCGTCGACGTCGCCAGGGCGTTGCGGGTCGGGCCGGGGATCGAGCCGGCGACGGCGATGGGGCCGCTGGCGACGCGCCGGCGGCTCGAGGCCGTCGAGGCGCTGGTGGCGGACACCGTGGCGGCCGGCGGCAAGGTGCTGGCGGGCGGCCAGCGGCCGAGCCATCTCAACACCGGCTATTTCTTCGCGCCGACGGTGGTCGGCGAGGTCGAGGACGATTGGCGCGTGATGGCCGAGGAGATCTTCGGGCCGGTGGCGCCCCTCACGCCGTTCCGCACCGAGGCCGAGGTGGTCGAGCGCGCCAACGCCTCGCCGATGGGCCTCGCCGGCTATGTCTACACCGCCGACCTGGGGCAGGCGCAGCGACTGATGCGCGACCTCGAGGTGGGCGTGCTCGGCGTCAATACGCTGACGCTGGGGCGGCGCGAGGCGCCGTTCGGCGGCACCAAGGAGTCGGGCCTCGGTCGCGAGGGCGGCCTTCTCGGCATCTACGAGTTCCTCGAGGCGAAATGGAGCGAGATCGCCTTCGATCCGGCAGCGGACGGCGGGGCGGCGTAATGGGCGTCAGGACGCTTGCCGCCGAGCTCTTCTTTCCTGCCGCGCATGCGCTGGCGGAGAGCGCGCTGTGGTCGGCCGCGACGGGCGAGCTGGTCTATGTCGACATCGACGCGGGCCTGCTGCACCGGCTCGCGGTCGCCCAGCCGCTGGCGACGCGCAGCACGGCGCTCGGCGCCTGGGTCGGCGCCGTGGTGCCGGCCGGGCCGGGAGAGGTGCTGGCACTGGCCGAGCCGGGCCTGACGCGGGTTGATCTCAAGACCGGCGCGAGCGCCGTTCTGGCGCCGCCGGTCGGCCTGCCGCCGCGCCATCGCTACAACGACGCCAAGCTCGACCGTGCCGGACGGCTCATCGCCAGCTCCATCGGCCTCGACGCGCCGCGCGGGCCCACGGGGGCACTGTTCCTGCTCGACGGCGCGGCGTCGCGGCTGCTCGTCGAGGGCGTCACGACGCCCAACGCCATCTGCTTCAGCCCGGACGGGCGCTGGCTTTATGCTGCGGACACGGCGGTCGGCACGCTGTGGCGTTTCCCCTATGATACCGACGGCACGCTGGGGGCGCGGCAGGATTTCGCGCCCCTCGCCATCGCGCCGGGCAAGCCGGACGGCGCCACGGTGGATGCCGAGGGCTGCGTGTGGAGTGCCCGCTACAATGGCGGCGCGGTGGCGCGCCTCACGCCCGACGGGCGGCTCGACACGCTGGTGACGCTGCCGGTGCAGCAGATCACGAGCTGCGCCTTTGGCGGTCCCGCCCTCGACCTGCTGTTCATCACCACGGCGCGGCAGAAGCTCGACGCGGCGGCGCTCGGGCGCCAGCCGCTGGCCGGCTCGCTGTTCGTGGTGCGGCCGGGCGTCAGCGGCCTTGCCGAAAGCACTTTCGCCGGCGCGCTCGCCCCGCCGGCCAGGATCAACAACGAGCCCGGAGCTACCGGAGCCCCTACGCCGTGACACGCATGGCACAACCAGGAGAGAGACCATGACGAAGACTATTCCAGGACTGCTCGCGGCGCTCGCCGTCGCATCGACCGCGCTGGTGCAGCCGGCACTGGCCGGCCCCAAGGTCGAGCTCATGCATATGTGGACCTCGGGCGACTCCGCGGCGGCCCTCGCCAGCCTGCAGGACCGGTTCGTGGCCGCCGGCGGCGAATGGGTGGACAGCGCCGCGGCTGGCGCCACCTCGGGCCAGATGGCGACGCTGCGCGCCCGCGTGCTCGCCGGCGACGCGCCCACCGCCTCGCAGCTTGAAGGCCTCAACATCACCGAATGGGCGGCCGCCGGTGCGCTCGCCAGCCTCGACGACGTGGCCGAGGCCGATGGCTGGGACGCGGTGATGCCCGACGCCCTCAAGCGCGTCATGGTCTATGAGGGCCATTACGTGGCGGTGCCGCTCAACATCCACCGCATCAACTGGGTCTATTACAACCCGACCCTGCTCAAGGAGCTCGGGCTCGACTATCCCAAGAACTGGGACGAGATGCTGGCGGCCGTCGAGGCGGCGCAGGCGGCGGGCTATCAGGGCTTCCACCACGGCGGCCGTCCGTGGCAGGACTTCACGCTGTTCGAGGGCGTGGCGCTCGGCGTCGGCGGCGTCGATTTCTACAAGAAGGCGTTCTACGATCTCGACGACGCAACGCTCCAGGGCGACACCATGCTCGAGGTGTTCAAGGTCTTCCGCAAGCTGACCGCGACCTTCGACGACGCCTTCCCGGGCCGTCACTACTCGGAATCGCTCAAGGCCATCGGCCAGAAGCAGGCGCTGTTCACCGTGATGGGCGACTGGGCCAACGCCAACTTCATCTCGGACGGCTACAAGTACGGCACCGATTTCGCCTGCGCGCCGGTGCCGCAGAATGACGGGCGGCATCCGTTCACCATCAATTCCGACGCCTTCGGCTTCTTCAAGCAGACCGAGCCGGAGCGCATCGAGGGCCAGAAGATCATCGCCCGCATGGTGTTCGAGCCGCAGACGCAGATCGAGTTCAACCTCAAGAAGGGCTCGGTGCCGGCGCGACTGGGGCTCGACCTCAGCGCCTTCTCGGAGTGCCAGCAGCAGTCCGCCAAGGACATCCAGACCGCCATCGACGATGACAGCCTGCTGATGAGCTTCGCGCAGAGCATGGCCCAGCCGGGCGCCATCTCGGGCGCCGCCGAAGAGGTGCTGACGACCTTCGTCGCCACGCCCGAGAGCACCGCCGAGGAGGGCGTCAAGCTGCTCGCCGACGCGATCATCGCGGCCAAGTCGTAAGCCGCGCCGGGGCAGGGCCGGTCCCTACACGGCCCTGCCCCACCTGCGGGCGCTGACGAGGAGACTTCGATGACGCAGCCATCATCCGAGAGCGAGCATGCCGCCTTCCGGGCCGCGCTTCGCGATGGGCGCGTGACGCTCGTGCGGGCGAAGCCGCGCTGGCGCGACCGGCTCGACGGCATCATGCCGCAACTGGCGATCACGCCGGCCTTTCTCGCGGCGCTGCTGCTGATGGTCGGCTCGGTACTGTGGACGGTCTATCTGAGCTTCACCAATGCGACGCTGATGCCGTCCTACGAATTCGCGGGGCTCATCTCCTACGAGAAGCTGTGGGCCAATCCGCGCTGGATCCTCGCCTATACGAACCTCTTCATCTTCTCGGTGCTCTACATCGGGCTGACGCTCGCCTGCGGGCTCGGGCTCGCCGTGCTGATGGACCAGAACATCCGGGGCGAGGCGTTCTACCGGTCCATCCTGCTCTATCCGATGGCGATCTCGCTGGTGGTGACGGGCACGGTGTGGCGCTGGCTGTTCAACCCGGGCACCGGCATCGAGTCCTTCGTGCGCAACCTGGGCTGGGAGAATTTCGACTTCGACTGGATCGTGCAGAAGGACAAGGCGATCTACGTCATCGTCTTCACCGCCATCTGGCAGGGCTCGGGCTTCATCATGGTGCTGCTGCTGGCGGGGCTGCGCTCGGTCGACGCCAACATCGTCAAGGCGGCGCAGATCGACGGCGCGCCGATGAGCATGATCTACCGGCGCATCATCTTTCCGGCGATCGGGCCGATCTTCCTGTCCTGCTTCATCATCCTGCTGCAGCACGCGGTGAAGACCTATGAGCTGGTCACGGCGCTGACCAGCGGCGGGCCGGGCACGGCCACCACGGTGCCGGCGCTCTTCGTCTTCGACGTGTTCTACGCGCGCGGCCAGATCGGCCAGGGCGCGGCGGGCGCGGTGATGATGATGGTGGCGCTCCTGATCTTTCTGATCCCCTTCAACATCTACCAGCGGCTGCGCCGCCGGCACGAGGGCTGACCGTGACGGACACCTATCAGTACCACCCCCTGCAGCTGGGCAGCCGGCGCCGGCAGCGCACCATCCGCATCATCGTCTACACGCTGCTGACGCTGACGGCGCTGCTCTACGTGCTGCCGCTGTTCATCGTCTTGCTCAACAGCTTCCGCGACCTGCAGGAGATCAACCGCACCTCGCTGATCGGCTGGCCGCAATCGTTCAGCCTCGACGCC
>JBDHTK010000171.1:0-6694 GCA_039808625.1 Devosia sp. | reverse complement strand
GCATCGTCTTCTGCGCGGCCGGGAGAGGAAAATGCATATCGCGACAGGTGCCCCGCCGGCGCCTCGCAAAAGGGGAAGAATGGTGCTGCAAGAGAGGATTGAACTCTCGACCTCTCCCTTACCAAGGGAGTGCTCTACCACTGAGCTACTGCAGCGTTCGGCCGGATCGGCGGCTCGGGGCCTTGAGGCGAGGCGGTTGATGCCATAGGCAATAGGCCGAAGCAAGGTCAAAATCCCTGCGCGCCAACGCATCCGAAACGCACGACGGCACAGATGTCGCTGAAAACTCTGTTGAACCGCGTCCGCCTGTCCACCGCTGCGTGGGGTCCCGCGCTGTTGCGGGCCTACTACACGGGCGTCATGCCTTACTGGCGGTCCGTCGCCGCCCGCAAGCGCGCGGCCTTCTGCACCAACTATGTCGCGGTCACCGGCAGTTGCGGCAAGACGACGACCACCATGCTGGCATCGACGCTGCTCGGCGCCCAGCGCAGCGTCAGGACGAGCAACGCGCACAATACGGAACGAAACATCCTGCGCGCGATCCGTCATCTCGACGGGCCGATCGACGCCTTTGTACAAGAAGTGTCGGAGTTTCCGCCGGGGACGCTGGCCAGGACCGCGGCCACGCTGCACCCGGATGTCGCAATTATCACCAGCATCGGCCTTGATCATTTGAACAAGTTCCGCACGCGCGAAGCCGTGGCGGCGGAGATCGCGACGCTGACCGGCGCCATCGGCGACAAGGGGACGCTCTGCCTCAATGCCGACGACGACCTGGCGCGCGGGCTCGCCGCGGGCGCCAGGGCCCGCGTCCTGCTGTTCGGCCGTGCCGCCGACGCCGATGTGCGCGCCGAGAACGTGCATTCGCTGCTTCCCGAGCGGCTCGGCTTCGACCTCGTGATCGGGGAACGGCGCTGGCCGGTACGCACGCGCTTCGCCGGCACGCTGATGCTGACCAATATCCTCGGCGCCCTTGCGGCGGTGCACGCGCTCGGCCTCGACATCGGGCGGGCGGTCGCCGACCTGGCGACGATCGAGCCCCTGAGGAACCGCATGAACGTCGTCGAGGTGCCGGGCGGCCACACCTTCCTCATGGACACCATCAAGGCGCCGACCTGGGCCACCCAGATGCTCGTCGCCGACCTGCCCAATATCTGGAGCGGGCGCCGCATCTTCGTGTTGGGCGAACTGTCGGACAAGGGCAACAATGCCGCCGCGAAATACCGCCGCGTGCTGCGCGCCGCCGCCGCGCAGGCCGATCTCGTCCTCGGCGTGAGCCACGCGGAATCGGCGGCGCGGCGCGTGTGCCGCAGCGACTCGACGCTGCCGATCGAAGGCGTTGCCGGGTTCGACGCGCTGGAGGCGCTGCTCGCCGCCCAGCCGCCCTCGCTGGTCGTGCTCAAGGGCAACAGCCTCAAACTGGGCACCATGATCGAGCGCCTGGTGGCGGCGGGGACCAAGGGGCTCGCGGCCTGAGGCATGGCGAAAGCGGACGAAAAAGCGGCGCGCGAGCAGAGATTGGCCACAAAGCTCCGCGAAAACCTGAAGCGCCGCAAGGCGCAGGCACGGACGAGGGCAGGGGCCGCGTCGAAACCGCCGGGCGGCGGCGAGGCCGGCGGCGCGCCGCCGGCCTGAACCGGCCTTCCCTGCCTTGAACCGCCCGGCTGACTCGGGCTAGCAAGCGTCATGGGCCGCGCGCGGCCCGCAGCCCGAGGTTTTTCATGGATCGAATCCGTATCGTCGGCGGCCACGAATTGCGGGGCGAAATCCCCATTTCGGGCGCAAAGAACGCTGCCCTGCCGCTGATGATCGCCTCGCTGCTGACGCGCGAACCGCTGGTGCTCGAAAACGTGCCGCGCCTCGCCGACGTGAAGCAGCTCGAGCGCATCCTCGAAAACCACGGCGTCGATATCGCCGTGCATGGCCGCCGTCCCGGCGCCGACGGCCTCGACGGCCAGCGCATGACCTTTCAGGCGGCCGAGATCGTCGACACCACGGCGCCCTACGAGTTGGTCTCGACCATGCGCGCCAGCTTCTGGGTCATCGGCCCGCTGCTCGCCCGGGCCCACGAGGCGCGCGTCTCGCTGCCCGGCGGCTGCGCCATCGGCACGCGGCCGGTGGACTTCTTCCTCTACGGCCTGCAGCAGATGGGCGCCGACATCCAGATCGACGAGGGCTATGTCGTCGCCAAGGCGCCGCGCGGCGGGCTGGTCGGCGGCCGCGTGCACCTGCCCAAGGTCTCGGTCGGCGCGACGCACACGATCATGATGGCGGCGACGCTCGCCCGCGGCACCACGGTCATCGAGAACGCCGCGATGGAGCCCGAGATCGACAATGTCGCCAACTGCCTCAACCGGATGGGCGCGAAAATCTCCGGCATCGGCACGCGCACGCTCACCATCGAGGGCGTGCCCGAGCTGCACGGCGCCAGCATCGAGGTGATCCCCGACCGCATCGAGACCGGCACCTTCGCGATGGCCGCGGCGATGACCGGCGGCGAGGTGCTGCTGCGCGGCGCCCGGCCCGAGCATCTGCAGGCGGCGCTCGACGTCATCGCCGAGGCCGGCGCCACCGTCACCGTCGAGGCCGGCGGCATCCGCATCGGCCGCAACGGCAACGGCCTCGGACCGGTCGACGTCGAGATCGACCCGTTTCCGGGCTTTCCGACCGACCTGCAGGCCCAGTTCATGGCACTGATGACCATGTCGGGCGGCATCTCGCATATCCGCGAGACGATCTTCGAGAACCGCTTCATGCACGTGGCCGAGCTCGCCCGCTTCGGCGCCGACATCCGCGTCGACGGCCAGATGGCGACCGTCACCGGCGTCGGCCAGCTGACCGGCGCGCAGGTGATGGCGACCGACCTGCGGGCCTCGGTCTCGCTGATCATCGCCGGGCTCGCGGCGCGCGGCGAAACCGTCGTCAGCCGCATCTACCATCTCGACCGCGGCTTCGAGCGGCTCGAGGAAAAGCTCGGCAATTGCGGCGCCGAGATCGCGCGCATCGCCGGCTGACGGCCGGGGCGTGACGGGACGTCCGTCGGCGCAACGTGCCTCCGGCGGCGGGGGGAGCGGGGCCGCGAGACGCCGATGCCTCGGGGGTATGGACAAGCGGAGACACAGGCGTCCCGCGGCGCGGGGTTTCCGGCAGTCGCACGCGATGGGTCCCGGCCGGGCCGGGCGCCGACATCCGCACGGCCCAGGGAAGGCACGAAACCTCCCCCACCCGCAGTCCATCCTCGCGGCGTTCGTCGCGCGTCCCGCCCGTGCGGGATGGATGAGCGAAGCCTAGCACCTGCCCGGGGGACGGGGATAAGTCAGCGGCAGGCAGCCGGAGCGGCCTGCGCCCAAAGGCGCCTGCGGCGGCGCGCGCCGGTTCGCGGCGCTACGCCCCGAGGATGTAGAGCCAGGCCGCCACCGTCACCATCGAGGCGATGGTCGAGACCAGAACGACGTTCGCCGCGACGTTGACGCCGCGCTCGTAGTAGGTGGCGAAGACATAGGCGTTGATGCCGGTCGGCATGGCGGCGAGCAGGATGCCGTAGCGCGCGATCTCGAACGGCACGTGCAGGACGTGCAGCATCAGCACATAGGCGATGATGGGGTGCACGACGAGCTTGAAGACGCTCATGGCGCTGGCCTGCACCCAGCTCTCGGAGACGCGGTATTCGTTGAGCGCGCCGCCCATGCCGAAAAGGGCTGCCGGCAGCACGGCGGCGGCCATCATGTCGAGGAACGCCATGCCCGGCTCGGGAATGTCGAGCCCCGACCAGTTGGCGCCGAGCCCCAGCGCCACGCCCCACAGCAGCGGGTTGCGCAGGATGCGCACGAGGGCGGCGGCCAACGAGCGCAGCAGCGAGCCGCCGTCGCGGCGCACCAGCTCCATGACGATCATGCCCAGCGTGATGAGCATCGGCGCGTGCAGCGCGATGATCGAGAACACGGTGGGCAGCGCCGCATCGCCATAGGCGCGATGCAGCACCGGAATGCCGATCAGCACCGTGTTGGAGAACATCGCCGAAAAGCCCGAGGTGATGCTCTCGCCCGGCCGCGCCCCGAACCAGCGCCAGGCGATGAGCGCGCCGCACAGCAGCGAGAACAGCGCTCCGATATAGAACGGCACGATGACGGCCGGGTTGAAGGTCGAACCGAAATCCGAGCGCAGCATGGCCTCGAACAGGAGGCAGGGCGTGGCGAAATTGTTGACGAAGGCGACGAGCCCGCGCACCCCCTCGGTGGGATAGAGCCGCAGCCGCACCGCGCCATAGCCGAGCGCGATGATCGCGAAGACCGGAAGAACGACGTTGACGATCTGGAGCATGGGCGGCCGGGCGGAGAAGGCCGCTCTTGGTGGCCTCAGTTCATCGCGCGGTCAAGCGCCGCGCGGCAGAATTTGCGCCGGCGCCGCCGGTTGCATGTGGCGGCCACGGGCGCTAACGACAGAAAGGGATGGCTGCGGCAATGCGCAAACGGGGCAACATCACCGACGTCTTCGTCATCGGCGGCGGCGTCAACGGCGCCGCCATCGCCCGCGATGCGGCCGGCCGCGGCTTCTCGGTGTTCCTCGCCGAGATGGGCGACCTCGCCTCGGGCACCTCCTCGGCCGCCACCAAGCTCGTGCATGGCGGCCTGCGCTATCTCGAATATTACGAGTTCCGCCTGGTACGCGAGGCGCTGGCCGAGCGCGAGGTGCTGTGGGCGATGGCGCCGCACATCATCTGGCCGCTGCGTTTCGTGCTGCCGCATCACCGGGGACTGCGGCCGGCCTGGCTGCTGCGCGCCGGCCTGTTCCTCTACGACCATCTCGGCGGGCGCCGGCTCCTGCCGGCGACGCGCACGCTCGACCTCAGGCGCGACCCGCTCGGCCGGCCGCTGAAGGAAGGCTATGCGCGCGCCTTCGAATATTCCGACTGCCGGGTGGACGACGCGCGGCTGGTGACGCTGCTGGCGCGCGACGCCGCCGACCGGGGCGCCGCCGTCCAGACGCGCACCCGCGTCACCGCGGCGACCCGCGAGGACGGGCTGTGGACCGTCAGGCTGGAGGACGTCGAGACGGGACTGCGCGGCACGGTGCGGGCGCGGCTGCTGGTCAACGCCGCCGGGCCGTGGGTGGACGAGGTGCTGCGCGGCGCACTGGGGCAGCCCGAGGCGAACCATGTTCGCCTCGTCAAGGGCAGCCACATCGTGGTGCGCAGGCTCTACGCGCATGACCATGCCTATTTCTTCCAGAACGCCGATGGCCGCATCATCTTCGCCATTCCCTACGAGCGCGATTTCACGCTGCTCGGCACCACCGACGAGGAGTTTTCGGGCGACCCGCACGGCGTCGCGATCTGTGCGGCCGAGCGCGACTACCTGCTCGCCGCCGCGACCGAATATTTCGAGCGGCCGGTGACGGCCGCCGACATCGTGTGGAGCTATGCCGGCGTGCGGCCGCTGTTCAACGACCACAAGTCGAAGGCCCAGGAGGCGACGCGCGATTACGTGCTGACGCGCGAGGGCGACGCGGCGACGGGCGCGCTGGTCAATGTCTTCGGTGGCAAGCTGACGACGCATCGCCGCCTCGCCGAAGCGGCGCTCACCCATATCGAGGCGGTGCTCGGGGCGCGCGGCAAGCCGTGGACGAAGGGCAGCCGGCTGCCCGGCGGCGACTTCGCGCCCGACGGCTTCGAGGCCGAGGTCGAGCGGCTCAACGCCCGCTATCCCAGCCTCGCCGACCGGCTGCTGCGCCGTCTCGTGCGGCTCTACGGCACGCGCGCCGCGCTGCTCCTCGGCGAGGCGCGGCAAATGCGCGATCTGGGGCAGAATTTCGGCGCCGACCTCACCCGGGCCGAGGTCGACTATCTCGTCGCCAATGAATGGGCGCGCACCGCCGAGGACATTCTGTGGCGGCGCACCAAGCTCGGCCTCCATGTCGGGGCCGGCGACACGGCGCGGCTCGAGGCCTATCTTGCGGCGCGCAAAGCGGGAGTGAGGCCATGAGCGGCTATGTGCTGGCGATCGACCAGGGCACGACGTCGAGCCGGGCGATCGTCTTCAACGATCTGCAACAGATCGTCGGGCTGGGACGCAAGGAGTTCACCCAGCATTTCCCGGCGCCCGGCTGGGTGGAGCACGACCCCGAGGAGATCTGGACGACGACGCTGTGGTCGATGCAGACGGCGCTGAAGAAGGCCGGCATCGCCGCCGCCGACCTCGCCGCCATCGGCATCACCAACCAGCGCGAGACCACCATCGTGTGGGAGCGCGCCACGGGCCGGCCCATCCACAATGCCATCGTCTGGCAGGACCGGCGCACGGCGCGCGCCGTCGACCGGCTGCGGCGGGCCGGCTACGAGCCGCGCGTGCGCCGTCGCACGGGGCTCCTGCTCGACCCCTATTTCTCGGCCACCAAGATCGCCTGGATCCTCGACAAGGTGCCGGGGGCGCGGCGGCGCGCCGAGCGCGGCGAGCTGGCCTTCGGCACCGTCGACGCCTGGCTGGTCTGGCGGCTGACCAATGGCCGCGCGCATGTGACCGACGCGACCAATGCCAGCCGCACGCTGCTCTACGATATCGAGACCGGCGACTGGGCCGACGACCTGCTCGAGCTCTTCCGTGTGCCGCGCGCGCTGCTGCCCGCGATCCTCGACAACGCCGCCGCGTTCGGCGCCACCGAGGCGGCGCTGCTGGGCGCGCCGGTGCGCATCCTCGGC
>JBDHTK010000170.1:0-6743 GCA_039808625.1 Devosia sp. | reverse complement strand
GAGCGCTGCGGCGTCAAGGTCGAGATCCTCGGCTTCACCACCCGCGCCTGGAAGGGCGGCAAGTCGCGCGAGGCCTGGCTCGAAGCCGGGCGCCCCGCCAATCCGGGCCGCGTCAACGACATCCGCCATATCATCTACAAGGCCGCCGACGAGCCGTGGCGCCACGCGCGCCGCAATCTCGGCCTGATGATGCGCGAGGGCCTGCTCAAGGAGAACATCGACGGCGAGGCGCTCGAATGGGCGCGCAAGCGCCTCATGACGCGGCCCGAAAACCGCCGCATCCTGATGGTGATTTCCGATGGCGCGCCGGTGGACGATTCCACCCAGAGCGTCAACGCCGGCAATTATCTCGAGGCGCATTTGCGGCAGGTGATCGAAGACATCGAGACGCGCTCGCCCATCCAGCTCGTCGCCGTGGGCATCGGCCACGACGTGACGCGCTATTACCGGCGTGCCGTGACGCTGCTCGACGCCGAGGAGCTCGCCGGCGCCCTGACCGACGAGCTGGCGGCGCTGTTCGACGAGGAGCCGCCGGGCGAGTCGCGCCGGGCCCGGCGCCGATGACGCGGCGCGTCGCGGCGCTGGCGGCGGCGGCGCTGATGCTTGCGCCCGGCGCTGCGGCCGCCGAGGACGTGCTGGTCAACGCCATCCCCGTCACCAGCTTCCGCAATGCGCCGATCGGCGGCACCGTGCAGCGCCTCGTCTTTGCCGGCGGCCTGCAGCTCAGCAGCGTGCACGACACCTTCGGCGGGCTTTCCGGCATCGGCTTTGTCGGCACCGACGGCCGGCTGGCGATGGTCTCGGACCGCGGCAATTTCGTCGCCGGCCAGCTCATCTACGACGAGGCCGGCGCGCCGCTGTCGCTGGTCGGCGTCACCATCGAGCCGATCCGGAACTCCAAGGGCGCCGAGCTGCCGCGTGCCTATGCCCGCGACGCCGAGGCGCTGGCGGTGATCGAGCGCGACGGCGTGCCCACCGGCGTCCGCGTCGGCTTCGAGAACCTCACACGCGTCGCCGACTTCAGTCTGGAGAACGGCGTTCCACGCGGGCCGGCGCGCGAGGTCACGATCCCCGCCTGGCTGTCGGACACCCGCACCAACGAAACGCTCGAGGCCGTGTGCATCGCGCCGCCCGCTTCGCCCATCGCCGGCTCGACCCTGCTGCTCACCGAGGGTGTCATCACCGGCGACGGCGCCCATTCGGCCTATCTGCTGGGCCGCAACGACAGGGGACCGCTGAGCTACCGCTCGGGCAGCGGCACCAACCCGACCGATTGCGCCTTCCTGCCCAATGGCGACCTGCTGGTGCTCGAACGCGGCATCGCCTTCGTCAACTTCGCGGCCAAGCTCTTCCGCGTCCCCGCCGCCGAGGTGAAGCCCGGCGCGCAGCTGCAGGGCGAGCTGCTGTTCGAGGGGGTCGGCGGCGACCTCGACAACATGGAAGGCCTCGCCGTGCACACGCTGCCAGACGGCGAGACCCGCATCACCATGATCTCCGACGACAATTTCAACGACTGGCAGCGCACCCTGCTGCTCGAGTTCACCCTCGCCGATTGAAAAACCCAACGACAGCACGTCCGGCCGGGTGATCGTCGCGCTCAGGAACGGCTGCGCATTCGCGTTTCCGGCCGGACCTGCCCGGTCGCCGAAAAAGGCCGCCGCGGCCCGTGCCAACGGCGCCAGGGGCGGACGGCCGCGCAAGACGGCGGGTTAGGCCGTCGCCGGGCGCGGCGGCAGCACCGCCCCCATCAGCATCCGGTAGGGCGCGAGCAGCAGCAGGGCGGCGAGGAACTTCACGCTGAAATCGCCGCTGGCCAGCGACACCCACAGCGGCACCTCGGGCCCGAGCCCGAGCCACGGCGCCCCGAAGCCGAGCGAGCCGTCCTCGAGGCCGAAGGCAAGGTCGACGAAGCCGAACATCGGCGCGAAGGCGATGGAAAAGAAGATCGCCGTGTCGAGCAGCGAGCCGAACAGCGAGGCGCTGAGCGGCGGCACCAGCCAGTAGCGGTTGCGCAGCCGCTGGAACACGGCGATGTCGAGCAATTGCCCGACGAGGAAGGCGCTGCCCGAGGCGATGGCGATGCGCGGCGTGGCGAGATACGCCGACAGCCCGAGCGCCACGACGAAGCCGATGACGACGACGATGCGCGCCACGCGCGGCCCCTCGTGCCGGTTGGTGAGGTCGGAGACGAGGAAGGCGAAGGGATAGGTGAAGGCGCCCCAGGTCAGGATGTCGCCCAGATGCAGCGGGCCGAGATCGGCCATAACGGGAAACTGCACGAGAATATTGGAGGCGGTGACGACCACCACCATCGCGGCCACGGCCACGGCGAAGCGAGCGAACATATCGCACCTTTCTGTTCCGCGCCCTCCGGCATGAGACCGGCGCGCGGCGAGCCTTCTAGCGCCCCGGCGCCGCGAGGGCAAAGCCGGAAACGAAAATGCCCGCCACCGGGGCGGGCATCGCAAGCCGGCTGGCGAGGCGGATCAGGCGGCCGAAGCGGCCCGCACTTCCTTCTTGAGGGCCAGCGCGTTGGGGGACAGCTCCTCGTCACGCGCCTTGAGCAGGAACGCGTCGAGCCCGCCGCGATGCTCGACCGAGCGCAGCGCATGGGCGGAGATGCGCAGCTTCACCGTGCGCCCCAGCGCATCGGAAATCAGCGACACGTTGAGCAGGTTGGGGAGAAACCGCCGCCGCGTGCGGTTCACCGCGTGGCTCACATTGTTGCCGGTCATCACACCCTTGCCGGTCAGTTCGCAGCGGCGTGCCATGTCAAATTCCTGTCAAAACGACCCGGCGGCAGGACGATCTCCCGCGCCGGGTTCGAGGTCTCGTATGATCGAGGCGGTTCCATAGAGAAACCGGGCCCCGCCGTCAAGTGAAGCGCCGGCTTTGCCTTGCCAGCGCCACGCCGCGTGGGCAATTTGAAGCCTTCCCGCGATTCGCCTCCCGCCGGGAGGCAGCACGAACCCGAGGGTCCGATGGCTCGCTTCCGCCTCCTCATGGCCCTGCCCGTCCTGCTCGCCGCCCTCGGCGGCGCCGGCGCGGCCGACGCCGCCACGTCCGCCAGCGCGTCCTACGTGGTCAATCTGGGCGGCACCATCATCGCCACCGCCAAATTCCGCTTCGAGGACGACGGCACCGCCTATGCGCTGGTGCTGGACGCCAATGTGTCGGGCGTCGCGCAGCTGGTGGCGAGCGGCACCGCGCATGTGGAATCGACCGGCACGGTGACGCCGGACGGCCTCGCCGGCCAGCGCTTCGACCTCCTGACCCGGGCCAATGGCGAGGCGTTCTCGGTCAAGGTGCAATACGCCAAGGGCAGCGTCACCGCCTTCGTCATCGAGCCGCCCATCGTCAACAACATCGACCGGGTGCCGCTCGAGCGCCGGCAGCTCGCCGGCGTCAACGACTTCCTGTCGAGCTTCGTGCGCCGCAGCGCGCTCGACCGCTCGGTCTGCGACCAGAAGGCGCGCATCTTCACCGGCGTCGAGCGCTTCGACCTCGATTTCACCTTCGCCCGCAACGACAAGGCGACCAGCCAGCGCACCGGCTATCAGGGCCCCGTGGTGCTGTGCAGCGTCAAGTACCGGCCGATTTCCGGCCATTTCACCACCTCGGAAGTCACCCGCTCGCTGGCCGAGGAAGACCGCATCCTCATCTGGTACGCGCCGCTGCGCGACAGCGGTTACGTGATCCCCTACAGGGTGCTGCTCACCACTTCGATGGGCGACCTGTCGATGGTGCTGACCGGCCTCGACTGAACCGTGCCGAAACGGTGCAGCGCCGGCTCCGAAGCGCCCCGCCAGATGGTCGGCGGCGATTTTATGGTTAATCAGAGGTAAAAATCTGCGCTGTGCCGTTCCGGCACGGTCAACGGCTTTTTCGTCAACGTCGCGCCGCAAGACCCCGCATTGGCGGAACCGCGACCGTGAGCGCCCGAAGGATTTTCGCCGGCCATGCGTTTACGCCTGCTTTACCTTTCCCCGAGTCGCGCCTCCGACCGCCCGAAATCAACCAATTGGCAAGCATTGTGAACGGGCTGCGGCCCTCCCGCGACGGTCCGGCGGCGCCTCTGGCCCGAATCGCCGCGCCGCACCACCACAGGCAGTAGAGAACAAACCGGCATTGCCCGGCTGCCGCCGATTCTCCCCCTGTTCGTTCCCATTTTGTACCAAAGGTTAACACCCGGCCCGTGCCGGCGCCCTATGCGGCAGCGGCGCTCTCCCCTACATAGGCCCCAGATGACCGCCTCCGCCCCGCTCAAGGCCATCCTCGGGCCGACCAACACCGGCAAGACCTTCTTTGCCATCGACCGCCTGCTGGCCCACCGCACCGGCATGATCGGCCTGCCGCTGCGCCTGCTCGCGCGCGAGGTCTATGGCCGCATCGCGGCGCGCATCGGCGCCGACGCCGTGGCGCTGGTGACCGGCGAGGAGCGCATCGTGCCGCCGCATGCCCGCTACTGGGTGGCGACGGTCGAGGCCATGCCCCTTGACGTGCCCGTCGAGTGCCTTGCCATCGACGAGATCCAGGTCGCCACCGATTTCGACCGCGGCCATGTCTTCACCGACCGCATCCTCAACGCCCGCGGCATCTCGGAAACGCTGCTGCTCGGCGCCGCGACGATGGCGCCGCTGATCCGCACCCTGCTGCCGGCCGCCGAGATCATCCACCGGCCGCGCTTTTCGACGTTGAGCTATGCCGGCAGCCGCAAGCTGTCGCGCCAGCCGACGCGCTCGGCCATCGTCGCCTTCTCGGCCCGCGACGTCTACGCCATCGCCGAGCTGATCCGCCGCGAGCGCGGCGGCGCCGCCGTGGTGATGGGCGCGCTGAGCCCGCGCACCCGCAACGCCCAGGTCGACATGTACCAGAACGGTGACGTCGACTTCCTCGTCGCCACCGACGCCATCGGCATGGGCCTCAACCTCGACGTGCACCACGTCGCCTTCGCCGACGACCGCAAGTTCGACGGCCACCAGACGCGCCCGCTCACCCCCGCCGAGCTCGGCCAGATCGCCGGCCGCGCCGGCCGCCACATGCACAACGGCACCTTCGGCGTCACCGGCCACGCCGCACCCTTCGAGACCGACCTCGTCGTCGCCCTCGAAACCCACGATTTCGAGCCGGTGCGCCAGATCCAGTGGCGCAACCCCGACCTCGACTTCACCTCGCTCGAGGCGCTGCGCGCCAGCCTCGACGTCGCCCCCGCCGCGCGCGCCCTCACCCGCGTCCCCGTCGCCACCGACCAGCAGGCGCTCGATTTCCTCGCCCGCAACGAGGCCGGCGACCTCGCCATCGGCCGCGACGCGGTGGAGCTGCTCTGGCAGTGCTGCAGCCTGCCCGACTATCGCGACATCTCGCCGGCCCAGCATGGCGAGATCGTCACCCGCATCTACACCGATCTGCGGCGCCACGGTGCCGTCGCGACCGACTGGATTGCCGAGCAGGTGCGTTTCTGCGACAACGTCGCCGGCGACATCGACACGCTCAGCAACCGGATCCGCCAGATCCGCACCTGGACCTTTGTCGCCAACCGGAGAAACTGGCTTGAAGACCCCGCCCATTGGCGCGAAAAGACCCGTGACATCGAGGACCGGCTGAGCGACGCGCTGCATGAGCGGCTCACTCAGCGCTTTGTGGACCGGCGCACCAGCGTATTGATGCGCCACTTGCGAGACAGATCCATGGCCACCCCCGAAATCAACGACCGCGGCGAGATCAGTCTCGAAGGTCACCTCATCGGCTCGATCCAGGGCTTCCGCTTCACCCTTGCACGGGCCGACGGCGAGACCGACGCCAAGGCCCTGGCCGGCGCCGCGCGCGAGGTCGTCGCGCCCGAGATCGCCCGCCGCGCCGACCGCCTTGCCGGCGCCCCCAACGAGGAGCTCGTGCTCTCCACCGACGGCCAGCTGCGCTGGCGCGGCGAAGTGGTGGCGAGCCTCGCCGAGGGCGACGGCCTGTTCGCCCCGCGCCTCATCGTGCTCGCCGACGAGAGCCTCACCGGCGCCGATCTCGAGCGCGTGCAGGACCGCCTCAACCTGTGGCTGCGCCATCACGTCAACACCGTGCTCGAGCCGGTGCTGGCGCTCGAGGCGCCGGCCGACCTCGAGGGCACGGCGCGCGGCCTCGCCTACCGGCTCTACGAGAATCTCGGCCTCTTGCCCCGCGCCGCCGTGGCCGACGAGGTCAAGGGCCTCGACCAGGACGTGCGCGCCAAGCTGCGCAAGCTCGGCGTCAAGTTCGGCGCCTACCATATCTATGTGCCGCTGGCGCTGAAGCCGGCGCCGCGCGAGCTCGCCCTCATCCTCTACGGCCTGAAGCATGGTGGCGTGCGCCAGCCCGGCGTCAGCGAGCTGCCGCACATCGTGCTGTCCGGACGAACATCGTTCCAGATCGACCCCGAGGTCGCGCCCCGCCTCTACGAGGTCGCCGGCTTCAAGGTGGCGGGCAAGCGCGCCGTGCGCGTCGACATCCTCGAGCGCCTCGCCGACCTCATCCGCCCGCTGATCGCGCTCGACGCGAGGACCCACAATGGCGAGCTGCCGCCCGGCGCCGCCGAGGCCAACGGCTTCCGTGTCACCGTCGAGATGACCTCGCTGCTCGGCACCGCCGGCGACGACTTCGCCTCCATCCTCACCTCGCTCGGCTACCGCGTACGCCGCACGCCCAAGCCGCCGGCGCCGCCTGCCGAGGCGCCTGCGCCGTCCGACGGCACGGCCGCCGAGGCCGTCGAAAACCCC
>JBDHTK010000169.1:0-6758 GCA_039808625.1 Devosia sp. | reverse complement strand
GACTACATCACCGGCCGCATCGGCTGACCGCGAGAGGACCCTTCGACATGGCGAGCGAACCGCTCAGCGAGCACATCGTCACCTCCTACGAGGACGAGCTCATCAACCTCAACAAGGCCATCTCCGAGATGGGCGGCATGGTCGAGCAGGCCATCACCGATGCCGCGACCGCGCTGCTGCGCCTCGACCACGAGGGCGCCCGGGCGGTGCGCGCCTATGACCGGCGCATCGACGACATGAAGGACCGCATCACCGACATGGCGATCCTGATGATCGCCCGGCGCCAGCCGATGGCCGCCGATCTGCGCATGGTGGTGACCTCCATCCAGGTCGCCAACGATCTCGAACGCACCGGCGACATGGCCAAGCAGCTCGCCAAGCGCACGCTGCAGATCGAGAGCCTCACGCTGGCACCGAAATTCTACAACGGCGTCAAGCACATGACCGACCTCGTGGCGCGCCAGCTCAAGGCCGCGCTCGACGCCTATGCGAGCCGCGACGCCCGGCGCGCCGTCGATGTGTGCAACCGCGACGGCGAAGTCGATGCCATGCACACCTCGCTGTTCCGCGAGCTGCTCACCTACATGATGGAGGATCCGCGCAACATCACGCAGTGCACGCACCTGCTGTTCTGCACCAAGAGCCTCGAGCGCGTCGGCGACCACGCCACCAACATCGCCGAGGCCGCCTATTATCTGCAGACGGGCCGCCACCTGTCGGTGGACGAGACCCAGCGTCAGCAGCTTTAGGGCGCGCCATGCCTGCCTCGCTCCTCATCGTCGAAGACGAAGCCGACCTGCGCGAGCTGCTGCGCTACAATCTCGAGGCGGCGGGCTTTGCGGTCATCGCCGCCGACAGCGGCGACGAGGCCGTGGAGCGCATCCGCGAGGGCGCCCCCGACCTCATCCTGCTCGACTGGATGCTGCCCGGCACCAGCGGCATCGAGCTGTGCCGCCGGTTTCGTGCGCGTGAGGAGACGGCGCGCACCCCCATCATCATGATTACCGCCCGCGGCGCGGAGGAGGAGCGCGTGCGCGGCCTCGCCACCGGCGCCGACGACTATGTGGTGAAACCCTTTTCCATGCCCGAGCTGATCGCCCGCATCCAGGCGCTGCTGCGCCGCGCCAGCCCCGGCTTGGCCGGCACCGTGCTCAGGGCCGGCACGCTCGAGCTCGACCGGCAGAGCCACCGCGTCCGCCGTGCCGGGCGCGACCTGCATCTGGGGCCCACCGAATACCGCCTGCTCGAATATCTCATGCGCCACCCCGGCCGCGTCTATTCGCGCGAGCAGTTGCTCGACGGTGTCTGGGGCAACGACGTCTATGTCGACGAGCGCACGGTGGATGTGCATGTCGGCCGCCTGCGCAAGGCCATCAACCGCGGCCGCGAGGCCGACCCCATCCGCACCGTGCGCGGCGCCGGCTACGCCTTCGACGAACGCTTCGCCGCGGGCTGACGGGCGCACGCGTTCAGCGCCGCCGCCTCGCCAGCTGCAGGGCTTCCCGATAGATCTCGCGATGGCGCCGCTGGATGGCATCCGGCGCGTGTGCCGACAGGTCGGGGGCGCCAGGCGGCCGCTGCGTCCGCAGCGCGTCGAGCTTCGCGCACAATATGTCGGGCCGCAGCGGCGGCTCGAAGAGCTGTACCCAGTCCGGGTTGCGGCCGGCCATTTCCGCCAGCGTCGCGCTATGCGGCGCGAGCACGGGTCGGTCCACCGACAGCGCGGCAAGGACCGACCCGGAATTGAGGCTGTGCGAGAAATTGAACAGGGCGAGATCGGCAGCATGCTGCCAGGCGCCATAGTCGGCGTCGCTCAGATGGCCGATCCGCAGGGTGATGTTGTCCGCGCCCGCCGCGCTTGCGGCGATCTCGGCGCCAAGCGCCGGATCGGGGCACACACCGGCGACGAGCAGGTGCGCGTCGGCGCGGCCGGCCGCGCGGAACACGCGGATGGCCTCGATGATCCCCTTGTAGGGCCGGATGCGGCCCAGCATCGTGACCAGCAGCGCGGTATCGCCGAGGCCGAGCGCGGCCCGCACCTCGGCGCGCGGGCGCGGCGTGGCGTAGATGTCGCGATAGTGCGGATGCGGCACGACCCGCCAGCGCGCGGGCGGAATCTGCGGAAAGGTCTGGTGCAGCGTTGGCAACTGCGCCGCGGACATGGCGATGGCCAGATCGACCCGGCTGTAGAAATTCTGCAGGCGGTCGTGGGCGAACGCGGCAAGGGCAGGGGCGAGCGGCTCGTGCCGTTGCGTATTGTGTGCCGTCCATACGAGGGCGCCGCCCCGCCGGTGGGTGCGCGCGATGGTCAGGTCCAGCGCGGCCCAGAGCAGGCGGCTCCTGATGCGGCCGGGCAGCGATTTGCCGCCGAACAGGTTTTCGGGCCAGTGGATATGGACGATGTCGGCCGGCCAGAGGAGAGACTGGGCCTTGAGCGTTCGGACCGACATGTCGGCGTCGGCGCCGCCCCCGACGAGATCGATATAGGGATTTTGCCCCCGTCGCCCCGTCAGGACCGAGATCATGTGTGCCGTGCAGCCGCGCTGGAACCGCTTCGCGCCAGCCTAGCGCTTCTTCTTTTCGATCTGGTGATAGGCCCGGCGCGAGTGGAAGTCGCAATAGGGCTTGCCCTCGTCCGAATGCTGCCCGCAGAAATAGAAATCCGAGGTCAGCGGGTCGCCGATCGGCCATTTGCAGGTGTGCTCGTTGAGCTGCAGCAGCGTCAGCCGCTGGTCCTCGGGGATATAGAGCTCCTGCACCTGCGGGGCGGCGTAGGCCTCGGCCTCGACGTCCGCGTCGAGCTTCAGCGCCGTGGCGCCATGCATCGGCGCCGGCGCCATCGTCCGCGCCTTCATCATGCCGGCGAGACCCGTGCCCGGCCGCGACCCCGTGCCGACGCGGCGCACGCCGGCCGGCCGCGGCGTGGTGCGGGCGCGCGGCGTGGCGCTCGCCGGCTTGGCGCGGCCGCTCAGCTTCAGCCGGTGGACCTTGCCGATGACCGCGTTGCGGGTGACGCCTTCCCCAAGCACGCCGGCGATCTGGCTGGCCGACAGGCCCTCCAGCCACAGCTTCTTGAGTAGCTCGACGCGTTCCTCGGTCCAGCCCATAAGTTCCATGCTCCTAACCGCCTTGCAGGCGGAATCCTTCACCAGGGCTGCGCGATAGGTGCAAACAGCCGAAACTCTACTCATCGTAGGTCGGAAGGGTCCGCCACACGAAATATCGTGTCCAACGCCGGCGATACTACACGGCCCGCGAATCCGGGATCAAGAGTCGGCACCGGTTTTCACCGGGGAAAACCCGGCTTCGGCCGCACTGTTCCGGCGGCTGAGTCAAATCGGCAACGCCGCGCCAGAACGTTGACTTTGCGGCCCCCCGAAGGCATAGCTCGCTTGCCCCCGACGCGCGCCTGATGGCAGCGCGTTTTTGGTTTTTGTGGGGCAATTGCAACACCCACTTCAACTCGCACCCAGGGGAAACACCAATGTCCGCGCTGTACGGCACCTACGCCAGATCGCCACTCGCTTTCGAGCGGGGCGAGGGCGTGCGCCTGTTCAGCCAGGACGGGACCCGATATCTCGATTTCCACGCCGGCATCGCCGTGAACGCGCTCGGCTACGCCGACCCGCATCTGGTCGCGACGATGAAGGCGGCGGCCGAAAAGGTCTGGCACACCTCCAACGTCTTCACCATTCCCGAGCAGGAGCGGCTCGCCCGGCGGCTCGTCGAGCACACCTTCGCCGACAGCGTCTTCTTCTGCAATTCGGGCGCCGAGGCGCTCGAATGCGCCATCAAGACGGCGCGCCACTATTTCTGGGCCAGGGGCGAACAGGACCGCTACGACATCATCGCCTTCACCGGCTCGTTCCACGGCCGCACCCTCGGCACCATCGCCGCCGCCGGCAACCCGCATTACGTCGAGGGCTTCGGTCCGGCGCTCCAGGGCTTCACCCATGTGGCGCCCAACGACCTCAAGCTGGTCGAGGCCGCCATCGGACCCCGGACCTGCGCCATCCTCATCGAGCCGGTGCAGGGCGAGGGCGGCGTCACCGCCATGAGCGCCGAGTTCATGCGCGGCCTGCGCGCCCTCTGCGACAGGAACGGCCTGCTGCTCATCCTCGACGAGGTGCAGTGCGGCTACGGGCGCACCGGCAAGTTCTTCGCCTATGAATGGGCCGGCATCGAGCCCGACATCATGGCCGTCGCCAAGGGCATCGGCGCCGGCTTCCCGCTCGCCGCCTGCCTCGCCAGGGGCGAGGTCGCCAGCTCGATGGTGCCGGGCACGCACGGCTCCACCTATGGCGGCAACCCGCTGGCCTGCGCCATCGGCAACGCCGTGCTCGACCGCATCCTCGAGCCCGGCTTCCTCGAGCATGTCGACGAGATGGGCCGCAAGCTCCACTGGCACCTGCAGCAATTGCAGCAGCGCTATCCCGGCTACGTGCTCGAGCTGCGCGGCAAGGGCCTGCTCGCCGGCATCAAGCTGGCCGACGGCATCGTCGCACGCGAATTCGTGGCGCGGCTGCGCGACGACCACCACCTGCTCACCCAGGGCGCCGGCGACAACGTGCTGCGCCTCCTGCCGCCCCTCATCGTCACCGAGGCCGACATCGTCGAGGCCGTCGACAAGCTGGCCGCCGCCTTTGCCGACATTGCCGCCGAAACCGGCAAGGAGCACGTCACCGCATGAGCGCCCCCCGGCATTTCCTGAGCCTCGAGGATTTCACCGCCGACCAGCTGCGCGCCATGCTCGCCGTCGCTGGCGAGCTCAAGGCCCGCACCCGGCGCGGCGAGCGCAGCGAATTGCTGCGCCACAAGATGCTGGCCATGATCTTCGAGCGCCAGTCGACCCGCACCCGCGTCAGCTTCGACGTCGGCATGCGCCAGCTCGGCGGCGAGACCATGTTCCTGTCCGGCAACGACATGCAGCTCGCCCGCGAGGAGACGCTCTCCGACACGGCGCGCGTCCTCAGCCGCTATGTCGACGCCATCATGATCCGCATCCTCGATCACGACGACCTGCTGGAGCTGGCCGAGGCCTCCGCCGTGCCCGTCATCAACGGGCTGACGCGCCGCGCCCATCCCTGCCAGGTGCTGGCCGACATCCAGACCTTCGAGGAGCATCGCGGCCCCATCGACGGCGCCAAGGTGGCCTGGGTGGGCGACGCCAACAACGTGCTGGCGAGCTGGGTGCACGCCAGCAAGCTGTTCGGCAACCGCTTCGCCATCGCCTGCCCGGAAGAATACGGCCCCGACCAGGGCCTGCTCGCCGACATCCGCGAGGCCGGGCCCAACGTCACCTTGGGCGAAGACCCGCTCGCCGCCGTGAGGGACGCCGACCTCGTCATCACCGACACCTGGGTGTCGATGGGCGACACCGACGTGTCCGACCGCCGCAAGACCTTGAAACCCTACCGCGTGGACACCAACTTGCTGGGCCTGGCGGACAAGGATGCGCTTTTCATGCACTGTCTGCCGGCCCATCGCGGCGACGAAGTCACCGACGACGTCATAGACGGGCCGCAATCGGTGGTTTTCGATGAAGCCGAGAACCGCCTCCACGCGCAAAAGGCGATCCTGTGCTGGTGCTTCGGGATCGACACGGTCTGAATTGGCAGAACTGCAACTCACCGACTTTGGCCTCGATCGCCCGGAATCGGGCGACGACGTCGCGGTGCCCTTCACCCTCGACAGCCTTGATTGCCGCGGCCGCGTGGTCCGGCTGGGCGAGGCGCTCGACCAGATCCTGACCCGCCACGCCTATCCGGCGCCGGTGGCGCGCCTGCTCGGCGAGGCCGTGGTGCTGGCCGCGCTCATCGGCTCCTCGCTGAAGTTCGAGGGCCGCTTCATCCTGCAGACGCAGACCGACGGGCCGGTGAACCTCATCGTCGTCGATCTCGACGCGCCCGACGGGCTGCGCGGCTATGCCCGCTTCGAGGCCGACGCGGTGCAGCAGGCCATCGCGCAGGGGCGGACGCAGCCCGGCCAGCTGCTCGGTCATGGCCACCTCGCCATGACCGTCGACCAGGGCGTCCACATGGATCGCTACCAGGGCATCGTGGCGCTCGAAGGCGGCTCGCTCGAGGACGTCGCCCACACCTATTTCCAGCAGTCCGAGCAGGTGCCGACCCTCGTGCGCCTGGCCGTGGCGCAACTGACGCTGAAGGGCGGGCGCCGGCCGCACTGGCGCGCCGGCGGCACGCTGGTGCAGTATCTGCCGCCGCATGGCGGGCGGACCATGCCCGACCTGCCCGGCGACGGCGACTTCGCCAATCCCGATACGGCCGACACGAGCTTCGCCGAAAGCGACAAGTGGACCGAGACCCGTGCCCTCATCGGCACCGTGGCCGATGACGAGCTGGCCGACCCCGAGCTCAGCGCCGAGCGCCTGCTCTTCCGCCTCTTCCACGAAAGCGGCGTGCGCGTCTTCGAGCCCATGCCGCTCGAGGAGCGCTGCACCTGCTCGGCCGAGCGCATCGAGGCGATGCTGCGCGACAACTTTACCGCCGAGGAGCGTGCCGACATGGTGGTCGGCGGCGAGATCGAGGTCGTCTGCGAGTTCTGCTCGGCCGACTACCACTTCAAGCCGCACGAGTTCGACGACACGCGGCACTGAGCGGCATCTCGGGCCCGCGCCGCCGCTAGATCTTCCCCAGCCCGTAGTCGAGGTCGGCGATCAGGTCGTCGACGTTCTCCAGCCCCACCGAGAGCCGCAGCAGCCCCGGCGTCACGCCGCTTTCGAGCCGCGCCTCCTCGGT
>JBDHTK010000168.1:0-6762 GCA_039808625.1 Devosia sp. | reverse complement strand
ACCTCGGCCACCTCCTCGCCCTTGGGCGTCAGGCGGATGCGGACCGAGCGGCGGTCGGCGCGCGAGCGTTCCTGGAAGATGTAGCCGGTCTCGACCAGCTTCTTGAGGTTGTAGGAGACGTTCGAGCCCAGGTAGTAGCCGCGGGAGCGCAACTCGCCGGCGGTCAACTCGGCGTCGCCGATGTTGAACATCAGCAGCGCCTGCACGGGGTTGATGTCGTCCCAGCCCATGCGGTCGAACTCGTCCTTGATGAGGTCGAGAAGGCGGCGATGGAGCCGCTCGACGCGGCTGACGGCTTCGAGATATTGCGGCTTCAGGCTGCCCGCACTGCCCGGCGCCTCTGCCTCAACGGCATTGGATTTGGTGGCCATAATTGCCTCGCTGTTGCTGTCGTCCCGGGCGGTTATCCGCCTCTCATGGACACAATCTGCCGCATGCCAAATAAGATCGACTTAAGCCGCACGCTTAAGATCATCTTACTGAAAATGTTCGGGATTTTGGCTTTACAGAAGGTAACGCAGGTACGGCAAATGGTAACATTAATCAGTCGTGAGCGCGCTCGCGGAAGCGCAGCGACAGGGCGAAGACGAGCAGGATCGAGACCAGCAGCACAAGGCGCACGGCGAAGCCGATGGCCGACATTTCCACGTCGCGCGAGCCCAAGAGATACATGACGAGCTCGATGCCGGTGGCGCCGACGAGCAGCACCGCGCCCCAGCTCGCGCGGATCCACAGGCCGACGGCGGCGAAGAGGCGCGCGGCGGCGAAGATGGCGAGATAGGTGAAGCCGGTGACGCCGAAGGTCGCGAGGGGGCTCTGGCCGGCGGTGCCGGTGACGCCGAGCAGGCGCGCCGCGTCGGAGAGCCCGAGCAGCAGCGCGATGATGGCGATGACGCGCAGATAGCGCCCGGCGATGGGGGACTTGAAATCCATGCGGTTGCTTAGCGGGTAAGCGCGCAGGCAACAAGGTCGCGGCCGCGCAGGCTTTCCGCGGGGGCGCGGCACTGGTAGAGAGCGCGGCATGAGCGAATGGGCGAAGTACGACATGGAGTTCCTCGGCGGGCGGCGGCAACGGCGGCTGCGGCGCACGGGGTGGATGCGCGACCTCGTGCGCGAGACCACGCTGACGCCGGCCGATCTCATCTGGCCGCTGTTCGTCATCGAGGGGCAGAACACGCGCACGCCGATCCGCACCATGCCGGGCGTCGAGCGGCTGAGCGTCGACCTCGCCGTGATGGCGGCGAAGGAGGCGCGGACAGCGGGCATCCCGGCGCTGGCGCTGTTCCCCAACACGCCGGACGAGTTGCGCAACCCGGACGGCTCGGAGGCCTACAACCCGGACAACCTGATGTGCCGGGCGCTGCGCGCCATCAAGGACGCGGTGCCGGAGATCGGGCTCATCGCCGACGTGGCGCTCGACGAATATTCGAGCGACGGGCAGGACGGGCTGGTGCGCGACGGCGAGATCCTCAACGACGAGACGGTGGCGGCAATGGTCCGCTCGGCGCTGGTGCAGGCGCAGGCGGGTGCCGACATCATCGCCCCCTCGGACATGATGGACGGGCGCGTCGCGGCGATCCGCCAGGAGCTCGACGCGGCGGGGCACGAGCACGTCGCCATCATGGCCTATGCGGCGAAATACGCCTCGGCCTTCTACGGGCCGTTCCGCGAGGCGGTGGGCTCGGGCAGCCGGCTGCTCGGCGACAAGAAGACCTACCAGCTCGATTTCGCCAATTCCGACGAGGCGCTGCGCGAGGTGGCGCAGGACATCGAGGAAGGCGCCGACATGGTGATGGTGAAGCCCGGCCTGCCCTATCTCGATATCGTGCGGCGCGTGCGCGACAGCTTCAACGTGCCGGTGTTCGCCTATCAGGTGAGCGGCGAATACGCCATGCTGCGGCTGGCCGGCGCGGCCGGCGCCATCGACGGCGAGGCGGCGATGCTGGAGAGCCTGTGGGCCTTCAAGCGCGCCGGGGCCAAGGGCATCCTCACCTATTTCGCGCTGGAGGCGGCGCACAGGCTGGGCTGACGGCAGAAAATTCGGCGCGGCCCTTGCGCGCGCGAAAATCGGGGCCATGTTTTTGCCATGACCACTGCCCTGCCCGACCCCGAAACCGCCCCCGAGCTCTTCGACAGCGTGCTGACGCGGCGCGTCTTCGCCTTCGTCATCGACATGGTGGCGCTGGCCTTCATCGTCACCGTCATCACGCTCATCGGCGGCATTGCCGGCTTTTTCACCTTCGGGCTGGCCTGGCTGGCGCTGCCGGTGATCATCCCGCTGGCGGTGCTGTTCTACTATGCGGCGACGCTGGGCTCGCCGCTGCGCGCGACGCTGGGCATGTCGCTCATGGATATCGTGCTGGTGCCGGCGCGCGGCTACCCGCTCGACGGCTGGAAAATCCTCATCCACCCCATCGTCTTCTGGATCACGGTGTGGATCGCCTGGCCGGTATCGCTGGTGGTGGCGCTGCTGACGCCGCGCCGGCAGATGGTGCAGGACCTCGTGACCGGCACGCTGATGCTGCGCCGCTCGCCCATGGCGCGGCACTGGGCCGCGATGCACGCCTGATTGCGGAGCCGGCACGGGCGGCCTAAGCTCGGGGCCCAACCATGCGGGCCCGATGACCGAACACACACCGGAAAACACGCAGCTCTTCCTGACGGCGCCGATGCCGTGCCCCTACCTGCCCGACCGGCAGGAGCGCAAGCTGTTCACGCACCTCACCGGACGGCGCGCCAGCGCGCTGCACGCGCTGCTCAGCGACAACGGCTTCCGGCGCAGCCAGAACCTCATCTACCGGCCGGCCTGCGAGGGCTGCAACGCCTGCCAGTCGGTGCGCATCCTGGCGCGCGAGTTCGAGGTGACGGGGCGCTATGCGCGCATCCTCAAGCACAATGCCGACATCGACGTGGCGGTGCGCCAGCCGCGCGCCACGGCCGAGCAGTTCGCCCTGTTCAAGCGCTATCTCGAGGCACGCCACACGGGCGGCGGCATGACGGCGATGAATTTCGTCGACTACGAATACATGGTCGAGGACACGCCGGTGCAGACGGTGCTGGTGGAGTACCGGCTGGGCACGGCGGCCGACAGGCCGCTGGTGGCGGTGGCGCTGACCGACGTGATGCCCGACGGGCTCAGCATGGTCTATTCGTTCTTCGAGCCACAGATGCACAAGCGCGGCCTCGGCAACCTGCTGATCCTCGACCACATCAGGCAGGTGCGCCTGGCCGGGCTGAGCTACGTCTATCTCGGCTACTGGGTCGAGAATTCGCCCAAGATGGCCTACAAGGGCCAGTTCCGGCCACTGGAAGTGCAGCGCGGGCCGCTCGGCTGGCGCCGGCTCGACTGAGAAAGATCTTTTCGTGCGCGTGATCCTCTGGCTGTTGCGGCTGGCCGCGGCCGTGCTGGTGGTCGGTGCTGCCGTGCCGGCGGTGCTGGCGCTGGGCGGCTTCGCCGTGCCGCTGCTCGACCTGTTCAACCACCTGCAACTGCTGCTCGTCATCGGCACGCTGGGCGGGCTGGCGCTGGCGCTGGTGCTGCGCATGCGGCGGCGCTGGCTGGTGCTGGCGCTGGCCGGCTTCATCGCCTCGGCATGGACCTTCGGCCCCGAATGGGTGTCGGGCCTCGCACCGCGCCCGCCGCTCGCCAACCCGACGCTCAAGGTGATGACGCACAACATCTTCGGGCTCAACTACGACATCGAGCGGATCGACGCCGCCATCCGCGCCGAGGATCCCGACATCGTGGCGCTGCAGGAGTTCTTTCCCGAGCAGGCGGGGCTGACGCAACTGCTCAAGGGCCGCTACCCGTATTTCGTGCAGTGCCGCGGCGGCAAGCGCGCCAATCTCGGGCTGTTCTCGAAGCTGCCGTTCGAGGCGACCATGCGCCCCGAGGACTGCCCGCCCAATGCGCGCGGCGAACAGCGCACGGCGCACATCACCGGGCGCTTCACGCTCGCCGATGGAACGGTGTTCTCGCTGATGACCACGCATATGGACTGGCCCTACCCGGTGGAGCGCCAGCGCGACCAGCTCGACGCGGCGGCCGAGGCGATCAACGCCACCGCCGGGCCGCTGCTGGTGGTGGGCGACTTCAACTCGACGCCGTGGTCCTACGCGATGAAGCGCTTCGAGGCGGCGACGGGACTCGTGCGCGAGACGCGGGCGCTGCTCACCTACCCGACGCTCTTCACCGTGCCGGCGAGCGCGGCGCGGCTGGGCTTCCTGCCGCTGGAGCCGAGCACCTGCACGCGCGACTGCTTCACGCGGCTCCTGCGGCTCACGCCGTTCCTGCCGCTCGACCAGGTGTTCCAGCGCGGCATCAGCGTCGGCGAGTTGCACACCGGCAGCGAGACCGGCAGCGATCACCTGCCGGTGGTGTTCACCTTCGCGGTCAACCCCTGAAGCGGTTGCTGCGCGGAAAGCCCGGCGGCGGCTGACGGCCGGCCTGGGCGCGCTCGCCCTGCCATTCCTTCAGCTCCGCCATCGGCTTGACGAAGGTGCGGCCGGAGCTGTCGACCCAGCTCAGGCCGTCGGCGGCGCGGAAGACGCTGGCGTCGGAAATGCCGCCATCCTTGTATTTCTGCAGCCGCACGCCCTTGCCGCGCGCCATCTGCGGCAGCTCGGCCAGGGGGAAGATGATGAGCTTGCGGTTCTCGCCGATGACGGCGACCGTGTCGCCGGCGGCGGGCACGATGAGCTTGGCCTCGGCACCGCCCGCCACGTTCAGCACCTGCTTGCCCTTGCGCGTGTTGGCGACGAGATCGTCCTCGGCGACGAGGAAGCCGTCGCCGACGCTGGAGGCGACGAGGCGCATGGCGCCGGGCGTGTGGACGAACAGATCGACGAAATCCTGCCCCTCCTCGAGATCGACCATGAGGCGCAGCGGCTCGCCCTGCCCGCGCCCGCCGGGCAGGCGGTCGGGCGTCACCGTGTAGACCTTGCCGGCGGTGGAGAGGATCAGCAGCTTGTCGGTGGTCTCGGCATGGACGAAGAGTTTCAGGCGGTCGCCGGCCTTAAAACCCTTCTCGTCGATGTCGGTGACGTGGCCCTTCAGCGCGCGGATCCAGCCTTTTTCCGACAGGATGACGGTGATCGGCTCGCGCTCGATGAAGGCGGCGGCGGCCTCCTCGGCGAACTCGGCCTCGGGCGCCTCGGCCAGCTCGGTCTTGCGGCGGCCGAGCGGCGTATCCTTGCCGTAGACCTTCCTGAGCTCGCCGATCTGCCGGGTGATCTCGCCCCACTGCTTCTTGTCGGAGGCGAGCAGCGCGTTGAGCTGGCCCTGCTCCTCGGTGAGCGCCTTGTGCTCGGAACGCAGTTCCATCTCCTCGAGCTTGCGCAGCGAGCGCAGGCGCATGTTGAGGATGGCCTCGGCCTGGCCCTCGGTGAGCCCGAAGCGCGCCATCAGCGCCGGCTTGGGCTCGTCCTCCTCGCGGATGATGCGGATCACCTCGTCGAGGTTGAGATAGGCGACGATATAGCCGTCGAGGATCTCGAGGCGGCGGGCGATCTGCTCGAGGCGGTGGCCGGTGCGGCGCACCAGCACGTCCTTGCGATGCTCCAGCCACGCCACCAGGGCGTCGCGCAGGTTCATGACGCGCGGCACGACGCCCTTGTCGAGCACGTTCATGTTGAGCGGAATGCGCTGCTCGAGGTCGGTGGCCTTGAACATCTGCTCCATCAGCACGGCGGCGTCGACGGTGCCGGCGCGCGGCTCGAGCACGACGCGCACGTCGTCGGCGCTCTCGTCGCGGATGTCCTTGAGCAGCGGCAGCTTCCTGGCGAGCAGCAGCTCGGCGACCTTCTCGATGAGCCGCGCCTTGGGCACGCCATAAGGGATCTCGGTGACGACGATCTGGTAGACGCCGCGCCCCTTGTCCTCGCGGTGCCAGCGGGCACGCAGGCGGAAGGCGCCGCGGCCGGTGGAATAGGACTCCAGGATCGACCCGGCCGGCTCGACGAGGACGCCGCCGGTCGGAAAATCCGGGCCGGGAATGAGATGGACCAGCTCCTCGATGGTGGCCTTCGGCCTGGCGATGAGCGCCAGCGCCGCGTCGCAGATTTCCGCGACATTGTGCGGCGGGATGGAGGTGGCCATGCCCACGGCGATGCCCTGCGCGCCATTGGCGAGCAGGTTGGGGAAATTGGCCGGCAGCACCACGGGCTCGTCGACGGCGCCGTCATAGGTGGGCTTGAAGTCGACCGCGTCCTCGCCGATGCCTTCGAGCAGGCGCATGGCGATGTCGGTCATCCTGGCTTCGGTGTAGCGGTAGGCGGCGGCGTTGTCGCCGTCGATGTTGCCGAAATTGCCCTGCCCGTCGACCAGCGGGTAGCGCATGGCGAAATCCTGCGCGAGGCGCACCATCGCGTCGTAGATGGAGGCGTCGCCATGCGGGTGGAAGCCGCCGATGACGTCGCCCACCACCTTGGCGGACTTCTTGTAGGCCTCGGCCGGGTCGAGCTTGAGGAGGCGCATGACGTGGATGATGCGCCGGTGCACGGGCTTGAGGCCGTCGCGGGCGTCGGGCAGCGCGCGCTGCGTGATGGTCGAGAGCGCGTAGCTCAGGTAGCGCTCCTCCAGCGCCCGGCGCACCTCGACGACGTCGTCTTCGGGCGGCAATGTGTCAGAAGCAGCAGGCATGGGACGGTCCGGAACGAATCATGGCCGGACTATACAGGACCGAGCTCGCCGATCAGCGCCCCGCGCATGGCGGGCGGCGCGATGCCCCGCGCGTCCCACACATGGACATGCAGGAAATGGCC
>JBDHTK010000167.1:0-6811 GCA_039808625.1 Devosia sp. | reverse complement strand
GCGCCGGGCTTGATCCTGTCGACATACCCTTTGGTGAGCTTGGTGCGGTTCGGTTGATTGGCCATTCTGGCTCCCCCATAAGCAGATCGTAAGCCGCCTACGTAAAGCGGCGCCAAATGGCGTAAGACGCGTCGTCGGAGCCAAGCAACTGATTTTGCTAGTGAATAAAAGGCGCTAAAGAGATCGGAAGAGCGATAAAGGCCGTTTTGCGCAAACTTGAAAACCAGCGAGCGGGCAACCGCTCCGTGGGTTCGAATCCCACCTCTTCCGCCATCCTGCTTTCTACAGTCGGCTGCTTCTTCTACCTCGAAGTGGCCGTTGGCCGCCTGAATACCTGTCCTACCTATGTTTTTCTTTGGCAATCGATCGCGCTAGGCTCGTAGAATTTCTTTGATCATCACATTGGCCGTCAGAATGTGCGTAACCAAAAGTGGCCTGGTAGGTGAAACGCGCGGTGAGACAAGCATATTGCCGCAAGTCACACCTGGCACCCTGGCTCCGTAATATCGGCTGATCAGCTTCACGAAGTTTGCTCGGGAGTTCTCGTTTCGGTGTGCGATGTGGTTCCGGATGTACCTAATTTCGGTGAGGTAGCTGGCATACCGGATAAGGTCGGTATGGCAGCGATCGGCCGGGTCGATCAGAAACCTGATATTTTCACGGATCTCTCTGCCATCGTTCCAAGGTAGCGACCGGCGATATCCCGGGCGGCCGTGATTGTGCATAGCGTCGACCGCGGAGGGGATGTTGCGCTGCCGAGCTAACAGTGCCGGCGTCGCCCCGTCGATATAGGCGGCTCCGCACGACAGCTTGCAGAACGCGGATTTCATCGTGTTCTCGATGAGAATGGCCAACCGAAGCAGCGCGATCTCTGCAATGTACTTCCTGTGCTTGGGGCCGAGGTCAGTCGTTGAAGCCAACAGCGCCGTTAGGCGTGCGGTCTCAGCTCTGAAGCCCGTGTAGTCGTTGACCAGCGATGGCATTTAGAACGCTGCAGCAATAGCCTGGTCGCGGATCATTCGGGACTTGATGCGGTGTAGATTGCCGCCGGTGAACCCCTCGATGAAAGTACTCTGCTCGTCGGTGCGGACGTCGAGCTCCTGGAATGCGGTGACCTTGGCGTCGATATCGCGAATTACCGTTTCAATTTTCTCGGCCGCGGGATTCTGCGCTCGTATCCGGTCGATCACCACCATGAGGCTAAACGCGAGCTGGTATTGCTTGAAAACCGTGTCCTTGAAGGCAGCCGCCGGCACCACCGCTAGCTTGGCAAAGAGAGCTTCCATCCGCTGGCTGACGTCGTCTACTTGCGGGAAGTCGGCGTCGTTCGCCCTATAAAACTTATCGATTGCCGTGGCGCTGAAGTCGCTGAGGCCATTAATCATGTTAATGGCCAAATCTGAGACAAACTGGACTTCCTGCATGCGAGAAATATCGATGGCAGTGAAAATGTCTGTGGATCGCCAGAAGGGAAGGCGTTCGGCCGCCTGGCTTAAAGAGAACTGCTTGAAGTCGCCGCTGTACTGGGCGTTGCGCTTCTCTTGGGGATTCAGGGTCTTCGAGATCGAGTTGATGCGGCCGAATATATCGATGACGTCCTGATCTTGGGCGCCGATTAGGTATCCGACTGACAGCTTGGTAGCGACAAACGCCTCTCTCTGAGCCTTGGTCAGCTCGGAGTACTTGACCTTCCTCTTGTGCCCGGGGTGCCGGGCACCGAACTCGTCGTTGCGGTATGACAGAATGGAACGAATACGCTGCTGACCGTCGACCACTTCCTTGATCGACTTTTCAGCATCGACATCAATCTGGTGTCTGACATAGAGGCTCGGGACCGGCTTCTGCTCGAAGATTGTGTTTATCAGGTAGGCCTTCTGGGGGTCCGACCAAACCGACCGGCGTTGGTACCACGGGCTAATGTTCAGGCTTTTGTCGCGGTGAAAGTTCAGCAAATCTTGGATGATCAAGCTTTCGTAATCGACGCGATCCATTAGCGAGCTCCACGCCTGCGGTCTGCTGCAGGTCCTTTACCAGTCCGGTAGCATGGCGTCGCCTCGGGCGCCAACATAGATGAACCGAATAGTCAGTGAACGCTGTGAAGAAGCACGGTTTGGCTAAACGTCATTATCTAAGGCTGCATATGACGTTAAGCCCACGTGCGCACATCGATACCAGTGCTTCACTCCCGAGCAGTCGTTCCGGCCATCATCTAGCATAGCCTCCGGGCCTACCTCAGTTCATATGCCGCTAGAGCGATGCTGCTAAAGTCATGCACTTTTGCAACTCGCCGGTTCGTGTCGCCGTGCAAGACTAGGCACTACTCACGGATGCGGGAAAACACCTCGATGAAGGTGGAGTCGGCGCTTGCGACGGGGGCTCCAATGACTTGCAGAATGCGGACGTGATCGCAATTGTCGTCCGGATAGAGTCCGAGCTGGGAGAAGGATGACCCATCCCACGCGATCTGCCTTGCGCAAAAGGCGTCGATGATCGTCTTGGCGACATTGTCGACGTCCAGCGGCCGCCTAGCCTTCTCGACAGTAATACGAAATGCCCACCACAGCGCGTCGGTTGTTTTTGGCAACGCGCTCTCAATAGCAGCCTTGCGATAGACCTCGCGCCGTTCAAGGTCGGTTTTCCGGGCCGCATATCTGCGTAGGTGTGCGCCCACAGCACGTTGAAAGCGAGCACCTTGACGAACAAGGCCGGGTCATCGAGCGTCACCATGCCACTTCCGCCATATGCCGCCGATGGCCCCTCCGCGGCGGGCGCCTCTGGCAGGGCCGGGGTGGACGCGGCGTGGTGGTCTGAGCTTATGCTCGAAAGCGGTGGCCCGGGTCGTCTCGGCCGGAGAGCCCCAGGGAGTGTGCCCCAATGCCGCATTCCACCGACAGTGGCGCTGCCTATTGGGCCAGGCCGGCCGCCAAGCTCGCCGCGGAACTGGGCTCTTCGCCGGGCGGCTTGTCCACGGCCGAGGCGGAGACGCGGCTGCGCAGCGCCGGGCCGAATACGCTGGGCCACAAGGGCGGCCATCCGGCCATAGCCGCTTTCGCGCGCCAGTTCCGCAGCCCCCTGGTGCTCATCCTCATCTTCGCCGCCATCGTCTCGGCCTTCGTCGGCGAGGGGAGCGAGGCGGCCATCATCGCCTTCATCGTGCTGGCAAGCTGCGTGCTGTCCTTCAGCCAGGAATATGGCGCGTCGCGCGCCATGCAGGCCCTGACGGCGCGCATCGCGCGCAAGGCGAGCGTGCGGCGCGACGGCAGGGAAACGCCCGTCGCCGTCGAGGCCATCGTGCCGGGCGACGTGATCGTGCTGTCGGCCGGAAACCTGATCCCCGCCGACGGCGTGCTGCTGGAGGCGCGCGACTGCAACGTCAGCGAATCCGCCCTCACCGGCGAAGCCTTTCCGGTGGTGAAGGCGCCGGGCGTCTCGCCGCCGGATGCGCCGCTCGGCGAACGCGGCAATGCGGTGTTCACCGGCACCTCGGTGCGCAGCGGCACCGCCACCATGCTCGCCGTGCGCACCGGCGTGCAGACCGAGTTCGCCGCGATCGCGACCTCGATCGCCCGCAGCGTGCCGGAGACCGAGTTCAACCGCGGCATCCGCCGCTTCGGCTACCTGATGACCCAGGTGATGCTCGCCATCGTCATCGTCGTGTTCGTTGCCAACCTGCTGCTGGGGCGGCCGCAGATCGACTCGCTGCTGTTCTCGCTGGCGCTGGCGGTGGGCCTCACGCCGGAGCTCCTGCCGGCGATCATCAGCGTCACGCTGGCGCGGGGTGCCCGCACCATGGCCGCCAGCGGCGTCATCGTGCGCCGCCTCGACGCCGTCGAGAACCTGGGCAGCATGGACCTGCTGTGCACGGACAAGACGGGCACCCTGACCGAAGGCGTCATCCATCTCGATGCCTGCACCGGGCCGGACGGCGCGGCCTCGGAGCAGGTGCGGCTGTGGGCGCTGGTCAACGCGACGCTGCAGACCGGCATGGCGAACCCGCTGGACGACGCCATTGCGGCGGGGCGACGGGACGGCGACGACCTCGCCCGGTATGCCAAGGCCGACGAAATCCCCTACGACTTCATCCGCAAGCGGCTGTCGGTGGTCGTCAGGCAAGGCGGGGAAGACGACGACCTGATGATCTGCAAGGGCGCGGTGCAGAACGTCGTCGACGCCTGTTCGTCGGTCCTCGAGGGGGAGCATTCCCGCCCGCTGGACGAGGCCGGCAGGCAGGCCATCGACGGCAGGGTGCGGGCGTGGAGCGCGGCGGGCTATCGCGTCCTCGGCATCGCCGTGCGGCGCTGCCCGCGCCGGGAGGCCCATACCCGCGAGGACGAGGCGGAGCTGGCCTTCGCCGGCTTCCTGCTTTTCCTCGATCCGCCCAAGCCCGGCATGGCCGAGACGCTGAAGGCGCTCGCGGCGCGCGGCATCCGGGTGAAGATGATCTCGGGAGACAACCGCTATGTCGCAACGCACCTCGCCGAAGCCATCGGCCTGCCCCGCAGCAACGTCCTGACCGGGGGCGAGCTTGCCGGGCTGACGAAGGAGGCGCTGTTCGCGCGGGCGGCCCGCACCGACATCTTCGCCGAGATCGACCCCAACCAGAAGGAGAGCATCATCGCCGCCCTGCGCCGGCGCGGCCATGTCGTCGGCTATCTGGGCGACGGCATCAACGACGCGCCGGCGCTGCACGAGGCCGACATCGGCATCTCGGTCGACAGCGCGGTGGACGTGGCGCGCGAGGCGGCGGACATGATCCTGCTCCAGCGCGACCTCGGGGTGGTGCTGCGCGGGGTCGACGACGGCCGCGCGACCTTCGCCAACACGATGAAATACATCGCCATCACCACCAGCGCCAATTTCGGCAACATGATCTCGATGGCCGTAGCCTCGCTCTTCCTGCCGTTCCTGCCGCTGCTCGCGCCGCAGATCCTGCTCAACAATTTCCTGTCCGACGTGCCGTCGCTGGCGATTGCCACGGACAATGTCGACGCCGAGCAGACCCGGGGGCCGCGCCACTGGGACATCGGCTACGTGCGCCGCTTCATGGTGGCCTTCGGCCTCGTCAGCTCGGTGTTCGACTTCGTCACCTTCGGATTCCTCATCCTCGTCGCCGGGGCGACGGTGCAGATCTTCCAGACAGGATGGTTCGTCGAATCGCTGATCACCGAACTCGGCATCGTGATGATCGTGCGCACCCGCAAGCCGTTCTGGAAAAGCCGGCCGAGCGGCCTGCTGTCCTGGCTGACGCTGGCAGTAGGAGGGGTCGCCATCGCCATCCCCTTCCTGCCGGGCGCGGGCTGGTTCGGCTTCGTGCCGCTACCCGTGCCGATCATGGCCGGCCTGATCGCCATCACCCTGGCCTATCTGGCGGCGTCCGAGGCAACCAAGCGCTGGTTCTTCGCCCGCGAGCGGCGGCATGCCAGACATCGCCGATGGCGCACGCCGTCGGGGTCCTGACGAAACCATCGATGGCCCGCTACGTGGCGGGCAGGCGCCGGCCGCGCTTCAGCTCTTGTCTTCGACCGGGGCGGCGGGGCCGTTCTTCTTGATGCTGTCGATGGCGTTTTCGGCCGAGGCTTTCGACGTATAGCCCTCGGTCGAGAACATCACCTCGCTGTTGTACTTGAAGCGGACGCGGTACTCGCCCGCCTTGTCCTTGTAGATCTCGAACTTGTGCGCCATGACGCTGTCTCCTCTCGCGGCCGCAGGACCCCGATGGTCGCCCGATTCTCCCGCGAGGGGAAGCTACGGCACCAGGATCGTGGCGCCGGTGGTGGCGCGCGATTCGAGGGCGCGGTGCGCCGCCGCGGCCGCGTCGAGGGTGAAGCGCTGGTGGACGGCGGGACGCAGCTGCCCGGCGGCGACGGCGGCGAAGACGGCGCTCATGGTGCGCCGCAGGCTGTCGCGGTCGCCGTGATAATGGGCGGTGGTCGGGCGCGTGACGTAGAGGGAGCCCCTGGCCGCGAGCATGCCGAGAGCGACGCCGGTGACCGGGCCGGAGGCGTTGCCGTAGCTGACCATCAGGCCGCGCGGCCTGAGGCAGTCGAGCGAGGCCTCGAAGGTGGCCCTGCCGACGCCGTCATAGACGACGTCCACGCCCCTGCCCCCGGTCACGGCGCGGACCTTTTCGACCCAGCCGCCGGCGCGCGAGTTGAAGCCGTGGGCGGCGCCGTTGGCAATGGCCGCCGCGACCTCGTCGTCGGTGCCGGCGAGGGCAATGACGGTGGCGCCCAGCGCCGCGCCCCACTGCACGAGGAAGGTGCCGACGCCGCCCGCCGCGGCATGGACCAGCAGGATGTCGCCGGGCTTGGTCGGCCAGGTCTCGAACAGCAGGTAATGGGCGGTGCCGGCCTTGGTCATCAGCGTCGCGGCGATATCGAACGAGATGCCCGCCGGCAGCGGCACGACACGGTCGGCGGGCACCAGCAGCTCGTCGGCATAGGCGCCGGAGGCGGCATAGGCGACGCGGTCGCCGACCGCGACGTCGGTGACGCCGGCGCCGATGGCCGTCACCTCGCCGGCGCCCTCGACGCCGGGGGTGAAGGGCAGCGTCATCGGGTAGAGGCCGGAGCGGTGATAGGTGTCGACGTAGTTGACGCCGATGGCCGCGTTGCGCACGCGCACCTGCCCCGGCCCGGGCGCGCCGACGGTGCGCGTCTCGACGGCAAGGACCTCGGGGCCGCCGGTGGCGCGGATGACGACGGCACGGCTCATGACTTGCGACGCGGCGCCGATTTCGGCCGCGCCTGCGACCGCGCGGCGGCGCTGCGCGCCTTCGGCCGGGACGCGGGCTCGGCGCCTGCGGGCGGCA
>JBDHTK010000166.1:0-6861 GCA_039808625.1 Devosia sp. | reverse complement strand
CTCGCCATCACCTCGCGGCTGGTCGGGATGATGGGCGGCGACATCGGCGTGGAGAGCGCGGAGGGCGAGGGGTCGACCTTCTGGTTCTCGGTGACGCTGCCGCGCGCGCAGGGCAGGGGCGCACCGCGCGCCATGCCGGTCGACGTCACCGGCGCGCGCGTGCTGATCGTCGACGACAACGCCGTCAACCGGGCGATCCTGAGCGAGCAGATGAGGTCGTGGAGCTTCGATTCCTGCGCGGCGGCCGGCGGCGAGGAGGGGCTGAAGGTGCTGGCGGCGGCCGCCGCCTGCGGCATCCCGGTGGATTGCGTGGTGCTGGACTACCAGATGCCGGGCATGACGGGCGCCGAGATGGCGCGCATCGTGCGCGGCACCAGAGGCATCGCCGACACCCCCATCGTCATGCTCACCTCGGTCGACCAGGGCATGGTCGGAACCGTCTGCCGCGAGCTCGGCATCCAGGCGCAGCTCATCAAGCCGACGCGCTCCTCGGCGCTCCTGGAGACGCTGGTGGAGACCATCCAGATGCGCCGCGGCGGCGCCATGCCGACGCCGCAAGCCTTGCCGCCGGCGTCGGCCGAAAGTGCTCAGGCGCCGGCCCGTCCCGCCGCGTCAGGCGCCACGGACCGGCTGGACATACTTGTGGCCGAGGACAACGAGGTCAACCAGCTCGTCTTCACCCAGATTCTCGGCGAGACCGGATACAGCTTCCAGATCGTCGCCAACGGGCGCAAGGCGCTGGAGGCGAGGGCCAGGCTCAGGCCGCGCATGATCCTGATGGACGTCTCCATGCCGGAGATGAACGGCCTCGAAGCCACCGTCGAAATCCGCCGCTGCGAGGCGGTCGAAGGCGCGCATGTGCCGATCGTCGGCGTGACCGCGCATGCGTTGAAGGGCGACCGGGAGCGCTGCCTCGAGGCCGGCATGGACGACTACCTGCCGAAGCCGATCAGTCCGAAATCGCTGCTCGAGAAGCTCGAACGCTGGCTGGGCGCCGCCGACGCCGCCGGCCGCCAGGCCGTCTGACCGGGCTTTCGAGGCCCCGGCTCCTGCTCCCTAACCGGCTCCTGCGGCGGCGGCTTTCCCGCCGCCGGCCGTCACGCAAGCGACGCAAAACCGTCACGCGGCTGTAACATGGCCGGCTTATGGCCATGCCCGACGCCATGGAAAACGGCGTCGAGACAGCGTCTTGCCAACAGGAGCAGGCCATATGAGACAGTTCATCCGCACGGCGGCCGTCGCGATCGCCATGGCAGCGGTTTCCGCTGCGACCGTCCCCGCCGCATTCGCCGCGGACATTTCCGGCGCCGGCGCCACCTTCCCCTATCCGATCTACGCCAAGTGGGCCGACGCCTACAAGAAGCAGACCGGCATCGGCCTCAACTACCAGTCCATCGGCTCGGGCGGCGGCATCAAGCAGATCAAGGCCAGGACCGTGACCTTCGGCGCCTCCGACGCGCCGATGAAGGGCGAGGACCTGGAGGCCACCGGGCTCGCGCAGTTCCCCATGGTGATGGGCGGCATCGTGCCGGTGGTCAACCTCGAAGGCGTCGAGCCGGGCGCCCTGGTGCTCGACGGCCCGACGCTCGCCGACATCTTCCTCGGCAAGATCGTCAACTGGGACGACGAGGCGATCCGCAAGCTCAACCCCGACGTCGAGCTGCCCGACCAGGCCATCGCCGTCGTCCACCGTTCGGACGGCTCGGGTACGACCTTCAACTTCTCCTACTACCTTGCCGAGGTGAGCGCGGACTGGAAGGACAAGGTCGGCGTCAACACCGCGCTGGAATGGCCCGTCGGCATCGGCGCCAAGGGCAACGAGGGCGTGGCCAACAACGTCGCCCAGACCGGCGGGGCCATTGGCTACGTCGAATACGCCTATGCCAAGCAGAACAAGCTGACCCATGCCGACATGATCAACAAGGACGGCAACAAGGTCGAGCCGACCGCCGCCTCGTTCTCGGCCGCCGCCGCCAGCGCCGACTGGTCCGCGCAGCCGGGCTACGGCGTCATCCTCGCCAACCAGCCGGGCGCGGGGTCCTGGCCGATGACGGCGGCGACCTGGATCCTGGTCTACAAGAACCCGGACGACACGGCCGCCACCGCCGAGGCGCTGAAGTTCTTCGCCTGGTCCTACGCGCAGGGCGACGGGATGGCCGGCGAGCTCGATTACGTGCCGATGCCCGACAAGGTGGTCGAAAGCGTCGAGGCGATGTGGGCACGCGACATCGTCGGCTCCGACGGCAAGCCGCTGTTCTCGGCCATGTGACGCGCGCGGCTGGGGCGCCGCGGCGCCCCAGCCCGCCTCCTCGCAAAGCGAAGGCATTCGATGACCGCCGTTTCCCCAGCCATGCCCCGGCCGCAGGCCGTGCGATCCCGCCAGGCCGCCGTGCGGCGCTTCGCTCTCGCCGATGCGGCCTTCCACGCCCTCACCCGCGCCTGCGCCGTCCTGGTGCTGGTCATCCTGGGCGGCGTCGCGGTCTCGCTGGTGGTGGGCGCCTGGCCGGCGCTGTCGGCCTTCGGCCCTTCTTTCATCGCCACCCAGTCGTGGAACCCGGTGACGGAAAAATTCGGCGCGCTGGCGCCGATCTACGGCACCGTCGTCACCTCGGCCATCGCCATCCTGATCGCCGTGCCCATCGGCATCGGCATCGCCGTGTTCCTGACCGAGCTGTGCCCGCGGCCGCTGCGCCGGCCGATCGGCATCGCCGTCGAGCTGCTGGCCGGCATCCCCTCCATCATCTACGGCATCTGGGGCCTGTTCGTCTTCGCGCCGTTCCTCCAGCGCCATTTCCAGCCGGCCGCCATCGACCTGTTCAAGGGCGTGCCGGTGCTGGAAAACCTGTTCGCCGGGCCGCCCTACGGCATCGGCCTGTTCACCTCGGCGCTGATCCTGGCCATCATGGTGCTGCCCTTCGTCACCTCGATCGCCAGGGACGTGTTCGACACCGTGCCGGCCGTGCTCAAGGAAGCGGCCTACGGCATCGGCTGCACGACATGGGAGGTGACGCGCCGCATCGTCATTCCCTACACCCGCACCGGCATCATGGGCGGCGTCATGCTGGGGCTCGGCCGCGCCCTCGGCGAGACCATGGCCGTCACCTTCGTCATCGGCAACGCGCACCGCATCTCCGCCTCGCTGTTCGCGCCGGGCACGACGATCTCGGCCACCATCGCCAACGAGTTCACCGAAGCCGACGGCGCGCTCTACACCTCCTCGCTGGTGGCGCTCGGCCTCATCCTGTTCGTCATCACCTTCCTGGTGCTTGCCGTCGCGCGCTTCATGCTGATGCGCATCGAGCGCCGCGCCGCAGGAGCCTGAGCCATGTCCGCGTCCTCCTCGCCCCACCGTCGCCGCAAGGCGAAGAACGCCGTCATGATGGGCCTGTGCGCCTGCGCCGCCGGCATCGGCCTCGCCTGGCTGGCGCTGATCCTCGGCGCGCTGGTGTGGAAGGGCGCCGCCGGCCTGTCGCTGTCGGTGTTCACGCAGATGACGCCGCCGCCGGGCGACGCCGGCGGTCTCGCCAACGCGATCGCCGGCTCCGTCCTCATGACGGCGATCGCGGTGGCCGTCGGCACGCCGGTCGGCGTGCTGGCCGGCACCTACATGGCCGAATACGGCCGCTTCTCGAAGCTGACCACGGCGGTGCGCTTCATCAACGACATCCTTTTGTCGGCGCCCTCCATCGTCGTCGGCCTGTTCGTCTATGAACTGATGGTGCGGCCCATGGGCCGCTTCTCTGCGCTGGCCGGCGCCATGGCGCTCGCCATCCTGGTCGTGCCGGTGGTGGTTCGCACCACCGAGGACATGCTGAAGCTGGTGCCCGACGCGCTGCGCGAGGCGGGGGCGGCCATCGGCGCGCCGCGCTGGGTGGTGATCCGCTCCGTCGCCTACCGCGCGGCAATGTCCGGCATCGTCACCGGCATATTGCTGGCCATCGCCCGCATCTCCGGCGAGACGGCGCCGCTATTGTTCACCGCGCTCAACAACCAGTTCTGGTCGAGCCGTCTCGACGCGCCGATCGCCAGCCTGCCGGTCACCATCTTCCAGTTCGCGCTCTCGCCCTACGAGGAGTGGCAGCAGCTCGCCTGGACCGGCGCGCTCATCATCACCATGACGGTTCTGGGCCTGTCGATCTTCGCCCGGAGCCTCACAGCACGCAGGCAGGACAGATGAAACCGATGTCGTCCACCATGACCGCCGTGGCCGAGCCCGCGCCCGGCGCGGCCAAGATCGAGGTGAGGAATCTCGACTTCTACTACGGCGAGTCCAGGGCGCTGAAGAACATCTCGCTGGCCTTGCCGGAGCGCAGCGTCACCGCCTTCATCGGCCCTTCGGGCTGCGGCAAGTCCACGCTGCTGCGCGTGCTCAACCGCATCTACGAGCTCTATCCCAGGCAGCGGGCCGAGGGCGAGGTGCTGCTGGACGGCGAAAACATCCTCGGCCGCGCGCAGGACCTCAACCTGCTGCGCACCAAGGTCGGCATGGTGTTCCAGAAGCCGACGCCGTTTCCCATGTCGATCCACGAGAACATCGCCTTCGGCATCCGCCTCTACGAGGCGCTGTCGAAGGCCGAGATGGACGTGCGCGTCGAGCAGGCGCTGGCGCGCGCGGCCCTTTGGGGCGAGGTCAAGGACAAGCTGCACGCCAGCGGCCTGTCGCTGTCCGGCGGCCAGCAGCAGCGCCTGTGCATCGCCCGCACCGTGGCGGTCAAGCCCGAGGTCATCCTGCTCGACGAGCCGGCCTCGGCGCTCGATCCGCTGTCGACCGCCAGGATCGAGGAACTGATCGACGAGTTGCAGGCCGACTACACCATCGTCATCGTCACCCACAATATGCAGCAGGCCGCGCGCGTCTCCAGCCGCACCGCCTTCATGTATCTGGGCGAGCTGGTCGAGTTCGACCGCACCGAGAAGATCTTCACCTCGCCGCGCGAGAAGCGCACGCAGGACTACATCACCGGCCGCTTCGGCTGATCCGAGCCCGGGCGAGAGGACAGGACCATGAGCGAACACATCGTCTCCTCCTTCGACGAGGACCTGAAGCGCATCGGCGGCCTGATCCGCGACATGGGCGGCCTCGCCGGCACCATGGTGGCCGACGCCACGCGCGCGCTCACCCGTTCCGACGAGGCGCTGGCGCAGCGGGTCGTTTCCGACGACGCCGTCATGGACGCGCGCCAGCGCGAGCTCGACGAGCGCGCCATAACACTGATCGCCCGGCGCCAGCCGATGGCCGAGGACCTGCGCGCGGCGGTCGGCGCCATCCGCATGGCCGGCGACCTGGAGCGCATCGGCGATCTGGCCAAGAACATCGCCAAGCGCGTCGGCGCGGTCGGGCAGGGAACCGCCCCGCGCGAGCTTTCGCATTCGATCGATTCCATGGCCGAGCTGGTGCTGGCGCAGGTCGGCGCCGTGGTGGAGCGCTACATGGCCGGGGATGCGCCCGCGCTCGCCCGGCTGCGCGACGACGACGAGCGCATCGACGAGAAATACACCTCCGTGTTCCGCGAGCTTCTGACCTATATGATGGAGGACCCGCGCAACATCACCGCCTGCACGCATCTTCTGTTCTGCGCCAAGAATCTGGAGCGCATCGGCGACCACGTCACCAATATCGCCGAAAACGCCTATTATGTGCTGACGGGCGAGCTTCTGCCGCCGAACCGGCCGAAGCTGGACGAGACGGCCGCGCCGGCGGCATGAGGACGGAGAAAGGCATGATCGCACCGCGCATCATGGTGGTGGAGGACGAGGAGCCGCTCGGCGTGCTGCTGCGCTACAATCTGGAAGCGGAAGGCTATCAGGTCGAGGTGGTGACGCGCGGCGACGAGGCGGAGCTCAGGCTGCGCGAGAGCGTGCCCGACCTTCTGGTGCTCGACTGGATGGTGCCGGCCGTCTCCGGCATCGAATTGTGCCGCCGCTTGCGGATGCGGCCCGAGACCGCGCGGCTGCCGGTCATCATGCTCACCGCGCGCGGCGAGGAGAGCGACCGCGTGCGCGGGCTTTCCACCGGCGCCGACGACTATCTGGTCAAGCCCTTCTCGATGCCGGAGCTCATGGCGCGGGTGAAGGCGCTGCTGCGCCGCGCCAGGCCGGAGACGCTGTCTTCCGTTCTCAAGGTCGGCGACATCGTGCTCGACCGCGAGCAGCACCGCGTCTACCGCAAGGACAGCGAGATCAGGCTGGGGCCGACCGAGTTCCGCCTGCTGGAGTTCCTGATGCGGCATCCCGGCCGCGTCTTCTCGCGCGCGCAGCTGCTCGACAAGGTCTGGGGCGAGGCCATCTACATCGACGAGCGCACGGTGGACGTGCATGTCGGGCGCCTGCGCAAGGCGGTCAACGACGGCCGCCTGCCCGACGTCATCCGCACCATCCGCGGCACCGGCTACGCCATAAGGGAAGGCTGAGCGCCTTTCGCGCCCCCTATCCCGCTGCCTGCGTCTGCGGGCCGGGCGCGAAGATCTCGTCGTCCACGAAGGTCAGCGCGCGCATGGCGCAGCCTTCGCGCATCAGCGCCAACGCGTCCGGCTCTGTGTCGAAGGCGATGGACTGCGAATGCTGGCCGCCCGCGGTCTGGGCGACGGCCGCGCGCAGCGCCGGCTCGATGAGGTCGAAGGCGGTGGCGCCCACGCCCACCATGGTCACCGGCGCCGGGTCGATCAGCGCGAACAGGCTGCCGAGGCCGAAGCCGAGCGCCTCCCCGGCCTTGCGGTAGGCTTCGCGCTCCGGTCCGTCCGCCGCGCGCGCCCGCTCGGCCAGGGCCAGCATGTCGGCCTCGCCGATGTCGGCCGCCGGCGGCGTGTCCTCGCCGAGGCCGTGGGCGTTGCGCCAGATGGCGTAGTTGCCGGCATAGGCTTC
>JBDHTK010000165.1:0-6892 GCA_039808625.1 Devosia sp. | reverse complement strand
ATCGCGCCGCAGGTCAGGGTCCGGCAGTCTGACAGAACGGCGCTCTACGACGCGGCGCGCGACCGGCTGATCGCCGCCGGCCGGCTCTATCCCGCCTACGAGACCGAGGAGGAGCTGGAGATCAAGCGCGGCCGCGCCCGCCTGCTCGGCCGCCCGCCGGTCTATGACCGCGCCGCCCTCGCCCTCACCGACGCCGACAGGCGCGCCTACGAGGCCGAGGGCCGCCAGCCGCACTGGCGCTTCCGCCTCGACGATCGGCCGGTGCAGTTCACCGACCTCATCAAGGGGCCGCAGACGGTCAACACCGCCTCCATGTCCGATCCGGTGCTGATCCGCGCCGACGGCTCCTATCTCTACACGCTGCCCTCGGTGGTGGACGACATCGCGCTCGGCATCACCCACGTCATCCGCGGCGAGGACCACGTCTCCAACACCGGCACGCAGATCGAGATCTTCGAGGCGCTGGACGCCGCCGTGCCGGCCTTCGCCCACCACAACCTCCTGACCGGCGGGGAAGGCGAGGGGCTCTCCAAGCGCCTCGGCTCGCTGTCGCTCGCCGAACTGCGCGCCGATGGCTTCGAGCCGCTGGCCGTGGCGCTGGTCGCCGTGCTCACCGGCACCAGCCTGCCCGTCGAGCCCTATCCCGACCTTGCCGCGCTGGCCGAGCGCCTCGACTTCTCGATGATCTCGCACGGGCCGGCGCGCTTCGACCTCGCCGAGCTCAGAGCCCTCAACGCCCGGCTGCTGCACGCCATGCCCTATGCCGAGGCGGCGCCCCGCCTGCCGCGCGCCGTGGGCGCCGCCGCCTGGGACATCCTGCGCGCCAATCTCGAGAAATTCTCCGACATCGAGCCCTGGGCGGCGGTGCTTGCGGGCGAGGCGGCGCAGCCGCCGGCCGAGGCCGACGCCCCTTTCCTCGCCGAGGCGCTGGAGCTCCTGCCGCCCGAGCCGTGGGACGACACCACCTGGGCGACCTGGACCGAGGCGCTGAAGGTGCGCACCGGCCGCAAGGGGCGTGCGCTGTTTCATCCATTGCGGCTGGCGCTCACCGGCCGCGAGGATGGGCCGGAGCTCAGGTCCCTGTTGCCCCTGTTGGGGCGTAAGGTGTGTCGGGACCGACTATCCTGACGCGCTTGTCGCCGAACATCACGATGCGCGCCGGCGCGTTGGCGGTCTGCGTCACCGCCACCGGCTTCGGCTCCTCGCCCGGCGCCGCCGGCCGCGGGCGCGGCAGCGGCACGTCGACATAGGCCGTCACCGCCGCCTCCACGACGCGCGCCTGCGTGCCGCGCCGCGGGTCGCGCAGCGGCAGCGGGAAGCTCGCTTCCGCATAGGTGATGATGGCGCGGTTGGAGCCGTCGGCCTGTGCCACGAGATCGATGCCGCCATAGCTCACCTTGTGCTGGCAGCTATTGGCCGGATCGTACGTCGTCCGGTAGGCGAAGGCGCTGGGCAGGTCGGCATAGCGCTGCCCGCTGAGGTTGATCATCTGCGCCGGCTCCTGGCCGGGATTGTCGTAATAGTAGAGGTCGACATCCTGCCCCGGGCACTGCTCGAGGCATTGCGTCAGGTCGTTGGGCGCATATTCGGGCAGCGTCGAATAGCTCACCGGCCAGTAATAGCCGTCCACCTTGCGCACGCACACGGTGCGCACCGTCTCGTAGCCGTAAAACCCCTGGAACTCGTCGCCGCGCGTCGAGATGCCGTCCGACTCCTCGTCGCTGCTGCCGAAGGCGCCGCCGAACAGCTGCTCGAACAGGTTGCCGCGCCGCGTCTCGCGCACCGTGGCGCTCGAGCGCGACGAGCAGTTGAAGCGCGCCATCTCCTGCAGCACCGCCTCGCGCTGCTGGGCGATGGCGTTGCCGGTCGAGGCGGCGTTGGAGGCGGCGGCGAACGCCTCGCGCGCCCGCAGCACGTCGCGCGCCTCGGCGCGGCACTGGCTGGAGAGTTTTTCCCCGCGCTTGGCGGCAGCGTTGCACCCGTCGCGGACATAGCGGCTTTCGGCCTGCTGGACCTGCTGCTCCAGGTCGCGCGTGCGCTGGTTGACCGAATTGAGGTTGCGGAAATCGCCGCTGCGCTCGATCTGCGCCAGGGTATTGGCCAGTGCCTGGCAGTTGCGCGACTGCGCATAGGCGCCGGTCGCGTCGAGCGCGCACAGCACCGCCACGCAGCAAAAGAGCAGCAGGCGGAGCAGGGATGTTGGCGCTTTGGGCATTGCTTCCAAGCTGTGACCGGCCCTCGTTCAGCGGAGCTAGACGATCAATTAGCCCAAATTCGGACCCGATCGAAAGCCACGACATCGTCATCGGCCCGCCGCCGCCGTGTTGACGCATTCGGCTGGTCTAGCCGGCGGGTCTCACCATCCGGTGAATCTCCCCGGAGTTCCCCATGTCCCGCTTTCCGCGCCTCGCCGTCCTGCCGCTCGCTCTCGCCCTCATGGCCGGCGCCGCGCCCGCCTTCGCCCAGCAGGCCGATTTCACCGCCTTCCGCGCCGCCTGCGCCGACGGCGCCGCCTTCCTCGTCGGCGAGGTGCCCGAGGGCGCTGACGTCGCCCCGGTGCTGGCCGTGCTCTGCCCCTGCCTCGAAGCCGGCTTCGCCGACTTCTCGCAGCCCGAGATCGACGCGCTCGCCGCCGACCTGCGCACCGGCACGAGCGATGAAGCGCGCGCCGCCTATCCCGCCTATGAAGAGCTCAAGACCAAGGCTACCGGCGTCCTCGGCATCTGCTTTTCCTCGCCCGAAGTGCTCGAGGCGGCGCGCCAGCAGGGCCTTTCGCCGCAATAGGCGGCAGCCCCCTTGCTTTCGCGCGCATTCGCCGTCAGATTGCGCGCCATGCAAACCGCCCCCGTGATCGCGATTATCGGTTCGATTATTAGCTGCTGACCCCTGTTGGCGGCGCGGTTTTCCTTCATCTTCTCTCTGCCCGAAGAGCCCGCTGCCGGCGCGCAACGCCTGGAATAGCCCGATGGCCTCGGACCTCGCCTTGAAGTTCACCAATACGCTGACCCGGACCAAGGAGGACTTCGTGCCCCTCGATCCGGCCAATGTGCGCGTCTATGCCTGCGGGCCGACGGTCTACGACTATGCCCATATCGGCAATGGCCGCCCGGCCATCGTCTTCGACCTGCTGTTCCGCCTGCTGCGCCATGTCTACGGCGCCGAGCACGTCACCTATGTGCGCAACATCACGGACGTCGACGACAAGATCAACGCCCGCGCCGCACGCGATTTCCCCGGCCTGCCGCTCAACGAGGCCATCCGCCGCGTCACCGAGACCACCGCCGCGCAGTACGAAAGGGACGTGGCGGCGCTCGGCTGCCTCAAGCCCAGCGTCGAGCCGCGCGCCACCGACAATATCGACGGCATGATCGCCCTCATCCAGACGCTGGAGCGGCGCGGCCATGCCTATGCGGCCGATGGCGAAGTGCTGTTCGCCGTCGAATCCATGCCCGACTACGGGGCGCTGTCGGGCCGCAATCTCGCCGACAACATCGCCGGCGCCCGCGTCACCGTCGAGGCGCACAAGCGCAATCCGGCCGATTTCGTTCTGTGGAAGCAGTCCGGGCCCGACGAGCCCGGCTGGGACTCGCCCTGGGGGCGCGGCCGGCCCGGCTGGCACATCGAATGCTCGGCCATGAGCCAGCGCTATCTCGGCGAGGTCTTCGACATCCACGGCGGCGGACTCGACCTCATCTTCCCCCACCACGAGAACGAGATCGCCCAGTCGCGCTGCGCCCACGGCACGCCGGTGATGGCGCGCGTATGGATGCACAACGGCTTCCTGCAGGTCGAAGGCCAGAAGATGTCGAAGTCGCTCGGCAATTTCTACACCATCCGCCAGTTGCTGGAGACCGGCGATTTCGGCGGCCGCAGCTGGCCCGGGGAGGTGCTGCGGCTCGGCATGCTGATGACGCATTACCGCGAGCCCATCGACTTTTCGGTCAAGCGCCTCGAGGAGGCCGAGGACAAGCTGTGCGCCTGGCAGCGCGCCGCCGCCGGTGCCGCCGGCACCGGCACGCCCGACGCCACGGCGATCGCGGCGCTCGCCGACGACCTCAATTTCCACCTCGCCGCCGTCGTCATCGACGCCCTCGCGCGCGACGCCAATCGCGGCGTCGCCGCCGCCGCCGAAACGCTTGCCGCGACGCTCGACTTTTTCGGCTTCCCGCTCGGCACCCTCCTGGGCGAGGCTGCCGGGGTGGACACGGCGCGCATCGACGCGGCCGTCGCCGGGCGCCTTGCCGCCCTCGCGGCGCGCGACTTCGCCAGGGCCGACGCCATCCGCGCCGCGCTCCTTGCCGAGGGCATCCAGCTGATGGACGGCAAGGATGCCGCCGGCGCACGGACAACCAGATGGGAGATCAAGCGATGAGTGCAATCATCGATCATGTCGGGCTGGCGGTGGCCGATTTCGGCCGCTCCATGACCTTCTACACCGCGGCCCTCGGCACGCTGGGCATCAAGCCGCTCACCCAGTTCGAGGTGAACGGAGACAGCCATGCCGGCTTCGGCGCCGACCGTCCGAGCTTCTGGATCGGCACCGGCAAGCAGCATCGCGGCGAGGCCCATGTCGCCTTCGTCGCCAAGAGCCGCTCCGAGGTCGAGGCCTTCCACGCCGCCGCGCTCGCCAATGGCGGCCGCGACAACGGCAAGCCGGGGCTCAGGCCGCACTACCACCCCAACTACTACGGCGCCTTCGTCTTCGATCCCGACGGCAACAATGTCGAGGCGGTCTATCACGGGGGCGCCGCGTGAGCACCTTGCGCACCTGGTACCCCGAGATCGAGCCCTTCGCCTCGGGGCATCTCGCCGTCGGCGACGGCCACGAGATTTACTGGGAGCGCGTCGGCACGCCCGGCGCCACGCCCGCCGTGTTCCTGCATGGCGGGCCGGGCGGCGGCCTGTCGCCCAACCAGCGGCGCGTCTTCGATCCGGCGCGCTACGACGTGCTGCTGTTCGACCAGCGCGGCTGCGGCCGCTCGCGCCCCTTCGCCAGCCTCGAGCACAACACCACCTGGGATCTCGTCGCCGACATCGAGCGGCTGCGCCAGATGGTGGGCGTCGAGCGCTGGCTCGTCTTCGGCGGCTCGTGGGGCTCCACCCTCGCGCTCGCCTATGCCGAAACGCATGCCGAGCGCGTCACCGGCCTCATCCTGCGCGGCATCTTCACGCTGCGCCGCTGGGAGCTCGAATGGTACTACCAGCACGGCGCCTCGCTGCTCTTTCCCGACAAGTGGGAGGGCTTCGTCGCCGCCATCCCCGAGGCCGAGCGCGGCGACATGATGGCCGCCTATCGCCGCCGCCTCACGGCGCCCGAGCGGGCCGAGCAGGTCGCCGCCGCCAAAGCCTGGGCACGCTGGGAGGGCGAGACGATCACGCTGCTGCCCGACCCGTCGGTGAGCAACGCCTTTTACGAGGACGACTACGCGCTCGCCTTCGCCCGCATCGAGAACCATTATTTCGTCCATGCCGGGTGGATGGACGAGGGGCAGTTGCTGGCCGACGCGCGCAAGCTGCGCGACATCCCCGGCGTCATCGTGCAGGGCCGCTACGACACGGCCTGCCCGCCGCAGACGGCCTGGGAGCTGCACCGCGCCTGGCCCGAGGCGGACTTCCATCTCGTCGAGGGCGAGGGCCACGCCCTCAGCCAGCCGGGCATCCTGCACCATCTCATCGAAGCCACGGACCGCTTTGCCGCAGGAGCGTCGCGATGAAAGATCTGAATCTGGGCGAATTCTCGGGCGGCTGCCAGTGCGGCGCGGTGCGCTTTCACGCCCGGGCCATCCGCGAGAACCCGCATGTGTGCTACTGCCGCATGTGCCAGAAGGCGACGGGCAATCTCTTTGCCGCGCTGGTCGGCGTCGGCCACGAGAACCTGACCTGGACGCGCGGACGGCCGTCGGAGTTCCGCAGTTCCGAACATGTCGGGCGCGGCTTCTGTCCCAATTGCGGCACGCCTCTCTACTTCCGCCACGACGACAGCCAGCACATCTCCTTCGCCATCGGCGCCTTCGACGAGCCGCACCGCATTCCGCTGCTCTACCAGATGGGCCTCGAAGGCAAGCATCCCTCGCTGTTCCACCTCGGCGATGTCGAGGAGGTCGGCACCACGGAGGCCGCGATGGCCGACGAGGCCGTGGCGATCAAGCGCACCAACAACCAGCATCCCGACCACGACACCGAGGCCTGGACGCCGCAACCGAGTACCGCGCGATGAGCAAGGAACGCGTCTATCTCTTCGACACCACTCTGCGCGACGGCGCGCAGACGCCCGGCATCGAGTTCTCCATCGAGGACAAGATCCGCATTGCCGGCCTGCTCGAAGAGATCGGCGTCGACTACATCGAGGGCGGCTATCCCGGCGCCAATGTGGTGGACGATGCGTTCTTCGCTGCGCCGCGCACGCGCCGCGCCACCTTCACGGCCTTCGGCATGACCAAGCGCGCCGGCCGTTCCGTCGGCAACGACGCGGGCGTGCAGGCCATCCTCAATTCCACCGCCGCGGCCGCCTGCTTCGTCGCCAAGTCGTCGGAGCAGCAGGCGCAGATCGCCCTCGGCATGTCCGGCGAGGAGAATCTCAAGGGCCTGCGCGAAACCGTCGAGGCCGCCGTCGCCGCCGGCAAGGAGGTGCTGATCGACGCCGAGCATTTCTTCGACGGCTACAAGGCCAACCCCGCCTACAGTCTTAAATTCGTCGAGACCGCCATCGCCGCCGGCGCCCGCTGGGTGGTGCTGTGCGATACCAATGGCGGTACCATGCCGTCCGAGGTCGCGGCCACCGTCGCCGCCGTCAGGGCCGTGGCGCCCGGCGGCAGGCTCGGCATCCATGCCCATGACGATACGGGGCAGGCCGTCGCCAACTCGCTGGCGGCCATCGAGGCCGGCGTCAGGC